>NZ_AJMT01000016.1:0-6950 GCF_000260655.1 Neisseria sicca VK64
TAAAGTTATAGTGGATTAAAATAAAAATGAGACAAGGCGGCAACGCCCGCCGTGTACGGGTAGTACATAAGGGCGTTGGCAACGCCGTATCATTGCAATTTTAATCCACTATAAATTTTAAAGATAAGAATGCTCTAGTAATCCAAGTTTGAACCGATACCACGTTGTCTCAACTTAGCCCAAAGATTGCGACTGAAGGTCTAAAATGACAATAGATTTATATGGTAACTGATTGATGCAATGGGCTGCAACAAATGGGATGAACGGCGAAAAGGTCGTCTGAAAGCGAATATTTCATTTTCAGACGACCCTTTTGGATTTGAACTCAATAAATAATGTTTTTGCCGTAGCTTTCTAAAATTGATTTGATTTTGAGGATGGTTTCTTTGGGGGGCGGATGTACGCCGGTGAGTTTGTAGGTGTCGCCGCACAATGCCCATTTGTGCGCGCCCAGTTCGTGATAAGGAAGGAGTTCGACCATTTCGACGTTGTCCATGTCTGCGATGAATTCGCCGAGCAGGTGGGCGGAACGGTCGTCGTCGGTATAGCCCGGCACGACGACGTAGCGGACGCGGGCGGGCTGTTTGCGTTCGGCGAGGTAGTGGGCGAATTTGAGGGTTTTGGTGTTGGGGATGCCGACGAGGACTTTGTGGATTTCGGGGTCGATTTGTTTTAAATCGAGCATGACGAGGTTGGTGTGGTCGAGCAGGTCGTCAAGGATCGAATCGTAATGCAGGGCGTAGCCGTTGCTGTCGAGGCAGGTGTGGATGTCGTGTTCTTGGCAGGCGGTGAACCAGTCGCGTACGAATTCGTATTGCAGGAGCGGTTCGCCGCCTGTGGCGGTAACGCCGCCGCCTGTGGCGCGCAGGTAGTGTCGGTAGGACATGACTTGCTTCATGACTTCGGGCACGGTCATTTCTTGGGCTTGTTCGGTGTGCAAGTCCCATGTGTCGCGGTTGTGGCAGTAGAGGCAGCGCATGAGGCAGCCTTGCAGGAAGAGGACGTAGCGCAATCCGGGACCGTCCACCGCGCCGCAGGATTCTACGGAATGGACGATGCCTTTGCCGTTGTAATGGCGGTGTCCGAGGTCTTTGGCGGGGGCGGGCGTTTCGGGGTTGATGGCGATAGATGTCTGCATGGTGTCTGATGTACCGGATATTGGGGTCGTCTGAAAACTTGTTTTTGTGTTGCAGAGGGTTCTTCTTATTGGATTAATATGCGGGCATTGCGTTCCCTGTTGTGGGAAGTTTATGGGCTGTTTTTAAATAGGTAAATGGGTTTTAATGATAACTCTATTGTACCGCCTTCGGTCGTCTTGATTTAAAGTTAATCCACTGGATTTTGATATTATCAAACCATTGCTTCAGGCAAAATCAAGCCGGGTTCCGGATAATCCGTCCCCCGGCTTGGTTTACTGTAAACCCTTTGCTTTACATGGTTTGTGTAAAGGTGCGGGTAATCACGTCAAGCTGCTGTTCGCGGGTCAGCGAGTTGAAGCGTACGGCGTAACCGGACACGCGGATGGTCAGTTGCGGATATTTGTCCGGATTGTTCATCGCGTCTTCCAGCGTTTCGCGGGTCAATACGTTGACGTTCAGGTGTTGACCGCCTTCCACTTCTCCTTCTTCGTGGTGGAAGTAACCGTCCATCAGGCCTGCGAGGTTGCGTTCGCGGGAGTTTTCATCTTTGCCCAATGCGCCCGGCACGATGGAGAAGGTGTAGGAAATACCGTCTTTGGCAAACTCGAACGGCAGTTTGGCTACGGAGGTCAGCGAAGCGACGGCACCGTTGACATCGCGGCCGTGCATCGGGTTGGCACCCGGGCCGAACGGTGCGCCGGCGCGCCGACCGTCCGGCGTGTTGCCGGTTTTTTTGCCGTACACAACGTTGGAGGTAATGGTCAACACGGACTGGGTCGGCGTTGCGTTGCGGTAAGTTTTGTGGGTTGCCACTTTTTTCATGAAGCGTTCCACCAAGTCGCAGGCAATGTCGTCCACGCGGTCGTCGTTGTTACCGAACTGCGGATATTCGCCTTCGATTTCAAAGTCGACGGCAATACCGTTTTCGTCGCGAATCGGTTTGACTTTGGCGTATTTGATAGCGGACAGTGAGTCGGCGGCCACAGACAAACCGGCGATACCGCAGGCCATAGTACGTTTCACGTCGCGGTCGTGCAGCGCCATCAGTGCGGCTTCGTAGCTGTATTTGTCGTGCATGTAATGGATGATGTTCAGCGCGGTAACGTATTGGGTTGCCAGCCAATCCATGAATTTGTCCATGCGCGCAAAGACAGTGTCGTAGTCCAAGACTTCGTCCATAATCGGTTCGGTTTTCGGGCCGACCTGGTCTTTGGATTTCTCGTCCACGCCGCCGTTGATTGCGTACAGCAGGGTTTTCGCCAAGTTGGCGCGTGCGCCGAAGAACTGCATTTGTTTGCCGACCACCATCGGGCTGACGCAGCAGGCAATGGCGTAGTCGTCGCTGTTGAAGTCCGGACGCATCAAATCGTCGTTTTCATATTGGATGGACGAGGTGTCGATGGACACTTTGGCGCAAAACTCTTTAAAGCCTTGCGGCAGTTGTTCGGACCACAATACGGTGATGTTTGGTTCGGGAGACGGACCCATATTGTACAGGGTGTGCAGCACGCGGAAGTTGGTGCGGGTTACCAGCGTGCGGCCGTCTAAACCCATACCGCCGATGGATTCGGTTGCCCAAATCGGGTCGCCGGAGAAGAGTTGGTCGTATTCGGGCGTACGCAGGAAACGAACCATACGCAGTTTCATCACCAAATGGTCGATAAATTCTTGCGCTTGGGTTTCGGTAATTACGCCGTTTTTCAGGTCGCGCTCGATGTAGATGTCCAAGAATGAAGACACGCGACCGAACGACATGGCGGCGCCGTTTTGCGATTTAACGGCGGCAAGGTAGCCGAAGTAAGTCCATTGGATGGCTTCTTGTGCATTTTTCGCAGGGCCGGAAATGTCGTAGCCGTAAGAGGCTGCCATTTCTTTCATTTGACCCAAGGCTTTGTATTGTTCGTTGATTTCTTCGCGGCGGCGGATAACTTCTTCCAAATCCACGCCGTTTTCCAAATCGGCTTGCAGCGAGTTGAACTGGTTGAGTTTGTCTTTCATCAAGAAGTCGATACCGTACAATGCCACGCGGCGGTAGTCGCCGATGATGCGACCACGACCGTAAGCATCCGGCAAACCGGTGATCACACCGGATTTGCGGCAACGGCGGATGTCGGGCGTATAAACATCAAACACGCCTTGATTATGGGTTTTGCGGTATTTGGTGAAGATTTCGCTGACTTCAGGGTTCAACTCGACGTTGTACACTTTGCACGCGTCTTGCACCATTTTCAAACCGCCGAACGGCATGATTGAGCGTTTCAGAGGCTCGTCTGTTTGCAGGCCGACGATGGTTTCCAAATCTTTATCGATATAGCCCGGTGCATGGCTGGTAATGCCGGACACGACTTGCGCGTCGATTTTGTAAGGTTCGTGCGTGCGGTTTTCGACTTTGATGCCTTCCATCACGTCCGCCCACAGTTTGGTCGTCGCCTCGGTCGCAGGCGCGAGGAAAGACGCATCGCCTTCATAAGGCGTGTAGTTTTTCTGAATAAAATCGCGCACGTCGACATTGGTTTCCCAATTACCGCCGACAAAACCTTCCCAAGCGGCAGGGCGTTGCTGTACATCGGTTGACATATCAAGCTCCTAATTTGTCAGATAGAATTTATAGGTAGAAGAAATTTACCTTTGCAGAATAGCACTTTAGCTCTATGAAGTGTAACGATTGGCGGAGATGTGAACGTTTACCCGATATTTTTTTGACTTACATCAATGAGAACAGTTATTACTTAAAACTACATTTTATTTTTCAAGCCTTTAGCGTGTAAACAAGTGTAGAATATAAAATTAAGCCCTGAAAACTTGTCCGGTTTTCAGGGCTTTTCCTTAGGTATTTGATTTCATGCAATTACATTGTGTAAAGGTCACAAGTTGGACACAAATTGGACACAAAGCAAAAAGACAGCCTGAATTATAAGCTGTCTTTTGGTAATTTAGAGTCTTAGATTATTCAATAAATTCATAGATTTATTGGTGCCCGGAGCCGGAATCGAACCGGCACGGCCGGTTTAGGGCCGACGGATTTTAAGTCCGTTGTGTCTACCTATTTCACCACCCGGGCGCAGACTGTTTTATATTGAAATTTGGAGGCGGGGGCGCGGATTTGAACCGGCCTATATAAGGGTTGCACCCCTTATAGCATAAACACTCTGCCACCCCGCCATGAAATGAGTGGAGGCGAGAGTCGGAATCGAACCGGCGTCCACGGATTTGCAATCCGCTGCATTACCACTTTGCTATCTCGCCAAACAAACTACCAGGTAGTGTTCAAACTGGAGCGGGAAACGAGTCTCGAACTCGCGACCTCAACCTTGGCAAGGTTGCGCTCTACCAACTGAGCTATTCCCGCATCGGAGAAACTTTATAGCAACTTAAGACAGGATTCGTTTGGAGCGGGAAACGAGTCTCGAACTCGCGACCTCAACCTTGGCAAGGTTGCGCTCTACCAACTGAGCTATTCCCGCCGAATGTCTGTTTCTTACTGCTGTTTCTGAAGAAGACGCAATTATTATGGATTTAAAACTTGTCGTCAAGGGGTTTGTTTTATTTTTTATTTGATTTCCTGCCACGCCATTTTCAGATAATAGAACATTGACCAGAGGGTTAATACAGATGCGATAAACATCAATATGTTACCTGTCAGGTAAAAAATATTGTCAAATCGATTGGAGGCTAAGAGCAATAAAAATATGGCAACCATTTGCGCGGCGGTTTTAAATTTGCCGATCGTGGCAACGGCAACGCTGCTCCGTCTGCCCATTTGCGCCATCCATTCCCTCAAAGCGGAAATGGTGATTTCCCTGCCGATGATGATAATGGCGAAGATAACATAAGTACGGCCAAGGCTGACCAGCAGCAATAATGCGGTCGCTACCATCAATTTATCCGCAACGGGATCGAGGAAGGCGCCGAAATCGGAGGTTTGCTTCCAAAGCCTTGCTAAAAATCCGTCAAACCAATCAGTTACGGCTGCGAGTGCGAAAATGATAGCGGCAGTCCAATTGACGGTTTCCGGTGCAATCCACCCTTTTGGCAGGAAAAACAGCAAAGTAAAGACCGGAATCAGCAAAACGCGCATCCAAGTCAGAAAAATCGGTATGTTCCAAGGCATGATTTACCTTTGATGTGGTTATGATAGTTAATTTGCCTATTATAACGGACTTATCTGTCTGAAAGCATATGTTTTAACTATCTTTCAGACAGCAAAAGCCTTCAAGTCCGTTTGTTTTTTCGATAAAACCTGCATTGAGGCAGCCATTCTTTTTGGCACGGGTCTTCGATAAACGACTTTAAAATCTTTTGAAAGGTTTGATTTTGGGCGTTGTATATGTTGCCTTTTAGATAACACGACGCGTAATAATGCGCCAATAAATCCGCCTGCTGCTCCATATTCAGCATACCGAAATGACAAATATCAGACAGATTGGGATAGAGATAGGCACGGCGGCGGCGGTAGCCTCCGCTGACGAACAAAAACAATCCGCCCAACCAGGTTTTAAATCCTTGCTGGTACTGCCAAACATGGGTCAATTCATGAATCATCCATATTTGATGGGACTCGGAAGCGAGGGCGAAGTCGTCAGGACAATTATTGCGCGGGAAATAGATGTTCCCGTTGGGCGAAACGGCAACCTGCATGGTTGGCAGGCAAGGAATGCCTTGATAGATTTTGACGCGGGCGTAATCAATGCTGTCGGCAAAAATCAGCTTTGCCATTTTGATTTCGTTGTCCGTCAGCCTGCGCCAGCGTTTGCTCATACCTTGTCCTTGTTACTTTCATGACGACCGGGGTCATCTGAAAACGGTTATCCTGCCTTATCAGTCATTCAGCTATGTTCACGACCGATACTGCCCTGCCCGCTTTATAGTGGATTAAATTTAAATCAGGACAAGGCGACGAAGCCGCAGACAGTACAGATAGTACGGAACCGATTCACTTGGTGCTTCAGCACCTTAGAGAATCGTTCTCTTTGAGCTAAGGCGAGACAACGCCGTACTGGTTTAAAGTTAATCCACTATATTTGCGCCAACATCATCACAAACCTTACAACATGAAGGTCGTCTGAAATTTTTCAGACGACCTTTTGAGCCTGTCAAACTATTGTCCTGAATCTTTCGGCTTCTGATTAGCATTCTCAAACAATTTGTTCATAGGGGTCAGATTGATTGCATTACCTTGACTGACTATCCATTTATCCTCCACCCGCCAAACGCCTGAAGTGTCTTCCACGCGCAGATACCAGTGGTTGGTCGGCGGCAGAGGTTTGAAAGTCGCTTCATACTCCATACGACCGTTTTGGATTTCCGCACTGACGGGGTGCAGTTTGACGGTTTGGTCTTCCGATTTTTTAGTCGGGTGCATCAAAAGGAGATTCAAAGGCTGTTTGGGATCGAATTCCCCGCTGACAAACACTTTGGCCGCATCCTTATCTGGACTGATCAGCACTTGCACCTGCATATGCCGCTTCACTGCCTCTTCATCGCGGTGAAGCTGGATGTCGATATGTTTGCCGTCTTTGTAATAGTCGTCCGTTACCAAATCGGTTGCATGTTCTTTGGCGACGAAGAACATGGCGACACTGGCAATCACGACGAAAATAGGCCCCGCCATCAACACCCACGGCCAAATGTGTTTGTACCAAGGTTTGACTTGTTTTTGCTCGGACACGTTTTATTCTCCGATAAAGGTTGCTTCTTCTTCCAAGATAGTGGGTTTGCCATCTGCTTTGCCGGTTTCGCGATAAGTGAAGGTAAACTCAATCGGATGGCTGCCCTTGTCGGCGTATTCGGGAATGGTGGAAACTTGGACCG
>NZ_AJMT01000017.1:0-8528 GCF_000260655.1 Neisseria sicca VK64
TGGTCTTTTTTTGCGCGTCATCCCCATCTGTTTGAGTGCATAGCAAACGGCGGCTGCCGTACAATCAAAATGTTTGGCGATTTCATGCAGATAGGCATCCGGGTGTTGCCCAACATATTGAGCCAGTTTTTGCCTATCCAATTTGACGGCATTCAGACCGGTAACTTGATGTTTTAGGCTGCCTGTTTGTTTTTTAAGGCGAATCCACAGGTAAAGCGTGTTTCTTGACAAGTTAAATGTTGCTGCGGTTTGGCTGATGTTTTTGCATTGTTCGTAATAGTTTAAAGCTTTGTTTCTTAAGTCCGCAGAGTATGCCATGGTTAGACCTTCAAAGTTGAGTATTGTACTATTTTGTTTTTAATTGACTATAGTTTGCAAAAAAAGGTCGTCTGAAAACCGGTTTTCCTGTTTTTCAGACGACCTTTCCTATATTTTCATTTGATCATCAAACCATTCAGTCTTTCGCCGTGTTCATCAGCCGCAGGGCTTTGAGGCGGCCGATTTCTTTTTGGTATTCCACCAGGCCGATAAATGTTCCGCTTCTGTCGTAAATGCGGATGGGTTGGTCGGCAGACATGTCCTCGGTAAACTGCGGGCGCTGGCCGCATTTGAGCATGGCTACGGCGCGGTCGTTTAGTTCGATTTTGGGGAAGTGCCGCACTAAAACGTCGCAGGGCAGGAGCAAGGCGTCGCGTTCGGTTTCGTTTAATTCTGCCAAGGCTTCGAGCGTGTGGCTTTCGCGGATGGTGAAACCGGCGGTTTCGGTGCGGCGCAGGGCGGTCAGGTGGGCAAACGTGCCGATGTGTTTGGCGATGTCTTCGCTGAGGGTGCGGATGTAGGTGCCTTTGCTGCAACGTACGTCGATGACGGCTTTGGGTGCGTCAAACTCGGTAATATCGATGGCGTAAATGGTGATATCACGCGGTTTGCGTTCGATGACGATGCCTTTGCGGGCGTATTCGTACAGCGGTTTGCCTTCGTGTTTGAGGGCGGAAAACATCGGCGGCACTTGGCGGATGTTGCCTGTCAGGGCTTGGCAGGCCGTCTGAAATTCGGCTAAGGAAATATCGGCGCGGGCGGTAGCGATGATTTCGCCTTCGGCGTCGCCCGTGCTGCTGGCTTCGCCGAGTTTCAGCGTGGCGGTGTAGGCTTTATCGGCATCCAGCAGATATTGGGCGAACTTGGTCGCTTCGCCGAAGCAGACGGGCAAAAGTCCGGTTGCCAAAGGATCGAGTACGCCGGTATGCCCCGCTTTTTCAGCGTTGTAGAGGCGGCGGGCTTTTTGCAGGGCGGTATTGCTGGAAAGTCCTTCGGGCTTGTCGAGCAGGAGGACGCCGTTGACGGGGCGTTTGGCGGTTTTGGCGGTCATGTTAGTGAAGAAGGAAGGAAAGGGATAAGATGGAAGTGCCGAGTAGAATAATCGGCGTTTCCGATATTGTTTTTCTGAGGATGATGTGGCTGTGCGGATTTGGTGTTTCTACTGTGTAGCTGCCTTTTTTCAGACGGCCTTGCTTTAAAAGCGTGATGCGGCCGCCGGTACGGCGGAAACTGGCATGAAACAGCGGTTTGGAGAGAGGTGCTTTCCGCCCGTTTAGGTCGGTGATGCGGAAGGGGATTTGTCCGTCTCCATCATGCCAAACCGAGTAATGCCCGTTTTTACCTATGTGGATTTCGTTGCCCGATGCGGTATCAAAGACGGTTTTCCCTTTGCGCAAACTGAAAGCGTAGCAGGCACAATAGGAGAAAAAGACTAAAGACAATAGAAATTCGGGAAAGGTCATGGATATATCCGAAAGCAGAGCAAGGAGGCCGTCTGAAACAGATCTTCAGGTTTTAATACCGGGTGTTCAGACGAGCTTTATTTTTAATCTTTAACTGGCTTTTCCGCCGCGACTTGATCGATGAGGCTGGAAATGCTCATGCCGCGTTCGAGTGATTCGTCGTATTTGAAGTGCAGTTCGGGCGTTTTGAAGAGTTTGATGCGTTTCGCCAATTCGCTGCGCAAGTGGCCTTTGGCGTGTTCCAAGGCTTCTTCGGTAATGTCGCGGGTGCTGTCGTCGAGGACGGTGTAGAACACGGTGGCGTGGCTGTAATCGCGGGTGACTTCGACTTCGTTGATGGTGATGAAGCCTGCGCGCGGGTCTTTCAGGCCGGTGCGGACCAGCTCGGCCAGTTCGCGCATGATTTGTTCTTTGACACGGTCTTGGCGGGCATAGCCGCGTTGCGGTTTTCTCATGGTTTTCCTTAAACGGCGGCGGCCGTTTCAACTTTGTTTTCAGACGGCCTGTGTGAAATAAGTGCGGTATTATAACGGATATACGGCAATTTGAGGTCGTCTGAAAAGGAGTTTGGCTATGCGGAAAATCAAAATCGGATTGGCGGGGTTCGGCATGTCGGCGCAGGTGTTCCATCTGCCGTTTTGGCGTGCGGATTCGCGGTTTGAAGTCGTGCGCGTGTTTGAACGCAGCGGCAATAGGGTGCAGGAAGTCCTGCCGCAGGCGCAGACCGTGCGCTCGTTTGAGGAGTTGCTTACCGATGATGTGGATTTGGTGGCCGTGACCACGCCGAACCAGACGCATTTCGATTTTGCCGCTCAGGCTTTGCGTGCGGGTAAAAATGTGGTGGTGGAAAAACCGTTGTGCGCCACGGCGGCGCAAGCCTTGGAATTGGCGGAACTTGCCGAGCGGCAGGGCGTATTGCTGACCGTTTACCAAAACCGCCGCTGGGACAGCGCGCCGCTGACCGCCAAAAAACTGCTTTCAGACGACCTCTTAGGCGAAATTGTGGATGCGGAGTTCCGTTTCGAGCGTTATGCGGCTGCCTTGAACAAAAAACGCTGGAAGGAAACAGGCGAGGCGGGCGTGGGGCTGGTGTACGATTTGGGTTCGCACTTCATGGATATGGCAGTCGATATTTTCGGGATGCCTGACGAACTTTATGCCGACGTGCGTTATCAGCATGAAAGAGCGCTCAGCGACGACAATTTCTATATCGCGCTTTATTACACCGACGGCAAAAAAGTCACCCTGACTGCAAGCAAATATGCCCGCGAACCTTTGCCGTTCATGACCTTGCACGGCAAACGCGGTTCATACGTCAAACAAAACGCCGACAACCAAGAAGCCCTGCTGCTCGGCGGCGCGCAACCCGTCGGGGCGTGGAACCGTGAGCCGGAAGACGAATGGGGCATCCTGCATACCGAAATCGACGGGGTGGTCGTCCGCAAGAAAATTGAAAGCGTCAGCGGCAATTATGCAGCGTTTTATGAAAACCTTTATGACGCGCTGCAAGGCAAATCTCCCGCAGCGGTACAGCCGCGACAAGTGGCGGAGGTGTTGGGTCTGCTGGAAAAAGTATATGAAAGCGCGAAGTCGGGGTGTCGGGTGAAGGTGTAGGGAGCGGTTTAAACCGCCGGATAGAAGAGTGGGGCAAAACCATTGGGGAAACGTAAGCCTGAAGATCGCAGAAAATAAGCCGCCGTTGCGTATCCTTTATTTTGTTTCGTTATAAAAAAAAGTATAATCACACCCATTCAAAAACAATCCGAGGCCTGCCAAATGAACGTAACCGTTATCAATCACCCCCTTGTCCGCCACAAACTCACGCTCATGCGCGAGGCCGATTGCAGCACTTACAAATTCCGTACCCTCACTACCGAGCTGGCGCGCCTGATGGCTTACGAAGCCAGCCGTGATTTTGAAATTGAAAAATACATTATCGACGGCTGGTGCGGTCAAATCGAAGGCGACCGCATCAAGGGCAAAACCTTGACCGTCGTGCCGATTTTGCGTGCCGGTTTGGGTATGCTCGACGGCGTGCTCGACCTGATTCCGACTGCCAAAATCAGCGTGGTCGGATTGCAGCGCGACGAAGAAACGCTCAAACCCGTTTCCTATTTTGAAAAATTCGTGGACAGCATGGACGAACGCCCCGCGCTGATTATCGACCCCATGCTCGCCACCGGCGGCTCTATGGTGGCTACCATCGACCTGTTGAAGGCGAAAGGCTGCAAAAATATCAAGGCGTTGGTACTCGTCGCCGCGCCCGAAGGCGTCAAAGCCGTCAATGAAGCGCATCCCGACGTCACCATCTACACCGCCGCCCTCGACAGCCATCTGAATGAAAACGGCTACATTATCCCCGGCTTGGGCGATGCGGGCGATAAGATTTTCGGTACGCGCTGATTCGTGATTTGAGGTCGTCTGAAACTGAATGTATGGGTTTCAGACGACCTTTTTTATAGTGGATTAACTTTAAGTCAGGACAAGGCGACGAAGCCGCAAACAGTACAGATAGTACGGAACCGATTCACTTGGTGCTTCAGCACCTTAGAGAATCGTTCTCTTTGAGCTAAGGCGAGGCAACGCCGTACTGGTTTAAAGTTAATCACTATACAAGGTATTTTTCGTTGAAAATCCCATATTAGAAAGGACAACCATGAGCTTCCAAGACAACCTCGCCGCCATGCCCGACATCGGTCATTTGAGCGGACTCGACATCCTTGACGCACAAGGCAAAGCCGTCCATCACATCCCCAATGCGCCCGGCAAGCAAGGCTCGCTGAAACTCTACAACGCTTTGGCATTGAATTTCGGTGGCAAGCTCGATGCCGCTGCTGCTGCGCAGGGCTTGGATTGGTTTGCCGAACACGTTGCCGATGCGCAAGCCAATCCGGGCAAGCATCCCAATATCGATTTGCTGTTGCAAGTGAAAAACGAAAACCTCAGATTGCTTCTAAAGCCGGTTAACGCTTAAACATCAGCTAAGCGAAAGGTCGTCTGAAAACAGAAATCCTGTTTTCAGACGACCTTTTTTCATGAAGCCGTTTCGTTATAAATAAAATTGTTATATTATAACCAATCAAATTTCTACCCGATACATTTGGAGAACCCATGAAAAAAACCGCATTGTTCATCGCATCCGCGCTCCTGTTCAGCACAACCGCCCAAGCACACCGCGTCTGGGTCGAAACCGCCCATACACACGGCGGCGAATACCTGCAAGCCGAATTGGGCTACGGCGAGTTCCCCGAACTCGAACCCATTGCCAAAGACCGCCTCCACATTTTCAGCAAGCCCATGCAGCTGATTACCGAAAAAGGCAAAGAAAATCTGATTCAAAAAGGGACGTACAACTACCAATACCGCAGCAAACTCCCTGTCAAAGACGGTAGCTACCTCGTTACCGCAGAATACCAACCGACCTTCTGGTCTAAAAACAGCGCAGGCTGGAAACAGGTGAGCATCAAAGAAATGCCTGACGCCAGCTATTGCGAACAAACCCGAATGTTCGGTAAAAACATCGTCAACGTCGGTCACGAAAGCGCAGACACCGCCGTCATCACCAAGCAAGTCGGACAACATCTGGAAATCGTTCCGTTGGACAACCCCGCCAACGTCCACGTCGGCGAACGCTTCAAAGTCCGCGTCCTTTTCAACGGCGAGCCGCTGCCCAACGCCACCGTTACCGCCACATTTGACGGTTTTGACACCAGCGACCGCAGCAAAACCCACAAAACCGAAGCACAAGCCTTCTCCGATACCACGGACGACAAAGGCGAAGTCAGCATCATCCCCCTGCGTCAAGGCTTCTGGAAAGCCAGCGTAGAACACAAAGCCGATTTCCCCGATCAAAGCGTGTGCCAAAAACAGGCGAACTACACCACCCTGACCTTCCAAATCGGTCATACGCATCATTAATATCCAATAACAAAGGTCGTCTGAAAACCGTATTGCAGGGTTTTCAGACGACCTTTTTCGTTATCAGCCAATCAATTTAATAAACAGCCATCCATCAAGGCTTATGCGGCGCAAACGTCCATTGCCCAAGTCCCAAGCCCAAATCAAACACGTTCAGACGACCTATCGCCACCCTGACCAAACGCAGGCACGGAAAACCCGCCTTAGCCGTCATCCGCCTGACTTGCCGGTTTTTTCCTTCCGAAATCCGAATTTCCACCCAAAAATCAGGCACGGACTTGCGCACGCGGATAGGCGGCACGCGCGGCCACAAAACATCCGCTTCGCCCGCCTCTAATACGCGAACCTTTGCCGGACGCGTGACAAAATCCCCCAAATCCACCCCGTGCCGCAGCATATCCAGCTTCGCTTCGTCGGGCGAACCTTCCACCTGCGCCCAATAAGTTTTCTCCAGTTTAAATTTAGGATCCGCAATCCGCGCCTGCAAACGCCCGTCGTTCGTCAACAGCAGCAAACCCTCGCTGTCCGTATCCAAACGCCCCGCTGGATAAAAGTCCGGCAGCGACACATAATCTTTCAAACACCCATACTTTTCATGCGCCGAAAACTGGCAAATCACACCATAAGGCTTGTTCAATACGATTAAATCATTCATTTTCATCACATCCTGAAACCAAGCATGAATTGTACCAGCCGCCGCATACGGGCTACAATTTCACGCTTCTTTATATTTTATACAAATGATTTCATACGGTTAAAAAATACACTCAGGCTCGGCTTGACACGTCCGAACCAAACCAGTATATTACGCACTTCCTTAGGAGTAATGGCTGAGAGGCTGAAGGCACTTCCCTGCTAAGGAAGCATGTGGGGTCAACCTGCATCGAGGGTTCGAATCCCTCTTACTCCGCCATCATACGAAAACCCGTCGATTATCCGACGGGTTTTCTTTTTATCGTTTTTGCCGAATTTAAGGATAACTGACAGGCAACCGTCAAACTTGACATTTACGGAACATGAAAGCGTTTGCACGAAGGCTGGATTGCCGTTGAAACCGATTATTAAGCACGGCAATCATTAAAAATCAAAAAAAGGTCGTCTGAAACCGGATTTCAGACGACCGTTTTGTATGTCAGTGCAGCGGCTTATTCTTCCGGAGCGCGGAAGGTGTCGTGGCAGGATTTGCAGCTTGCGCCGGTTTCGCCGTAAGCGGCTTTGATTTCTTCCAGCTTGCCGGTTTGCGCGGCGGCGTTCAGTTTCTCAACGGCAGCGGCGAATTTGTCTTCTTCGGCTTTGAATTTGGCCGCATCAGACCAAACCGCAGGCAGGGCGCGGCCGTTGCCTTTGTCGTCAGATTGGAAGAAGGTGAAAGGTTTTTTGCTGGTTTCGGCAAAAGTTGCCGCAGCCTGCTTGAATTTTTCCACGTCGTAAGGCTCTTCGCCTTTTACCATTTTGCCCATGCTGGAGAACTCGGGCATCATGGATTTGAACGCAGTGGTACGGTCTTCGGAGATCGGACCTTTGGGTTGCGCGGGTGCGCCGCCACCGCAGGCGGCAAGGGTCAGGGCAGCGAGCAGCGCCGCTGAGAAGAGTTTGGTATTCATGGCTTTGGTGTCCTGTGATAGTATTTTGTTATTCATATTTTTCAGACGACGTCCGAAGAGGTCGTCTGAAAAGTTGCAATCATACCTGAAATGGGTTTACAAAACGAGAAAAGAAAGGAAATAGTTATGGCGATTTTGGTTACCGGCGCGTCAGCCGGTTTCGGCGAGGCGATGTGCCGCACGTTTGTACAGGCCGGTTATTCCGTTATCGGTGCGGCACGGCGCGGCGAGAAACTGCAGGCATTGGCGGCCGAATTGGGCGAGCGGTTTTATCCTTTGGAAATGGACGTTTCGCGTACCGAGTCGATACGCAACGCGCTCGACAGCCTGCCTGAAAATTTTGCCGAAATCGATTGCCTGATCAACAACGCCGGATTGGCGTTGGGTTTGGAAACGGCGGACAAAGCAGATTTCGGCGATTGGGAAACCATGATTCAAACGAACATTATCGGTCTGACTTTCCTAACGCGCCAAATCCTGCCACAAATGGCGGAGCGCAAACAAGGCTATATCATGAATTTGGGTTCGATTGCCGGCAGCTATGCCTACGAGGGCAGCAACGTGTACGGCGCGACCAAGGCGTTTGTGCGCCAGTTCAGCATGAACCTGCGCGCGGAATTGGCGGATAAAAACATCCGTGTCACCAACATCGAGCCGGGTTTGTGCGGCGGTACCGAGTTTTCCAACGTCCGATTTAAGGGCGATGACGAGCGGGCGGAAAAGGTTTATGAGAACGTCGAGTCCATCCAGCCGCAAGACATTGCGGATACGGCTTTGTGGCTCTATCAGCGTCCGGCGCACATGAACGTCAACTCCATCGAAATCATGCCTGTCGCCCAAACCTTTGCCGGTATGAAAGTCATCCGCAATACGCTGCCCGTACCCGCACAGGCGGAGAATTTTGAGAAACAGAGTATGTCTTTGTTTGCACGGATTAAGTCGTGGTTCAAATAGGCAGATTGGATGGGATGGGTCGTCTGAACGGTGGCGCTCGGTTTCAGACAACCTCCGAATATCTGCATCTTACATAAACAACGTTATAATGTAATCCTCTCCGTTCAGAATTTTAAGGTCGTCTGAAAGCCTTTATGAAACACGCAATCAAACAAAAAATCCTCGAACAGGCACGCCGTGACGGCGTACAGGTAACCGCTTTGCGCGAGCAGGTGCTCGATATTGTCTTGCAGCAAAGCGGCGTGATTAAAGCCTACAACGTCTTGTCGCA
>NZ_AJMT01000018.1:0-16851 GCF_000260655.1 Neisseria sicca VK64
AAAGTATAGTGGATTAACTTTAAACCAGTACGGCGTTGCCTCGCCTTAGCTCAAAGAGAACGATTCTCTAAGGTGCTGAAGCACCAAGTGAATCGGTTCCGTACTATCTGTACTGTCTGCGGTTTCGTCGCCTTGTCCTGATTTAAAGTTAATCCACTATATCTGTCCTGTCCTTCCTGCTTGTACGGAAATGACGGCGATTTGAGCAGCTTCGATAAATCGTTATCTGCTTCCTCAAAACAGCCAAACTTGCAAATCAAAGGTCGTCTGAAAACTGAACTGCAATATGCGGTTTTCAGACGACCTTTTGTGTTGCCAAGTTCAAAGCAAGGCTGAACCTGATTCGGGCGAGAATCAGTGATCGACGGTAATGCCTTTGCTTTCCTGCTGTTTCTGTTCGTCCAGTTTCTTTTGCAGCGTGTCGCACGGGGTGTCGCAGTCGCAGACTTTTTTCATGCCCAGCGAAGAGATGCCGCCGCAACTGCCTTTGATGGTGCGTTTGGAGAAAATGTAGCCGACCGCCATGCCGAGGATGACGAGGAGGAAGAGGCCGAAGGTGAGGAGTAGGGTTTTCATGATGGTGTTCCTGTGGGATGGATATGAGTCTGTAGATATTAATGGAGTAGTTTTTTAAACGCGCCGGACATTTCGGTATGGTAGCCGTTTTGGTCGCGGATAATCAGGAAAACGGCGAGGTTTTGCTGTTCGGCGAGTTTGAGGGCTTCGGTTTCGCCAAGTACGAAAAGTCCGGTGGACAGGCCGTCGGCGGTGGTGGCGTTGTCGGCGACGACGCTGATGGAGGCAAGGCGGTGCGACAGCGGGCGGCGGGTTTTGGGGTCGATGATGTGGGACAGCCGCCTGCCTTGCGGGTCAACGTGGAAAATGCGGTAGTCGCCGGAGGTGGCGAGGGAGCGGTTGTCGAGGGGGACGACGATTTGGGTGTTGCCGCCTTGGACGATGTTGGGCTGTTCGATGCCGATGCGCCAAGGTTCGCCTTGGGCGTTGCGGCCTTTGCCGTGCAATTCGCCGCCGATTTCGACAAGGTAGTTTTGGATGCCGAGTTTTTCAAGTTCGCCTGCCACTTTGTCCACGCCGAAGCCTTTGGCGATGGAGGAGAGGTCGAGATAGGCTTCGGGTTGGGTTTTGGCGAGGGTGGCTTGTTTGCCGTTTTGCGTGAGGATGATTTTGTCCGTACCGGTTTGGGCGGCGGCTTTGTCGATTTCAGCCTGGGTGGGTTCGCGGGTGATTTCTTTGTTCGGTCCGAAGCCCCAAAGGTTGACGAGCGGGCCGACGGTTACGTCGAGCGCGCCTTGTGTGAGGCGGTTGAGGCGTAAGGCTTCGGCAGTTACGGCGGCGAAATCGGCGGAAACGGGCATGGGTTTGCGGGTTTCGCGCATTTGGTTGAAGCGGCTGATTTCGGAGTCTTCGCGGTAGGTGGACATTTGGCGGTTGACTTCTTCGAGCGCACCGTCAATCTGCTTTTTCACGGCTTCGGGTGCGGGCGGGTTGGGGAGGTCGTCTGAAAGGTATTTGACGGTATAGGTCGTACCCATCGTTTCGCCCTGAAGCACGGTTTGTTCGGATGTTTTTTTGCCGCACGCGCCCAAGGGCAGGGTAAAGATGAGGGCGGCGGCAAGGGCGGGAATGGCGGAGGGCAGGTGCATGATAGGGTGTTCGGGTGTTTTCAGACGACGTATTGTAACGTAAAACGCAAGGGCGCGCGGCTTGCGGGGGCGGGGCTTTTCTGCTAACATCCGCGCTGCATTAAGAGTTGGGAATTCCATGCCAACCTGCTTTTCAGACGGAAAGGTAAGGTGGACGGCTGCAAAGCCGATGTGGTCCGAGAGGGCAATTCAAATCCCCCCCGCTTGATGCGGGAATTTTTTTGCCCGTATGTTCTGTACGGGCAGGATTCCGAACCGTTTTATCCAAGTGGGAATATTTATCATTTGGATGGAGCGCAGGTGGAAATTTTGTTATGATTTCCGTTGTGGGACGTATGATGAAACAACAGGTCGTCTGAAAGCAGACGGCTTGTTTTTGAAGGAAAATATTGAAATGAGCGAATATCTGTTTACTTCCGAATCGGTTTCCGAAGGCCATCCGGACAAAGTAGCCGACCAAGTGTCCGATGCGATTTTGGATGCGGTTTTGGCGCAAGACCCCAAAGCACGCGTCGCGGCGGAAACCCTGGTAAACACCGGTTTGTGCGTGTTGGCGGGCGAAATCACCACCACCGCCCATGTGGACTACATCAAAGTCGCACGCGAAACCATCAAACGCATCGGCTACAACTCGTCCGAGTTGGGCTTTGATGCCAACGGCTGCGCGGTCGGCGTGTACTACGACCAACAATCCCCCGACATCGCCCAAGGCGTGAACGAAGGCGAAGGCATAGACCTGAACCAAGGCGCGGGCGACCAAGGCCTGATGTTCGGCTACGCCTGCGACGAAACCCCGACCCTGATGCCGTTTGCCATCTATTACAGCCACCGCCTGATGCAGCGTCAAAGCGAATTGCGCAAAGACGGCCGCCTGCCGTGGCTGCGTCCCGACGCAAAAGCGCAGCTGACCGTGGTTTACGACAGCGAAACCGGCAAAGTAAAACGCATCGATACCGTCGTCCTGTCCACCCAGCACGACCCTGCCATCAGCCATGAAGAACTGAGCAAAGCCGTGATCGAGCAGATTATCAAACCGGTTCTGCCGCCCGAAATGCTGACTGCCGAAACCAAATACCTGATCAACCCGACCGGCCGCTTCGTTATCGGCGGCCCGCAAGGCGACTGCGGTCTGACCGGCCGCAAAATCATCGTCGATACCTATGGCGGCGCAGCTCCGCACGGCGGCGGCGCATTCTCCGGCAAAGACCCGTCCAAAGTGGACCGTTCCGCCGCTTACGCCTGCCGTTATGTCGCGAAAAACATCGTTGCCGCAGGTTTGGCGACCCAATGTCAGATTCAGGTTTCCTACGCCATCGGCGTTGCCGAACCGACTTCGATTTCCATCGATACTTTCGGCACAGGCAAAATCAGCGAAGACAAACTGATTGCCTTAGTTCGCGAACATTTCGACCTGCGCCCCAAAGGCATCGTCCAAATGCTCGACCTCTTGCGCCCGATTTACAGCAAATCCGCCGCATACGGCCATTTTGGCCGCGAAGAGCCTGAATTTACTTGGGAGCGCACTGACAAAGCTGCCGCATTGAAAGCAGCCGCAGGCGTCTAAAAAAGCATAAAGGTCGTCTGAAAGGGAGTTTCAGACGACCTTTGCCGTCCCGAGTCAAAAACTTTTTGGCAAACGAAGTATCATAATGTTTTACAAAAAAAGCAGCGCGGCACTGTGTTTCCTTGCTGCGCCGTCTTTTACCCGTCCACCAATATAGTGGATTAACTTTAAACCAGTACGGCGTTACCTCGCCTTGCCGTACTATCTGTACTGTCTGCGGCTTCGTCGCCTTGTCCTGATTTAAATTTAATCCACTATAAAATAAAACTGAAGGAATACATCATGAAAAAATGGCTGCTGGCTGTTTTGCCCGCCACCGCACTGGCCGCTCCGCCACAAGGCTTTTATCAAAATTACCAAGACTGGGACATCGCTTGCGACAATACCGGCACATGCCGTCTTGCCGGATATCAGGCGGACGAAACAGAAACGCCGGTTTCCATCTTGTTTACCCGAAAAGCGGGGGCGAACGCCGCCGTTGCCGGCGAAGTTTCCCTGCTGCCGTTTAACGACGATGAGCGTCAACTCGCCCGTGTGGCAGCCCGCAGCGAATTGATGCTGAACGGCAAATCACTGGGCAAATTGGCGTTGAATAAAAAAGGCACAGGCAAATTGAGCAGCGCGCAAACCAACGCCTTGCTCGAAGCATTGAAAAAAGAAAGCAAAATCAGCATCCGCGCGGGAAAATATGAATGGCACTTGTCCGACAAAGGCGCGGCGGCGGCAATGTTGAAAGCGGACGAATTCCAAGGTCGTCTGAATACGCCTTCCGCGCTGATACGTAAAGGCAACAGCAGTCAGGCAGTCCTCAGCCCGCAGCCCAAACCCGTCATCCGCTCCGTTGCCGTACCGAAAACAGCAGGCGATATACTGGAACAAGACACACCGCGCCATAGCGCCGTCATGAAGCTGCTGCGCAACAGCAACCGCGTTTCCGAAGGCGACGATAATTACTGTCCTGCCCTGCATAATAAAGAGCAAATGGGTTGGAACCGCAGCCTGTATGTCCATCCGCTCAACGATCGTCAGGTTTTGATTTCGGCCATCTGTATCGGCGGTGCTTATCAAACCAGCGGCTACTATGCCATTGCCGATAAAGAGCTGACCAAAATCGAACAAGTGCTGCCGCCGATGGTATACGGAGGGCACGGCGGATTCGACGAGAAAACAGCCACCCTCAGCGGCAGCTTCAAAGGCCGCGGCATAGGCGACTGCTGGACAAGCAGTGCGGCGGTGTGGGACGGCAAGAGCTTCGTCCGCAGCGAGGAACACACCACCGGCTCGTGCAAAGGCTTTACCGGCGGTGCGTGGTGGCTGCCGATTTTTGATGCCCGCGTCGAGCGTTAAAATACGCCGAATATCGAAACATACGGCAAAAGCCGTTTCAAAAATGCCCGCAAGATTGAGTGATTTTGCGGGCATTTGCTACACGCGGGCGATGTTTGGAAGGGAAAAGGCGCGACAGCAGAATGCCCGTTTTCAGACGACCTTTTTCCTTATACAATACGCTTGGATTTTATATATTCTGATATAAAGGATACGGATTATGTTCGGCAAACAACTCTTTGAAGAAGTCAGCGCAAAAATCAGCGAAACCATCGCCAACAGCCCCGCCAAAGACATGGAGAAAAACGTCAAAGCCATGCTCGGCAGCGCGTTCAACCGTATGGATTTGGTTACGCGCGAAGAATTCGACATCCAGCAGCAGGTTTTGATTAAAACCCGCACCAAACTGGTCGAGCTGGAAGAGCGTCTGGCAAAACTCGAAGCCGCGCAAGAGCCTGAGCAGACTGCATTGGAAGCTGCCGAAGCCGCAGCCGAAGAAGCCGTCAAAGAAATCAAACAGCAAACCGAAGCCGGCGAATAAGGTCGTCTGAAACATGTCGCTTGCCTTGGTTTACAGCCGCGCCTTGAGCGGCATGAATGCGCCGTTGGTCGAAGTGGAAGCCCACCTTGCCAACGGCCTGCCTCATTTCAATATCGTCGGATTGCCCGACACCGAAGTCAAAGAAAGCCGCGACCGCGTACGAGCCGCCATCATCCAAAGCGGTTTCGACTTCCCTGCCAAAAAAATCACCGTCAACCTCGCCCCCGCCGACCTGCCCAAAGAATCGGGACGTTTCGACCTGCCGATTGCGCTGGGCATCCTTGCCGCATCCGGACAAATCGCACCCGAAAAGCTCGCGCAATACGAGTTTGCCGGCGAATTGGCGCTTTCCGGTATGTTGCGTCCCGTGCGCGGCGCGTTGGCGATGGCGTGGCAAGGCATGCAGGCGGGGCGTTCTTTCGTCTTGCCGCAAGAAAACGCAGAACAAGCCGCCGTGATGCGCGGCATTACCGTTTACGGCGCGCGTTCTTTAGGTGAAGTCGCCGCCCATTTGAACGGCATCGAACCCTTGGCGCAAACCGACTGCCAAGTCCCGCAGAGGTCGTCTGAAAACGCCAAACTGCCCGACCTCATCGATGTCAAAGGTCAGCACACCGCCCGCCTTGCTTTGGAAATCGCCGCTGCGGGCGGACACAGCCTCTTGATGATGGGCCCGCCGGGAACGGGCAAGTCCATGCTTTCCCAACGGCTGCCCGGTATTCTGCCGCCTTTGACCGAAGACGAATTGGTCGAAGTATGGGCGTTGCGTTCGCTCCTGCCCAATCATCAGCAACAACTCGACAGCCACCGTCCTTTCCGCAGCCCGCACCACAGCGCCAGTTCGGCAGCCATGGTCGGCGGCGGTTCCGACCCGCGTCCGGGCGAGATTTCATTGGCTCATCACGGCGTTTTATTTTTGGACGAACTGCCCGAGTTTGACCGCAAAGTTTTGGAAGTTTTGCGCGAACCTTTGGAAAACGGCGAAATCCACATTTCCCGCGCGGCGCGCCAAGCCGTCTATCCCGCCAAATTCCAGCTTGTCGCCGCCATGAACCCGTGTCCTTGCGGTTATCTCGGGCATCCCGTCAAACCCTGCCGCTGCACGCCCGAAAGCGTCGCGCGTTACCGCAGTAAAATTTCCGGCCCGCTGCTCGACCGCATCGATTTGACCATCGAAGTCCCCAGCCTGTCCGCCGCCGAA
The DNA here is from genome assembly GCF_000260655.1 of Neisseria sicca VK64. Lineage (GTDB taxonomy): Bacteria > Pseudomonadota > Gammaproteobacteria > Burkholderiales > Neisseriaceae > Neisseria > Neisseria sicca_B. The sequence continues at coordinate 6,297 of NZ_AJMT01000018.1, forward strand.
CTGATGCAGCAGGAAGCGGGGGAAAGCAGCGCCGTCGTGTTGGCGCGCGTGATCGCCGCCCGCGACAAACAATACGCGCGGCAGGGCAAAGTGAATGCCGCCTTGAGCGTCAGTGAACTCGACACGTCCGCCCGCATCCAAAAAGAAGCGCAGGAAGCTTTGGGCAGCCTGTTGGAAAAACTCTCCCTCTCCGCCCGCAGCTTCCACCGTATCATGCGCGTGGCGCGTACATTGGCGGATTTGGCGGGCGATGAAGAAGTCGGCAGAAGCCATGTTTTGAAAGCCGTCAGCTTCCGCCGCGCGTTGTAAGGTTTTTCAGACGACCTTGGGTGCTGAAAACGGAAGATTCAAAGTATAGTGGATTAGCTTTAAACCGGTACGGCGTTGCCTCGCCTTAGCTCAAAGAGAACGATTCTCTAAGGTGCTGAAGCACCAAGTGAATCGGTTCCGTACTATCTGTACTGTCTGCGGCTTAGTCGCTTTGTCCTGATTTAAATTTAATCCACTATAAAAGTTTAGACGGGTCGGGTATCTTGCTGGTGTGTCCAATGCGGAGTATTCTGTTCGGGCAAAAGAAGTCCGTCGTCGGTCAATTGTCAGCGCGTCCTAACATCACGGCGGTTTTCGTAAAAACCATGTAAACAAACGGCGCATTTTTGCCCAATATAAAGGATATTGATAAAATGACCCGTCCCTGCCGATGGCAGCAGCAGATTCCTCTGCCGCCAAAAGGTCGTCTGAACGGCATCATCAATATAGGTATCTCATGAATAAGAACACTCAATACGGCAAAGGCCTTTTCGGCTTTTTCTTCGGCCTCATCCTCGCCACCGGCGTGATCGGGGGCATTCTGTATTTTCTGAATCAAGACACCCCGAACGCCTTCAAGGGCGCGACCGAGCCTCAAAAACAGCAAACCGAGCCTGAAATCCTCAAGCCGCAGGAAAAATCCAAACCTGAGTCCAAGCCCGCAACTGAAGAGCAGCCTGTCGTCGTTCCCGTAGAGAAAGAGCGTCCGGCAGAAGAAGCCAAGCCCGAACAGAAACGCAGCGAAGCCGACGACGATGCGGCAGCCAAAGAAAAAGAACGCGCAGACAAAGAAGCGAAAGAAAAGGCAGATAAAGCCAAAGCCGAAAAAGAGCGTGCGGACAAAGAAAAAGCGGAAAAAGAGCGTGCCGTCCATGAAGCAGAAGACGAAGCCCGCGAAGCAGAAAAAGCCCTGCGTGAAGCTGAAAAAGAAGACAAAGAATCTGCCGAACGCGAGTTGAGACAAAAACTCGCCGAGAAAAAGGCAGAGCTTGCGAAAAAACGTGCAGAAAAAGAAAAAGCCGACAAAGAAGCCGCCGATAAAGCCAAAAAGGCAGCCGAGTTGACGGACAAACAAAAAGCGCGCGCCGAGCGCAAACTTGCCGAGAAAAAAGCGGCAGAGAAGAAAGCCGCCGAAGCCAAGAAAACTGAAACGGTCAAAACCAACAAACCGACTCCCGAGCAAATCCTGAACAGCGGCAGCATCGAAAAAGCACGTCAGGAAGCAAATAAAGGCGCGGCGAAAGAAGCGAAGAAAGCCGAAGCGGACAAACAAACCGCCAAAGCCGACAATGCTAAAGCCGAAGCCAAAACTGCGGAAGGCGGTAAGAAAGTCATCTTGCAAATGGGTTCGTACGCCGACCGCAACAGCGCCGACGCGCAACGTGCCAAACTCGCCATGCTGGGCATTTCGTCCAAAGTGGTCGAACGCACCAACGGCGACAAAACCGTTTACCGCGTACAAAGCAACAGCATGTCGTCTGAAGCCGCAAAAAACGTTCAGAAAGACTTGCAAAAACACAATATCAACAGCCTGATGCGTTCGGCTCAATAAGGAGGCAGCAATGAAACGGACAACCAAACCGGCAGCCGTCCTCCTCAGCCTCGCGCTTGCCTTTTCCGCAAGCGCGCAGGCTGCGGTCGAAGGTGTGGATTACACGGTTTTGAACAAACCGATTCCGCAACGAGACGCATCCAAAATCGAAGTTTTGGAATTTTTCGGCTATTTCTGCATACATTGCCAAAACTTTGATCCCGTCTTGCTGTCATACAGCAAAACTTTCCCGAAAGACGTTTACCTGCGTACCGAACACGTCGTCTGGATGCCTGAAATGCTGGGCTTGGCGCGGGTTGCCGCGGCGGTTAACGCTTCGGGTTTGAAGTATCAGGCAAACCCCGCTATTTTCAAAGCCGTACACGAGCAGAAAATCAATTTGGCGGATGCCGCCACTTTCAAAAGCTGGGCGGCGGCACAAAAAAGCTTTGACAGCAAAAAACTGATTGCCGCATACGACGCACCCGCCAGCCTTGCAGCCGCTAAAAAAATGCAAAGCCTGACCGAGACTTACCGTATCGACGGCACGCCGGACGTCATCGTCGGAGGCAAATATCGGGTCATATTCAGCAGCGATTGGGCGAATGGGCAGAAAATCATAGGCGAGCTGATTAACAAAGTCCGCCAAGAGCGTTCCGGCAAAGCCGCGCGCTGACGGAATTTAGCCAGACAGTTTCGGAATGACCGCAAAGATAAGGCGGTTTCCGAACTGTCTGTTTGTTTTGGGCGGCGTAAAATCCATAAAAACGATACTGCTGAGGGATGGGGTAAACACCGTCATACCGCAGCAGTTTTCCGATTCTGATACCGCTTCATCCTGAAATCCAGACGGGCAAACGTCGTCTGAAAACCAAAAAGAAAGCAATATGGACATTTTGACTCTATTAAAAGCCCTGCTTATGGGCATTGTGGAAGGCTTGACGGAATTTCTGCCGATTTCAAGTACCGGCCACTTGATTGTATTGGGCGACTTGCTCAATTTCCACAGCAACGGCAAAGTATTTGAAATCGCCATCCAACTGGGCGCGGTGCTTGCCGTGATTTTTGAATACCGTCAACGTTTCACCTCCGTTTTGTCCGGATTGGGCAAAGACCGTGCCGCCAACCGCTTTGTGCTGAACCTTGCCATCGCGTTCGTGCCTGCCGCTTTGATGGGATTTCTGTTTAGAAAACAAATTAAATTATATCTATTTAACCCAAAAACCGTGGCTATCATGCTGGTGTTGGGCGGGCTCTTTATTCTGTGGGTCGAAAGACGCCAAAGCAAAGTCAAACCGAAAGTCAAAAGTGTGGATGAAATGCGTCCGATTGACGCACTTGTGGTCGGCTGCGCCCAAGTGTGCGCGCTGGTGCCGGGGACTTCGCGTTCGGGCAGTACGATTATGGGCGGTATGCTGTGGGGCATTGAGCGCAAAGCCGCGACCGAATTTTCTTTCTTCCTCGCCGTGCCGATGATGATTGCCGCCACCGGCTATGACGTATTTAAACACTATGAACTCTTCACGTTGCAGGATATCGGGCTGATTGCCGTCGGTTTTATCGCCGCCTTCTTGGCAGGTTTCTTAGCGATTAAATCGCTGTTGAAATTCGTGTCCAGCAAAAACTACGTTCCGTTTGCCTATTACCGTATCGTCTTCGGCGGATTGATTCTGCTGACTTCGCATATGGGCTGGGTCAAATGGACTGCATGATGTTGAAGCAGGAATAACCTGCCCACTATAAAAGGTCGTCTGAAAACCTCGAAAACAAGGTTTTCAGACGACCTTTTATTTGTCCGGATACACCATATCGCAATAGATTCAAGCAGCGTAGGTGATTCATCCTGTCAAATCCAGATGCAGGAATGAAAGTTCCGGATTGTCGGTTTAACGCAGGGGTCGTCTGAAAAACCATCGTTTAAGGTTTTTCAGACGACCTTTTGATAAGAACTTCAGACAGGATTATTCGATGATTTCGGTGAATACGACGGTTTTGCCACCGCGGGTAAGCGTGGCGAAGCCGTCCTGAAGCTGCCATATTGTGCTTGCGTTGCGGTATTCCGTGGTTTTGGTCATCGAATGGGTTTGCGTCAGTTTTTCGACCGTACTTCCCTGACGCAGTTCGACTGTCATCGGGCTGTTGCTGTTGACGTAGATGGCGGAGATGCGGCTGCCGTCGGCGGCTTGGTAGCGGATGGCGTTGTTTTGCGCTTCGGCGACGACGGCGAGAGGGGCATCGGGGCGGACGGCTTTATACGAACCGCAGGCGGTACACAGTCCGAGCAACAGCAGGAGGGCGTATCTCTTCATAGCGTCTCAATAATGGTGGTGGGGAATGTGGCCTTCGAGATGGTAACGCGTTCCGCAGTAGGGGCATTCGATGTCGCTGTCGGACTGAATCGGGAGGAAGACGCGCGGATGACCGTTCCAAGTTTCGTGGTTGGGACCGGAGCAGTGCAGCGGCAGGTCTTTGGGGTAGATAATGACGGTTTCGGTGTTTGCGTTCATGATTTTTCCTTGGTAAGTCCAACCTTATTGTACGATATATCGCCTGCTTGTGCAGCGTAAAAGGTCGTCTGAAAATAGGTTTTGGTTTGATAATGCTTTGGTTATAATGCGGTTTTTATGATGAATCAGCTTTAAATCGCTTTATTTTCAAACGGGCTTTAACATGACGACACTTTTCCGGCAGGATGATTTGAACCCTCAAGACGCCGCAGAATTTCTCTACACATTGAGCGCGGCGTATTTGGATTATACGGATGCGGCAGGCGATGAGGAAATGCGGTGTTTGAACGACGAGCAGCACACACTGACGGCTTACTGCTATTTGGACAGCCAAGTGCAGGAGGGCGGTTTTGTACAACTGATTGCGGCGGGTTATGGCGAATATGTGTTCCATAACCCCGTCGCCGACAGCCTGCGCCGCTGGCGGATTAAACCGACGCCTAAGATTTTGGATAAGGCGAAGGCTTTATACGAGCGGGACGGCGCGAAAATCGAGGAAATGGCGGACAGCGGGGCGTCTTTGGATGAGATTCGTGCCGAGTTTCCCGATTTTGAGGAATTGGACGGCGAATATTACGAAATCGCGAACGACGATATGGCGGCGGCTGTGGCGTATGTGTTGGCAAATTGGGGGAAGTTTGCGGAGATCGCGGATTGAGTGAACGTTAAGAAATTGAACGGATTTCCCTGTTTGGGCGATTGATAGCAAAAGGTCGTCTGAAAACCTGATTCGGTTTTCAGACGACCTTTTTTCAGACGACCTTAAGCGTAATGCCGCTCTTCGCCTTTGCCATCGACATTCTCGGCGCAGCGTTTGCAGATGGTTTCATGGCCTGCGACTGAGCCGATGTCGTGGGTGTAGTGCCAGCAGCGTTCGCATTTTTCGCCGTCGCTGGCTTTGGCGGTTACGGCGAGTTCGCTGCCGGTTTTGACTTCGACTTTGGACACCAAGAGGGCAAAGCGCAATTCTTCGCCCAAGGCGGTCAGGTAGTCGGCGGTGGCTTCCGGCGCGGTGATTTCGGCTTCTGCCTGCAATGACGAACCGACGGTTTTGTTGGTGCGCAAAGGCTCGATGGCGGCGGTTACGGCTTCGCGGGCTTCGCGGACTGCCGTCCATTTTTTCACCAGTTCGGCTTCGGCTTTTTCGTTGATGGGCGGGAACTCGTGCCAGGTGTGGAAGAGGACGCTGTCTTCTTCGCCGCCGCCGATGATGTCCCACGCTTCTTCGCCGGTGAAGCACAAAATCGGTGCAATCAAGAGAACCAGGCTGCGTGTGATGTGATACAGGGCGGTTTGCGCGCTGCGGCGGGCGTGGCTGTCGGCTTTGGTGGTGTAGAGGCGGTCTTTCAGGATGTCGAGGTAGAACGCGCCCAAGTCTTCCGAGCAGAAGGCGACGATGTCTTTCACGGCGAAGTGGAAGGCATAGCGCGGATAGAAGTCGCCTGCCAGACGCTCTTGCAGCTGACGCGCCAACACTAAGGCGTAGCGGTCGATTTCGACCATGTCTGCCTGCGGTACGGTGTGTTCAAACGGGTCGAAATCGCTGAGGTTGGCAAACAGGAAGCTCAAGGTGTTGCGGATGCGGCGGTAGCTTTCGGTGACGCGTTTGAGGATTTCTTTGGAAATTGCCAATTCGCCGCTGTAATCGGTGGATGCCGCCCACAGGCGCAGGATGTCGGCACCGAACTCGTTATAGACTTCTTGCGGTGCGACGACGTTGCCGATGGATTTCGACATTTTGCGGCCGTTTTGGTCCACCACGAAACCGTGGGTCAGAAGCTGTTTGTACGGGGCGCGTCCCATGGATGAGGCGCAGCCGGTTAGCATGGAGGATTGGAACCAGCCGCGGTGTTGGTCGCTGCCTTCGAGGTAGAGGTCGGCGGGCCAGTCCAATTCTTCGCGCTGTTTCAAGACGGAATAATGGGTCGAACCGGAGTCGAACCATACGTCCATCGTATCGGAAAGTTTGTCGTAGTTTTCGCAATCTTCCGCGCTCAACAATTCGCTTTTATCGAGGGAGAACCATGCTTCGATGCCTTTTTCTTCGATTTTCAAGGCGATTTTTTCCAAAAGTTCGGCGGATTTCGGATGCAGTTCGCCCGTTTCTTTGTGGACGAAGAAGGTCATCGGCGTGCCCCAATAGCGTTGGCGCGAAACGACCCAGTCGGGGCGGCCTTCGATCATGGCTTCCAGGCGCGCACGACCCCAAGACGGGAAGAATTCGGTGTCGTCCACGGCTTTGATGGCTTTGTCGCGCAGGGTTTTGCCGTCGCTTCCGGCTTTGTCCATGCCGATAAACCATTGGCCTGTCGCGCGGTAAATCAGCGGGGTTTTGTGGCGCCAGCAGTGGGCGTAGCTGTGTTCGATTTTGCTGCTTGCCAAGAGGTTGCCGGTTTCTTCCAGCCATTGCAGGATGACGGGATTCGCTTCCCAAACGCTCATGCCGGCAACGCGCGGCGTTTCGCTGATGTATTTGCCTTCGGCGTTGACGGGGTTGTAAAGCTCGATGCCGTATTTGTTGCAGACGGCGTAGTCTTCCAAACCGTGCGCGGGGGCGGTGTGCACCAAGCCCGTACCGGCGTCGGTGGTAACATGTTCGCCGTTGAGCATGAGAATATCGCGTTCGAGGAACGGATGATTCATGTGCAGGTTTTCCAGCTTGTCGCCGGTGGTTTCAGCGAGGACGTTGAGGTCGTCTGAAACGAAGCCGTAGCGTTTAAGCGCATCTTCCGCCAAATCTTTCGCCAATACCAATTTGCCTTTGGGCGTATCGATTAATTGATACACCACGTCCGCACCCACAGACACGGCTTGGCTTGCGGGCAACGTCCAAGGCGTGGTCGTCCAGATGACGGCAAACGCTTTGCCTTCGATACCTGCCAAACCGAATGCGGCGGCAAGCGCGGCGGTGTCTTTAAACGGATAGCCAACGTCAATCGCAGGCGATACTTTGTCTTTGTATTCCACTTCCGCTTCCGCCAGCGAAGAGCCGCAGTCCAAGCAGAACTGAACCGGTTTCGCGCCGCGGTAGAGATAGCCCGATTTGTAGATTTCGCCGAGCATACGCACGGTATCCGCCTCGGTTTTGAAATCCATGGTCAGGTAGGGGTTGTCCCAATCGCCCAACACGCCCAGACGGATGAAGTCTTTTTTCTGACGGGCAACCTGCTCGGCGGCGTATTCGCGGCACAATTCGCGGAAACGCGCTTTGGGCATGTCTTTGCCGTGCAGCTTTTCCACCATCACTTCGATGGGCAGGCCGTGGCAGTCCCAGCCCGGCACATAAGGCGCATCGAAACCGGCTTGGGTTTTGCTGCGGATAATGATGTCTTTGAGGATTTTGTTGACGGCATGACCGATGTGGATGTCGCCGTTGGCATACGGCGGGCCGTCGTGCAGGATGAATTTCGGACGGCCTTTGGCGATTTCGCGCAGTTTTTGATAGCGTTTGTGCTCGTACCAGCTTTTCAGCCACGCAGGCTCGCGCTTGGCAAGGTTGCCGCGCATCGGAAACGGGCTTTCGAGCAGGTTTACGGTTTTGCTGTAATCGGTCATGTTGTGATTCTCTATGGTTTCGGTATTTCGGTTTCAGACGACGTTTCGCTAAGGTCGTCTGAAAAAATGCAAAGGGCTATTGTAGCCGAATTGTATTGTTTTTATAAGGGGTTTGGGTATGCGGGATGGCGGCGGACAAAGAGAAAGGTCGTCTGAAAACTTGTTTTGTCGAAATGTGACCTATCTGTTTTCAGACGACCTTCCTTATACCTGTTTACACGCTTTCTTCACAACAAACCTTCCGCCTTAACCCACGCCAAAATATCGGCTTCTACGGCTTCGGGCGAACCGGGATTGTCGATTTTGACGCCGTATTCGTCTGCGCCGAGTTCTTCCAGGATTTCCAGTTGCGAATCCAGCATCCCCGCCTTCATGTAATGCCCTTGGCGCGCCATCATGCGCTCGAGGTTGATGGCTTGCGGCGGTGTCAGGTGGATGAAGGCGGTTTTGCCTTGTGCGCCGCGCAGGATGTCGCGGTATTGGCGTTTCAAGGCGGAGCAGGTAACGATGGTGTACGCCGCGCCGCTTTGCGCCTGTTCCGTCATCCAGTCGCGTAGGTTGCAGAGCCACGGATAGCGGTCTTCGTCAGTCAGCGGGATGCCCGCGCCCATTTTGTCGCGGTTGGCTTGGGTGTGGAAATCGTCGCCTTCGGCGTAGGGACATTGGTCGAGGTGTTTTTGCAGGGACAGGGCGGCGGTGGTTTTGCCGCAGCCGCAAACGCCCATCATCACAAAATGCGTCGTCATGTTCTCTTCCTTTGTTGGATTTGAAAAATATAAGGTCGGGCAGACGGTTTAGAGCGTCTCAAAACCGTTTTCAGACGACCTCAAACCACGGCAAACAGCAGCGCCGACACTGAAAAACCGATGGCGGCAATCAGCGTTTGGTTGACCGTCCATGTTTTCAGCGTGGTCGGTACGTCCATATCCAAAAGGCGGCCGACCAGCCAGAAGCCCGAGTCGTTGAAGTGGCTGCAACCGACCGAGCCTGCCGCGGTTGCCAAAACGACGCAGGCGAGTTGCCAGTCGTTGAAGCCTGCGGCGGCAACGGCGGGCGCCATCAATGCGGCGGCGGTGGTCAGCGCGACGGTTGCCGAACCTTGCGCGATACGTAGCGCCAATGCCACCAAGAAGCAGCCCAGCAATACGGGTATGCCCAAATCTGCCATGCTGTCCGCCAACGCCTGACCGATGCCCGACGCGCGCAACACGCCGCCGAACATCCCGCCCGCGCCGGTAATCAAGATGACCGAACAAACGGGGGCGAGTGCGCCGTCCACCGTTTTCTCCAGCGCGCTTGCCTTTTCGCCGCGTTTTCTGCCCAAAACATAAAGTGCCACCAAAACCGAAATCAGCAGCGCGACAGGGGTCGAGCCGATCATGCGCGCCACCTGTACCCAATGTTCGTCCGCGCTGACGACTTTTTCACTGATTAAGGTGGACAGCCCCGTGTTCATAAAAATCAACAGCATAGGAATCAGCATAATGCCGACCACGGTCGAAGCCTTGGCAGGCGTTTGCGGCCGGTCGTTGTCCACCGCGCCGCCGCTGAGCAAATCGGGAACGGGAACGCGGATGGTGCGTCCTAAAACCTTCCCAAGCAGATAACCGCTGACATACCAAGTGAACATGGCGACGGGCAATCCCAAAATCAGTACCTGCCCGATGTTCGCCGAATAAAATTCCGAAGCCGCAATCGGACCGGGGTGGGGCGGCAGGAAAACGTGCATCACCGAAAACGCGCCGATAGACGCCAGAGCATAAGGCAATACGTCCTGCTTCATGCGCCGCGCCGTCGCGAAGACAATCGGTAGCATCACCACCAATCCCGCATCAAAGAAAATCGGGAAACCGAAAATCAGCGACGCCACGCCCAAAGCAAACGGCGCGCGTTTTTCGCCGAACATCCGAATCAGCGCATCAGCCAACGACTGCGCCCCGCCCGAAGTTTCCACCAGCCGCCCGAGCATCGCGCCCAAGCCGACCAGCAAAGCCACGCTGCCGAGCGTACCGCCGAAGTTTTTCAACAGAACGTCGTTCACAATCTTATCCATCGGCAGCCCTGTCGCCACCGCTGTCAGCAGGCTCACCGACACCAAGGTCAACAGCGCATGGACACGCAGTTTCACAATCAACAGCAAAATCAGCACGATCGCCATCGCCGCAATACCCAGCAGCCAACCCGCACTCAAAGTCTGAGTCCAACCATCCATTTTGAAGCCTTTCTTTGTAATCAGAATACAAGGTAGTTAATGTTTTTCAAACGTATTAAATGAACCATAGCACGATTTGCAACGGGGCGGTATGGTGGAATTTTGAGTCTATAAGCGTCTAATTTTTAGATGAATTTTAATAATAAATGAGAGACAAAATAGAGGGTGGAAAAGACAAGGTCGGATGAGGTATCCGATAAGTCGGAGAGGTCGTCTGAAAGTTTCTTTATTGCGTGTTGAACATGAAATATTTGGCAAAAAAGGTCGTCTGAAACAATTTCAGACGACCTTAAGTTGGGAAAATCCGATATGTGGGTTGGGACGTATTCAAGGATGTGGGTTTGTATAGTGGATTAACTTTAAACCAGTACGGCGTTGCCTTGCCTTAGCTCAAAGAGAACGATTCTCTAAGGTGCTGAAGCACCAAGTGAATCGGTTCCG
>NZ_AJMT01000019.1:0-4590 GCF_000260655.1 Neisseria sicca VK64
ACTATAAATCAGGACAAGGCGACGAAGCCGCAGACAGTACAGATAGTACGGCAAGGCGAGGCAACGCCGTACTGGTTTAAAGTTAATCCACTATAATAACGTTTTCAGACGACCCAGATGACAAAGAGGTCGTCTGAAAACAAGTTCATACATTATTTTTGGCAGTTCGGACAATAAAACGTCCCGCGCTGCCCCAAAACTTCTTTCTGCACCAAACCGCCGCAACGGACGCAGGGTTCGTTGTGCCTGCCGTACACCGTATATTCCTGCTGGAAATAGCCGCTTTTGCCGTCGCTGTTGACGAAGTCGCGCAACGTGCTGCCGCCGGTTTCAATCGCGCGCTGCAATACCGCTTTAATCGTTTCCACCAAGACAGCGCATTCTTTTTTCTTAACCTTGTCCGCAGGGCGGTGTGGCGATATGCCCGATTTAAACAGGCTTTCGTTCGCATAAATATTACCCACGCCGACCACGACGGCATTGTCCATCAAAGCCAGCTTGACCGCGCGTTTTTGCGTTTTAAATTTTTGGTATAGATACTCGGCGGAGAAGTCGTCTGAAAGCGGCTCGGGGCCCAGTTTTTCAAGAAGCGGATGATGCTCGGCAATGCCTTCATACCACAAAATCGCACCGAACTTACGCGGGTCGTGATAGCGCAAGACTATTCCGTCCGCAAACACAATGTCCACATGATCATGTTTATCAGGATGATCAATCCGCGCATCGCCGTCCGTAAAAATCCGCAAACTGCCCGACATGCCTAAATGAATCAACAAGATACCCGTTGCAAAACCGATAATCAGATATTTCGCCCGCCGACGACAGCTCAACACCTCCTGCCCCGCTAAAAGCTCCGCCAACTGCGGATTGACCTGCCAGCGCAGCTTGGTTTGGCGCAACACGACATCCGCCACCTTTTTACCTTGAATATGCGGGCTGATACCGCGCAACGTCGTTTCTACCTCAGGCAATTCCGGCATTTTTCTTTATCCTCAAGCTAATACAGTCAACATCGCCTTTTTCAGACGACCTAAGATTCTACCGATGCCAAAGCGGCCTGACAATTTGCAACCAATCGGCTTTACAGACAGAAAGCAGCAAATTCAAGGCAGAATGACAAATATAGAAGGGGCTATATTTATGGAGTCAAACCTCTCGTTTTCAAATGTTCAGCCTCAAAAGGTCGTCTGAAAACCAGTCATGCCGGTTTTACCAACGCTGCATTCTCAATCCGAAATCCGTGCCGCACCCAAAGCCACCGTCTGCGTTCCCAATATTTTTTCAAACTCCGGCAACGGCGTCACCCCCGCCATACGCTTGACCAAAACCAAACCGTACACCGCCGCACACTGCGGCCACCACCTGTCCCCCGCCTTCTCCATAAAACGCCAAAACCGCAGCCCCTTTTGCGAATTCACAGCAGGCAGGTACACCATAAACTTCCCGAATTCCACCTCAAAATCCAAATCCCCCAACCGCTGCTTCAAAGCCGGCAAAGTCAGGCAATGCTCCTTTTTAGGCAAACGCGCTCCATCGAACCACTTGCTGAAAAACCACAAAGATTTCGGATTAAACCCCGTCAAAACCAACCGCCCTTCAGGTTTCAACACTCTGGACGCTTCATGCAGCACTTGCGTCAGCGCGGCAGTCTCATGACTGTGCGGCATCAGCAGCACATCAATAGAATGACTCTCCCAAGCCATAGCGTCCGCCGTCATCAATACATCACGGGGTACGGCAACCACGTTTTCAGACGACCTTAACCATTGACCGCCTTGTTGGACAACGGTCTGTCCGTCAAAATATTGCAAATGCCGCTCAAAAAAAGCAGCCTCGTTCTGAGCAACATAACGCCCCATAGCCGTATCTTCAAACCATACATCCATAGTCGTTATCCTATTAACTGTTTCATGCGTTCATTTCTACTGTCCGATAGAAAAATACAATGCAATCGCCGTATTTATGCCACAGATTTTAACATTAAGACCCAAGCATATGTAAATTTCACCCCCTTTACCTTGACGGCTACATCTTCAAACAGTACCATCGGGTAGACTAAATTTAACCTTATATCATTGATAATTATTGATTCATCATGGCAAAACTGAAAACCATCGCACTTACCATTTCAAGTTTATCCGCAGCTTCCGGCGCAGCATACGCTCAAAATGCCACACCAGATCAAGTAGGTATGGCAATGATGCGCCTCAATTCCTCTCTTTTGGATCAAGCCAAAGCGCAAACTTTCGGAACGGGCAGCCTTTGGGCATCGTTGCGCAAGGATTTCCGTATGAACGAGGTCAATTCCGAACTTGTTCGCCGCCATGAGAGCAAATTCGCTGCCAATAGTGCCTACTTCGACCGCACCATTACCCGCAGCAAACCCTATATGTACCATATTGCCAACGAAGTCAGAAAACGCAATATGCCTGCCGAAATCGCATTGCTGCCGTTTATCGAAAGCGCATTCGTTACCAAAGCAAAATCACATGTCGGCGCATCCGGTCTGTGGCAGTTTATGCCTGCAACGGGTCGCCACTACGGCTTGGAAAAAACCCCTTTGTATGATGGCCGTCACGATGTCTACGCAGCAACTGACGCAGCATTGAATTACCTGCAATACCTGCACGGATTATTCGGCGACTGGTCCCTTGCACTGGCTGCCTACAACTGGGGCGAAGGTAATGTCGGCCGTGCCGTCAATCGTGCGCGCGCGCAAGGTTTGGAGCCGATTTACGAAAATCTGCGCATGCCTGACGAAACACGGAATTACGTTCCCAAACTCTTGGCCGTACGCAATATCGTTGCCAACCCACAAACTTTCGGCATGAATATCACCGAAATCAACAATCAGCCGTATTTCAAATCCCTGAGCATCGACAAGCCGATTGACAACAGCACTATCGCCCGCTTCGCCAACATCAGCGAAAGCGAATTGCTGACACTCAATCCGGGATTCAATGCGCCTGTATTCATCCCGAAAAACAATCGTCGCCTGTTGCTGCCTGTTGATTCTGTGGCTTCTTTCGAGAAAAACTACCGAAACGCGAATCCCGATACTTTGTTGTCTTGGAACGTATACACATCCCGAAACAATACCAGCTTGAACGCCATCGCAGCAGAAACCGGTATGAGCGTTGCCGAAATCAAACGACTGAACGGCTTGGGAAATAACTCCCTGTCTTCCAACCGCAGTATTTTGGTAGCCAAGAATAAAGCAGCGAATTCGGCGACACCTGATACACTCTCATTCATCGATGTTGATAACAGACCGGATACTTACCGTTCCAATATGCCGGAAATGGCACCTATCAAAACGGCAAAAGCAAATATTCCTACAATGGATTTTGCCAACATTAAACCCGTTGCAGCAGTACCAACAGATTATGTAGCCCTTGGCAAAAAAGCAGTATCCGAAACTGCTGTCGCTCAATCAGCTCCTGTTGGCGGAGAAAGCAAAATTGCCTCTGCAACTCCTACTACCGTTGCCAAAGCAGACATCGCAACCACACCTGAAACCACTGTTCAAACCAACTCTTCAGCAGATTTGGCATCGGCAAATGTCAAAGAAGAGCGTATTCCTGAAGTGTTTGCCCAATTGTCTCAAGCTGAAAGCAAGCCTGCCGTTGTCGAGCAAACTGCTGCAAATACAACTACTGAGCTGACTACTGCTCAAGCTGCTCCGACGCAAGCTGCTGAAACAGCCGATGAACTGATGGCGTTGGTAGATTCAAATCTTCGTACTCAAACTGAAAATGTAGCAGTCGCACAAGCCGCCAGCGAACACAATATTGCATCCGACGCAGTCAAAGCGCGTAGCGAGCGTATTGCCGCCAATACCGCCAAACAACAAAGCCGCACTGAGGCGCGTTTGGCCCGTGCAGGCAATCAGCAGCAATCTCAAACCGCAGGTGCGGGCATGCACCGTGTAGCCGATGGCGATACGCTGTTTAATATCTCACGTCGTTACAACTTGAGCGTTGCTGACTTGATTATTGCCAACAACATCAAAGGCAATAACATCCGTAAAGGTCAGCTGTTGCGTGTGACCGCAGCGCCCGCCAAAACTCGAAACAGTATCCGAAACGTTTCTTATACCGTTCGCAGAGGCGATACTTTAAATACTATCGCCAACCGATTCAACGTAGATGTAAACGATATTCGCCGCTGGAATCGAAATACCAATGGTGTGACACCCGGTCAACGTTTGAAATTAATCGGCAGTTAAGATTACTCTTCATGAAAAAGTCGTCTGAAATTTTCAGACGACTTTTTATTTGCCATCAAATTCAATTTTCCCCGCATCATCACTACGCCTCCTTAAAGAGAAAGTTTTTAGTGAATAATATAGTGGATTAACTTTAAACCGGTACGGCGTTGCCTCGCCTTAGCTCAAAGAGAACAATTCTCTAAGGTGCTGAAGCACCAAGTGAATCGGTTCCGTACTATCTGTACTGTCTGCGGCTTCGTCGCCTTGTCCTGATTTAAATTTAATCCACTATATAGTCAATTAAAAACAAAATGGTACAATACTCAATTTTTAAGGTCTAACCATGGCATACTCTGCGGACTTAAGAAACAAAGCTTTAA
>NZ_AJMT01000020.1:0-3744 GCF_000260655.1 Neisseria sicca VK64
CATTTTACGGCGACGGTCGATACGGAAATACAGCAAATCTTTCGGGTCAAATTCGAAATCCAACCACGAACCACGGTAAGGAATGATTCGAGCAGAGAACAACAATTTACCGGAGGAATGGGTTTTACCACGGTCATGCTCAAAGAACACGCCAGGAGAACGGTGCAACTGAGAAACAATCACACGTTCGGTACCGTTAATGACAAACGAACCGCTTGGAGTCATCAATGGGATTTCGCCCATGTACACTTCATTTTCACGAACTTCTTTGACTGTCGGTTTAGACGCTTCCTTGTCTAAAATAACCAGTCGGATACGCGCGCGCAAAGGGGCTGCATAAGTGATTCCGCGCAATTGACATTCGGGAATATCGAACAAAGGTTCACCCAACGTGTAATGCACAAACTCCAGACGCGCATAACCGTTGTGGCTTACGATGGGGAAAATAGAATTAAATGCAGCCTGCAGACCATCATCAGTGCGCTGATCAAAAGCATTTTCTAATTGCAGAAATTTCGCATAAGAATCAATTTGTGTTGCCAACAAAAAGGGAACGTCCAATACGTTCTCTCGTTTTGCAAAACTCTTACGGATACGTTTTTTCTCGGTAAACGAATAGTTCATATACACTCCGAAAAGCAATTTTAAAAAAGAAGTCGTCTGAAATAACGCCTATTGTTTGTGTTATTTACATTTATTTAAACTTAACTTGCGAATAAATTGCAAATAAATGTAAATAACAAATTAACCTAATAACAATAAGCAAAATAAGGCTGGCAGAAAACTGCCAGCCTTCACAGGAAGCATCAAATTATTTGATTTCGACTTTAGCGCCGGCTTCTTCCAATTGTTTTTGGATGTCTTCAGCTTCAGCTTTAGAAACACCTTCTTTAAGAGTTTTAGGTGCACCATCAACGATGTCTTTAGCTTCTTTCAGACCCAGACCGGTAATTGCGCGAACTACTTTAATCACGCCAACTTTTTGGTCACCGGCAGAAGCCAATACTACGTCAAATTCAGTTTTTTCTTCAGCGGCAGCAGCACCAGCACCAGCAGGACCCGCAACTGCAACAGCAGCAGCAGAAACGCCGAATTTTTCTTCAAAAGCTTTAACCAAGTCGTTCAATTCCATTACGGTCAAAGAACCAACTGCTTCCAAAATGTCTTCTTTAGTAATAGCCATGCTATTTATACTCCAAATATTGTATTAAAAAATAATTGATTAACAGAAACAAAATTGATTAAGCGGCTTCTTCGCCTACTTTTTTCTCTGCCAAAGCAGCCAAACCACGCGCAAAGCCTGATACAGGAGCTTGCATAACGAACAGCAGTTTGGACAACAGCTCTTCGCGGCTCGGAATAGAAGCCAACTCAGCAACCTGAGCAGCATTCATCACTTCACCATTGTAAGAACCGGCTTTAACTACAATTTTGTCATCTTTTTTCGCGAATTGGTGCAGCACTTTAGCAGCAGCAACAGCATCTTCAGAAGCAGCATAAACCAATGGACCAACCATTTGATCAGCCAAAGCTGCGAATGAAGTACCCTCTACTGCACGACGAGCCAATGTGTTTTTCAGAACGCGCAAGTAAACGCCTTCTTTACGCGCATTTGCACGAAGCTCAGTCATACTGGAAACACTGATACCGCGATATTCAGCAACCACGAGAGTCTGAGCGTTAGCAATTGCTGCGCTGATTTCCTCTACGGCTACTTTCTTGGTTTCAATATTGAGACTCAAGGTCTACCTCCCACTGTTTATAAACAGGATATCGGAATGATATCCCACCAGCGCGGTAACCTAAAAAGACATCTTACAAGCAATCTTGCAATGTGTTTCAGGACTACCGTCTGCGTAGGGCAGTTACGATTAAATCTTGCGATCCCTACGGTCTTGGACATCTACTTAATTCTAAGTAGCCCAAATTCAAGCAACTCAAAAATAGAGTTGCTTGAAAATTTCTTAGATTAGTTATTCACGCTTGATGTATCAACGCGAACACCTAAACCCATAGTGCTGGATACAGCAACTTTTTTCAGGTACTGACCTTTAGCAGCAGCGGGCTTGGCTTTAACGATAGCATCCAGCAACGCATCAAAGTTTTCTTTCAAATCGGCTTCAGCGAACGAAGCACGACCGATAGTTGCATGAACGATACCAGCTTTGTCTGTACGATATTGTACCTGACCAGCTTTTGCATTTTTAACTGCTTCAGCCACATTAGGAGTAACAGTACCCACTTTAGGGTTCGGCATCAAACCACGCGGACCCAAGATAGTACCCAACTGACCAACGATGCGCATTGCATCAGGAGAAGCAATAACAACGTCAAAGTTCAGATTACCTGCTTTGATTTCAGCAGCCAAATCTTCAAAGCCGACAACATCAGCACCAGCTTCTTTAGCTGCTTCAGCATTTGCACCTTGAGTAAATACCGCCACGCGGGTTGTTTTACCAGTACCTTTAGGCAGAACAACTGAACCACGGATAACTTGGTCAGATTTACGCGGATCAACACCCAAGTTGAAAGATACGTCAACAGATTCGTCAAATTTAGCAGTCGCTGCTTTTTTTACCAAAGCAATTGCTTCATCAATTGCATATAATTTATTGGCTTCAACAGAAGAGCGCAAAGCTTTCAAGCGTTTAGATACTTTAGCCATTATACAACACCCTCCACATCCAAACCCATTGAACGAGCAGAACCAGCAATAGTGCGAACAGCGGCATCCAAATCAGCAGCAGTCAAATCAGGTTCTTTAGTTTTAGCAATTTCTTCCAACTGAGCACGGGTCAATTTACCCACTTTATTTGTCAGAGGATTAGAACTACCTTTTTGCAGACCAGCAGCTTTTTTCAACAGAATAGAGGCCGGAGGAGTTTTCATCACAAAAGTGAATGACTTATCCGCAAATGCAGTAATTACAACTGGAATCGGCAAACCAGGCTCCATGCCTTGAGTTGCAGCATTAAATGCTTTACAGAATTCCATAATATTCAGACCACGCTGACCCAAAGCAGGACCAACTGGGGGAGATGGATTGGCTTTACCTGCAGGAATTTGCAGTTTGATATAGCCGATAATTTTCTTTGCCACTTATAGGACTCCTAAAAACGGGTATAGCGCGGAACCATTTCCGCTTCCCAAAAAAGAATTCAGTATTATATTTACTTAGAGATTTTTTTTCAAGGGATTTAAAAACTTAAATCTTTTCTACTTGACCAAACTCCAGCTCAACCGGGGTTTCACGACCAAAAATCTGAACAGAAACCCTCAATTTATTACGCTCATAATTCACTTCATCTACAATACCGTTGAAGTCAGCAAAAGGTCCTTCGTTTACACGAACTTGCTGTCCCACTTCAAATTCAACTTTAGGTTTAGGCTTCTCAACCCCAGAACGAACCTGTTGCAAGATTGCATCAGCCTCTCTTTGAGAAATCGGAGTAGGCTTATTTGCCGTACCACCAATAAAGCCTGAAACTCGAGGGGTACTTTTCACCAAATGCCATGAGTCATCGGTCATTTCCATTTCGACCAAAACATAGCCCGGATAGAACTTACGCTCGCTAATGGTTTTACGACCATTTTTAATATCAACCACTTCTTCAACCGGAACAAGAATCTGACCGAAATAACCTTCCATGCCTTCGCGAGCGATACGCTCTTTTAGGGTCTTCTGGACATTTTTCTCAAAGCCGGAATAAGCCTGCACAACATACCAACGTTTTGACATTTTTA
>NZ_AJMT01000021.1:0-2014 GCF_000260655.1 Neisseria sicca VK64
GCGCCTTTGTCCGTAGCGTCCTTTATGCCGCCGGTAGGTTTCGACGAGGAGGGCTTTGTCGGCTGCGTCGGGGTCGGGTCGGTCTTGGTGGTGGTAGTAAAAGCTGCTTTTGGGCAGGTTTGCGATGTGCAGCAGGTATTTGAGCGGGTGTTGCGCCCTCAGTGTTTGGACGGTTTGGCTTTGTCCTTTTCGGTCCGCTTTTGGCTGAGGGCTTTTAACTCCTTTAGGTAGGCGACCTCTGCGCGCATATAGCACAACTCTTCAATAAGCTCTGC
Organism: Neisseria sicca VK64; assembly: GCF_000260655.1. Classification (GTDB taxonomy): domain Bacteria; phylum Pseudomonadota; class Gammaproteobacteria; order Burkholderiales; family Neisseriaceae; genus Neisseria; species Neisseria sicca_B. The sequence continues at coordinate 276 of NZ_AJMT01000021.1, forward strand.
CTGCGTTTTTTCTTGGTCGGGTTTATCTGAGATGAAGGGGTTTTTGCGGTGTTGGGGCATGGTTTTGGATTGGGGATGTTCGAGTGCGCCGATACCGCCTTCTTGATAGGCGCGTATCCATCGTCTCAGGTGGGTTCGGGAAATGCCGTAGTGGTCTGCGGTACGCTGTTGGCTGCGTATATGCAGGTAGTGGAGTACGGCTTGGTATTTGAAGTGTAATGTATATTTGCTCATAAAAAAACTGCACCTTGTGAGTTGGAGGGGATGTGTCCAACTTTTGGGGTGCAGTTCAAACCCTGTTCGGGGTGTTTCAGACGACCTTTTTCTTGACCCAACCCTTTCAAACCATCGCTTGATACAACGCAATCATCATCGGCATGGTGATGACGCACAGCAGCGTCGTGATGCCGTAAATCGCGCTGGCTTTACGGGCGTTCTGACCATAAACCATCGCCATTTGGGTAACGGTGGACGCGACGGGGCTGACTGTGGCGAGGAAGCTGATGAGGACGACGGTATCGCTGTGCCCGCCGAGGTGCGCGATGTCCGAAATTTTGACAAACACCAGCAGAATCAGCGGGATAAGCATCAGACGCAGGAAGGCGACGAGGTAAATCCGTTTGGAGAGGACGATTTCTTTGAGCGGCAGCGAGGCAATCAGCATTCCGGCAACGAGCATGGCGACCGGACCTATCATGCCGCCAATCGTGGCGAGCGTGTTGTCGATGATGTGCGGCAGTTTGATTTGGAAGGCAAACATGAACACGCCGATAAAGATGGATAGGATGTTGATGTTGGTGAGTACGGTTTTCCACGCAAGATTGCCGCGCCCGCAAAGCAGCAGGCGCAAGTGCGTCCAGAAAAGGAACATTTGGACGATGATGAAGCCGCTGGTGTAAATCACCCATTGCGGTCCGAAAATGGACATCACCAGCGGGATGATGAGATTGCCGGAATTGGTGTAAACCGTGGCGGCGTGTTCGAGCGTATCGAGCTTAAACAGGGTTTTGAAAAGCCTGCCCAGCGCGATCAGCAGGATGTGGAACACGATCGCCAAGGCGACCGAGAGTTTCAACCCGTCAATGATGTCGGGCGTGTTCTCGATTTGGAAGGCGTGAATCATCACCGACGGGCTGATGAGGTAGAGCGCGATGACGGAGAGCGTGCGGCTGTGTTCGGAGGTCAGGAGCTTGGATTTCACCAACGCCATGCCCATCAGGACAATCAGGGTCAGCTCGGTGATTTTGCCGGCGAGGAGCAGGGCGGTTTCCATGAGTGTGGCACATTTGGAGAAAACGGAAATTTTACGCTTGCGCGCCAGTGCGGACAATGTATTCGGAACACGGTTTCAGACGACCTTTCCGTGTTTGCCGCCGTATTCAAAAGGCAAAGGTCGTCTGAAAACTGAACTGGCCCCCAAATCTTGGACACTCATAAAAGCCTATTCAGGCACTCTGTGCAAGCTGGGTTCTGTATGCGACAGGACTCAGCTTTTTCAATTTCAAACTGCAACGCTCCCGGTTGTAGTAATCCATATAGTCATCTATCTGCTTCATCAATTCATCTACCGTCAATTCACCTGCGTTATAGAAACACTCCGTCTTTAACACCGCAAAGAAGCTTTCCATCGGCGCATTGTCCCAACAGTTCGCCTTTCGCGACATGCTTTGAACCATGGAATGCTCCGCAAGCAATTCCCTATCCCCCGCCGTACGGTACAGCACACCTTGGTCCGAATG
>NZ_AJMT01000022.1:0-18416 GCF_000260655.1 Neisseria sicca VK64
TCTTACCGTCGCGGCTGACTTTGACGTTTTTGCCTTCTTTGAAGGTCACGGTGTCGCCTGCGCCGATTTTTTCAGACGAGGTTTCGTCGTTGGCGTTCAGGTTCCAGCCTTTGTCGGCAGTTGCTTTCACTGCGGCAATGGCGTCGTGAACGTTGTCTTTGCCTGTACCGCCGATGTCGGTGGTGGTCACGTTGCCTTTGTCGTTGGCCGCGTTACCGCCGAGCAGGTTCGCCAGGTTGGCTTGGGCTGCGTTCAGCTGCTCTTCGCTTGCGGCTTGGCCTTTAGTGGCAAAGTCCGCACCGCCCAGGGTGGTGTTGCTCAGACCGGAAATCAGACCGGCGGTACCGTCGATCACGAGCGGTTTGTTGCCGTTGCCTGCTTTGCCGACGGTAATCTTGTCGGCCAGCGATAAGCCGATGCCGTTTTCGTCGGCGCGGGTCAGGATGTTGCCGTCGCCTTTGACGCTCAGGCTGTCACCCAGTTTCTTCGCACCGGTCGTGCCGTTGTCGGCGGCAAAGGTCAGACCTTTGTTGTCCACCGCGTCTTTCGCCGCGACGCCTTTGGCGATGTCGGCTTTGGCTTCGTCGGTCAAATCCAGCGCATAATCGGTGACACCGTCGGCGTCTTTCGCACCTTCGCTGACTTTAACCGCACCGTTAGCCGCTTGGCTGAGGGTGGTCTTGTCGGCGTTAACCGTGTACTCGGTGTTGTTGCCGTCCACTTTTTCGCTGACGGTAACGTTCTTACCGGCAACGACGGTGGTGGTTTTTTCAGTGGCGGCGAGTTGTTCGTTCAACTGGGCGACGTTGACGGCGTCGGTGGCTTTTACGCCTTTGGCTACGTTGCTGATGGCTTTATTGCCGGCATCGATGCCGTCAGCAGTGATGTTCACATCGCCTGCTTTCAGACCGTCTTTGCCCAGCGCCACTTTGTCGCCGACGGTTACGCCGCTGTTGTTCACAACGGTCTCGCCTGCGGTCAGGCTGTCAGCCTTCAGGTCTTTAGCGGTAGAAACTTTGTAAACGTTAGAACCGCCTGTTTTGTCGGTTTCGACGACGATGTTGTCGTCGCCGCTTTCCACACGACCTGAATTGGCTTTCAACTGGGCAACGTTCACTGCGTCGGTATCTGCCTCGCCTGCGGCGACGTTGGCGATTTTATTGCCGCCGTTGTCCAAACCGTCTTTGGTCAGGCTGACAGCTTGTTTGCCGCTGTTTGGTGCCGGTGTCAGAGTGATGCCGGTTGCCGTGGTATCGGCTTTGTTGCCGTCTTTGTCGGAAATGCTGCTGCCGTCGGCTTTGAAAGCGCTGTGGCCGCCGTCGGTATTGCTCAATTCGATGCCTTTTGCGTTCAGCAAGTTAGTATTGCCGCTCGCTTCGGTCAGCTCGATATTGCCTGCGACGGATTTGGTGGTATTGCCTGCCTTGTCGGTCAAAGTATTGCCTTCAGCTGTTGAAGCGTTGACTTCACCGTCTTTTCCAACCAAGGTAACGTTGCCGCCATTGATGGTCGTGGAGCTGCCGTCGGTATCGAACCGTGCGCTGTTCAAACCTTGCAAATCTTTGGCAAGTTTGACGTTGAGCGTGCCGTTGGCGTCGTCTGAAACCACGCCGATGTTGTTGTCAGACAGTTTCGCCGCATCCGCACCGCCTTTAACCAAGACTTGGTTGCCGAGTTTGCGCTCGAAATTCTTGTCTGCGTTGTCGCCGCCGAAAGTCAGGCCTTTTTGCAGCTCGGTACCGATGTTGTCCAACGCGCCTTGTACGGTGTTGACAGGTGCAGCCTGCGTACCGTCGGTTTTGGTTACGACCAGATTCGGTACTTCAACCGCGCCGGTAGTCGGATTGACGGTTGCGCCCAATGCGGTTGCCAACGGAGTGAGCTGGCTGACGTTGACGGCGTCGGTATTGTTCACACCGGCAGCGATGTCGGTTGCTTTCTTACCGCCGTTAGACAGACCTTCGGTCGTCAGTTTGACGGGGTTTGCCGCCGTGCCGACGGTCACGCCGTCTGCAGAAACGGTGGTTTTGCCGCCTGCTGCGTCGATGAATTCAGACGAGGTCAGACCTTTCAGCTCTTTCGCCAGTTTGACGTTGAGCGTGCCGGTCGTGTCGTCTGAAACCACGCCGATGTTGTTACTGTCGGACAGTTTGGTTGCATCGGCTTCGCCGCCTTTAACGGCAACAGTGCTGCCCAATTGGCGGGTTGAAGGCGTACCGCTGTCGCCTGCAAAAGTCAAAGGCGCACGAACGGCATTGCTCAAGGCAGTCAATGCATCGCCGACATTGTTGTAATCAGCTACGCCCGAAGTTGCCGGGCTGCCGGAAATTACAGAGTATTTTGGCGCGGCGATTTCGCCTGTCGCGTTGTTGACGGAAGTACCCAGAGCTTGGGCAACTTTGTCCAGCTGGGATACGTTTACCGCATCATTTTGTCCCTTACCTGCAGCAACGTTGCCGACTTGAGTCGGAACGGTGGTTTGCGGATCGGTCGGGTTCAGCGCGGCAATGGTTACTGCGCCGTTATATGGCGTACTTGTATCGTCAGCGTAAACAAAGGAAACCTGTTTTGCGCCTGAACCGTCAACCGTTACGTTGCGCTTCAGGATTCTGCCGTCTGCGGAAACGTAAGCAAACGGAGCTTCGTTGGTAACCGCCGTCAGGGTGGTAACGTGAACGTTATTGATGGCATCGGTCAACTGGCTCAGGTTAACCGCATCGGTCGGCTGTTCGCCCTTGCCCAGATTGGTAATCTTGGTGTTGGACATATCCAGCCCGTCTTTAGCGGTAATTTTGCCGGCAAACTCAGGCGCATCGGCAGTATTGATGCTGACGGTGGACTCGTTTTGGTTCAGTACGATGTTTTTACCCGCTTCCAACGTGATGGTCGAACCATTGGTAATTTCTTTCAACGAGTGGTTGTAGGCTTCGCCGTTGGTGCCGTTGGTTTTAGCCGTATTCAACTTGAACGACTTGTAAGAGGCGTTGTTGATGGCGGAAATCGCGCCGTCGATGGTGGACGCACCCGTACCGCCGATGTTGGACATCGTGATGGTGCCGTTATTCGCAATGGCTGCGTTTCCACCCAATACGCCGACTGCGGTCGTACCGATGTTGTTCATGACGTTTTGAGTCGCATAAAGCTGGCTGCCGTTTACTGCGTCGGTGCTGCTGTCGCTGATTCGGCCTGCGGCTACGTTGGTAATCGTGCGCTCTTTGCCTGCCGTGCCGATGCTGAGTGTGGACTCAGGGGCGTTACCTGCGAAGTTGCCGAAGGTCAGGCCGCCAACAGTAGCAGAGGTCGTCTGAACGGCTGCTTCAGTCGCGGAATTGGCACCCAATGCGATAGAACCTGCATGAGCGGCATTGGCGTTTTTACCGAAAGCGATGGCATTGCCGACAGAGGCTTTTGCCGCATCACCGAAAGCAAAGGTGTCGCCTGCGGTGGCTTTGGCGTTTTTACCGAAGGCTACGGCACGGTTTTGCGTGGCTTGGGCGTTGTAGCCGATGGCGATGGTGTCGTCTTTTTGCGCGTCTGCTTCGTTACCCAATGCCAAAGCATTGTTGGAAGTGGCTTTGCTGTTACGGCCTGCCGCGACAGTACCGGAAGCGGTTGCGCGGGTATTGAAGCCCAACGCGGTCGCACCTGCCGCCGTGGACTGGCTGTATGCGCCGATTGCGGTGGAGGAATCTTGGTTGGCGATTGCGCCGTCACCGACCGCTACGCTGGATTTGCCCAATGCTTTGGAAGACTGACCGCCTGCGAAGGAGTTTTGACCGTAGGCGTTGGATGCTTGACCGACGGCGGTAGCGTTGGTGCCGCTGGCTTTGGTGTTCGCACCGATGGCGACGGAACCTTCACCTTTGGTCGCGCCGTTGACAGCGGCAACAGAGTCGGTATCTTCGTTGACGGAGGCGTTTTTACCGATGGCGATAGAGTTGGAAATCACCGCCTGCGCACCTGTACCGACGGCTACGGCAAAATCGCCCGCTGCCTGCGCGTCCGCGCCTGCTGCCAGGGCATCCAATCCGGTTGCACCGTCATTATTGTAATTGCCTCGGGCATTGGAGGTCGTCTGAACGCTGTAAAAATGGCTGGAGCTGCCGCCGCCTAATTGGTCGATTTTGTTGTTCATCGCTTCTAAAGCGTCGTGAACATTGGCTTTGCCTGTACCGCCTAAATTGTTCAGGGTCAGATTGCCTGCATTGTCGATTGCAGTTTCGCCGCCCAAGGCGTTTTTGACGTTGTTACCCAAGTTAAGCAGGTAAGAATTGGTCGCGTAAAGCTGGCTGCCGTTGATGGCGTCGGTGCTGGTTGCACTGATGACACCTGCGGAAACGTTTTGAATTTGACGGGTAAAGTTGTTGGCAGGGGTGGTTGCATCGACTTTACCGACGGAAACCGTACCGTAAGACCATGTACCGGCAGCTGTGTAGTTACCGTTCAGTGTGTAATCGCCATTGTGATGCGCTTCGGTCAAACTGCCGCCACCCAAAGCAACATCGTTTTCATTGACGGCATGGGATTCGTAACCCAAGGCAAGTGCTTTGACAGCATCAGCTTTGGTGTATGCACCCAAAGTAACCGCACCTGCTTTTGCCGAAGTCGCAGATACACCCAAGGCGACAGTATTGCCTTCCGCAGCATTGGCGGAATGACCGATAGCAATAGCTTCTGCTGCAAGTGCTTTAGTCGTATTACCAAAGGCAATCGAGCTGTTGCCCGTTGCTTGGGTGTCAAGACCCATCGCCATTGCATAGTCTTCTGAAGCGACAGCGTTGCTGCCGATGGCAATGCCGTTGAGCTTGCTGTTGGTTACCTTCGCCATGTTACCGATGGCTACGGCAAAACGACCGGAGGCATTGGAATCGATACCCAATGCGACCGCCTCACTACCCGATGCGTTGGCACGCTGACCGACAGCGACGGAAGAAACGGCTCCGGCAACAGTCTCGTGACCGATAGCAACAGTTTCGTGTGCGCTGGCATTGGCAGTCTTACCAATGGCTACCGAATTGTCGCCGCTGGCTTTGGAAACCATACCGACGGCAACTGCGGATTCTTTTTCTGCCAATGCGGTTTTACCGATGGCGACGGTGTTGCTGAAGCTGCCTTTTGCAGCTTCACCGATGGCGACAGTGGAAGTGACGCTCAGTTTTTGGGCATCCGTACCCATGCCTGCTTCCCTACCGATGGCGACGTTGTTCGCACCAGACACAAATGCGCCGGAACGCAAGCCGAGGGCAATATTGTCCACGCCGGTAGCGTTGTTGCCCGTACCTTTACCGATGGAGATTTGGCGTTCGTTGGTATAGGCATTGCGACCGCTGTCCGCGCCGATATAGACGGTGTCCGCACCGACTGTGCGTCCTGCGGAAACGGCGGCGTCGTACACGCCTGCGTTCGTACCCACTACGATATTGCCCGTACCTGCCGCTACGGCTTTGTTACCGATGGCGACAGCGTTGTTGGCAGTGGCTTGGCTGTTTTGACCAAGTGAAGTAGAAGTCTCTGTAGTGGCAATGGCTTCTTTACCGACTGCGATGCTGCTCAAACCGGTTGCCTGAGTGGCAAAACCGACAGCAATCGCGCCTTTGGCAGAAGCGGTGGTTTGCGGACCGGCAGCCAAGGCGTTTTCAGCACCTGCATTGCTGTCTACACCGAAGGCTGTCGCACGCAGACCGTTTGCCGTGCTGTTTTTACCGACGGCAGTGGTATCATGATTGACGGTCTTGGCACCATAACCGATAGCAGTTGAGAAATTGCCGGTTGCAGTCGGTCCTTTATCCGCCGCCTGACTGCCGCCAATCGCGATGGAGGACGTGCCCTGTGCATTTGCTTTACCGCCGATGGCAATACCATAAGCTCCTGAACCGACCGTAAATTCGCCTATGGAGATGGCACGCTGTGCAGAAGCGACGGCAGTACCCATTATTGCCAGGCTGGCAGGACCCGATGCATTGGCACCTTTACCGATCGAACTTGAACCACCGATGGCGACAGCACTCAATCCCGAAGTATTGGAATTGAAACCAATGGCAACGCCATTAGATGCTACATCGGTTACAACGGATTTGGTACCGATGGCAACGGACGAACTGCCCTGCGCATTTGAGTTGTCACCAACTGCAATACTGCCGCTTTTGGTGTTCGCCAAATATCCGATGGAAACGTTTTTATGTTCCTTACCGGTCGCACCGGTTCCGATATAAACCGAATGACTGCTGTTGGAATCAACGCCCGCCGACGAACCGATGGCGATGACATTATTGACTCCCGAACCGCCTTTCAGTGCGCTCTCGCCAATGGAAATATTGCGGCCGCCGGAAGAAACGGTATCGCCTGCCAATTTTCCGATACTGACATCAGCCTCACCTTTTGCCGATGCCGTCTGACCCATGGCGATAGATTGGTTGTGGTTGGCACTTGCCGCCGCACCAATGGCAATCGCACCGGTTGCACGAGACGGCTCATCACTCGGACCCGCAGTGGAAGAATTGGCACCGATAACGACATTGGTTTCCCCTTTGGAAGATGCCCCTTGTCCCATCACGACGGACTTGCCTTGTTTGGGTGTGACTCCCGGTACGACATCCAAGGCTTTTGTACTATCGTCGCCGCAGACCACGTTGTAGCTGGTGGTATCGAAATAGCAGGTGTGGTAATCAGTACCTTCGGCAGCCGCAGTGACGGCTTTACCATTGGCAAGGGTTTTGCCGCTATTTTCTGCAGCCATGACTTGACCGCTAGCGAGCAGCAGGCCGGACATGATGGCGGTAAACGCGAAGCGCACGCCTACGGAGGCAACGATGCCGCCTATGCCTGATGAAGCCGCTTTCCCATGCGCTTTGGCGAATTCCGCCACCGCGTTCCACGTCTGTGTGGTTTCGTTCCATACGACACGATAGATTTTATTCATGTTGACTCTCTGATTTAAAATGTTAAACAAATAAATTTAATATATTATTGAATTGATGTAATAACCTGCTTTCCAAACATCCAATCCAATAACCAAAAATGAAAATATCGTATTTGATACTGATATTTCGATTGCAAAATTTATTCAACGGATATGACGTATATTGTCACTTTCAAACAAATTTCAGAATTTATCTATACCTCAGATAACAATCTCCAAAAACTGATTTATCGACCTTTTGGCTATTTATTTATCCGCTTATCTTTGATATCTTCTATTTTCTTAACTTTATTTTGCAATCAAAGTGAAACTTTATCTTTTGTCTGAGAGCAATTTATATGCCAAAACCCTTTTGCCTGAATTCACTCGTACTAAAAAAATGATATTTTTAAGTATCCGGAATCCAAAAATAAGAAAAGAGGTCGTCTGAAAACGTTTCAGACGACCTCTGTAAACCTTATGTTAATTCAATATTAATGAATTATGTTTCGGATACCATCTTCAGCAAGTTGGCGATGTTAAGCGGCATTATTCTGTATAATGCCGCAATGTTTTTGAAACAAGGAATACAAATGCTTACCCCAGAACAAGTCAAATCGCTGATTGAAGGCGTCGCCGCTTGCGAACACGTCGAAGTCGAAGGTGACGGACATCACTTCTTCGCCGTCATCGTCTCTTCCGAGTTTGAAGGCAAAGCCCGCCTCGCCCGCCACCGCCTGATCAAAGACGGTCTGAAGGCGCAACTGGCCAGCAACGAATTGCACGCGCTGTCGATTTCCGTTGCCGCCACGCCTGCGGAATGGGCGGCGAAGCAGCAATAAGCCGTTACCTCAGACAAAAAAAGGTCGTCTGAAACCTGAATCGGGTTTTCAGACGACCTTTTTTAATTTACACGATGTTGAATTGCCGCTTAATAAGCATCAGGAATGCAGGCAGATTCGGTGTTGCTCCTTATGCTGCCGCTTCGAGTTTTTCGACCATGCCGACGCCGACGCCGCAGATGCCGACGTGCACCGCCACTACCGGCGATACGGGAACGCCGTCATCCAAGCAGATACCGGTCCGCTTGAAGAAGCGTTCCGCAAATATCCGATACCGGTCGCGTTCGCCCGTATAAAGACCGCCGAGGATAAATTGTTCCCTGTTTTTGCCTTGCATCAGTTTCAACACTTGGTCGATGATGGCATCAAACATTTTTTCGTCATCGGAAGTGGATTCGACCCGACACAACTGATCTTGCGAAAAGCGCAATACGGCGCGCAGCCCCAACCAGTCGCACAACGAAGCGCCCAATCTTGCCATCGTGCCGCTGCCGACAAGAGATTTGATTGTGGACAGTCCAAAAATAATGTTGCAACGTTCTTTTAAACCTTCCAAGTACGCAACGATTTCCGTCGGCGTTTTTCCTTCGCGCAATAGGCGGTCTGCTTCCAAAGCAAAAAAGCCTTCGGGCATACAGCATGTCCCTGTATCGACGACATGGACTTTCAACTGCGGAACCTGCTCGGCAACTTGACGCACCATATCGGCAGAATCACTTAATTTGTGGCTCAACGTCGTCACAATGGCTTCGTGATAACCTTGACCGACCAAATATTGAAAAGTCCTCAATAAATCTTCAGACGACGGCGGTGTTGTAGAAACATCGCTGTCCAAATGCTCGCGGCGCCAATTGCAATATTCTTCATTACTGATTTCCAGTCCGTCAGCGAACTCTTGTTGTTCCATAAATACATTCAGATGCAGAATCTGAATCGGGCTGTCCCGATCGAGTATGCCCGACAAAGAGCCACTCGACGTGGACAATACCGCGCAACGATATAAGGCATAAGAGCCTGCCATAAACTGCTCCCTTGTGCATCAAACAATGCAAAATCTCAAATAAATAAAGGACCATCTAAGCGGTCTATTTTAATGATAAACGGTATGTAAATTTTTGTCTACATATTAATAGTTTTGAGCATTATTTTGAAACTAAACACTATATTCTAAAATAATAGTTATCATTCATTGCCATATGGTTTTTATGCCGCCTTTTAAACACCTGCGTTTACATATCGTTTACAATACAGCTACTTCTCAACCAAAAGACCACCTCATGCCGAAAATCACCCTGATTGCCGCCTGCGCGCCTGACCGCTGCATAGGCATCAACAACACCATGCCTTGGCACTTGCCCGAGGACTTCGCATTTTTCAAATCCTATACCCTCGACAAACCCGTCGTGATGGGGCGAAAAACTTGGGAATCCCTACCCCGCAAGCCGCTGCCCGGCCGCCGCAATATCGTCATCAGCCGTCAGGCAGATTATCCGGCAGAAGGCGCGGAAACCGTCGGCAGCCTTGAGGAGGCTTTGGCATTATGTGCCGCTGCGGAAGAAGTCATCATCATGGGTGGCGCACAAATCTATGCCCAAGCCCTGCTGCTCGCCAGCGATTTGCGGATTACCGAAGTGGCATTAGACGTCCAAGGCGATGCGTTTTTTCCCGAATTTTCGCCGTCAGAATGGCGCGAAGCCGCCCGCGAAACCCACACCTCCGCCAACGGCACGGGCTACGCATTCGTCCATTACACCCGCATCCGATAAAAAAACAGACAGTTTGCCGTCAAACCGTCCGCCAGTGATGCGATGAATCAATAAAATCACAAAGGTCATCTGAAAAACAGTTTTCAGACGACCTTTGTGATTCTCAAACAGCCGATACAGTGAATTAAATTAAGCCAGCCGTAGCGTGGGCTTTGCCCACGAGTCTGCCGAGCAAATTCTGATTCGGACAAGCAACCAAGCCATTTTCCGTGGGCAAAGACGCTACAATCTAAAATCACAAAGGTCGTCTGAAAACCGGTTTTCAGACGACCTTTGTGATTCCCAAACAAGCCGATATAGTGGATTAAATTAAGCAGGCCGTAGCGTGGGCTTCGCCCGCGAATCTGCCGATCAAATCCCGAACCAGACAATCGTCCAAGCCGTTTTTCGTGGGCAAAGCCCACGCTACAATCCTACAATCCTACAATCCGCGTCTAGTATCGGCGGCGTACCGTTATTCCTCAACCCGCCTACCAAGTCGAATAAGGATGCTTGCTCAAATACGCATTGGTAAATTTTCCTTCCGACGTAATCTCCGCGCCCAGCCAGTCCGGTTTTTCAAACGGTGTATCTTCCGCAGGCAGCTCGACCTCCGCCACCACCAAAGGCGCGTTGTCGCCGAAATACTCGTCGATTTCAAACACAAAGCCCTTAAATTCCACCCGATAACGGTGTTTTTCCATCTTAAACGGACACATCGTCTCCATCATCTGCCGCGCGTGTGCCAAAGGAATTTCGTATTCAAATTCGCTGCGGCTGACATCTGAAATATAGCCTTTCAAAGTCAGCCAAGCCTTATCGTCAATAATGCGCACGCGGATGGTGCGCTCTTTTTCCACGCTCAAATAGCCCTGCTGCAACACCTGCGGCGCAGAGGCTTCGCGCTTCCAGTCATCGTTTTTCAACAGGAAGCGGCGTTCGATTTCAATAGTCATCTGTTTGATTCCAATATAAAAGAAGGTCGTCTGAAAACAGGTTTTGCACACACCTTAAAACGGCTTGAACACCACCATATACAAAGCCACGACCATCATCAATACAGGCACTTCATTAAATACCCTGTACCACTTGTGCGAATGCGTATTGCGGTTTTCCTCAAAGCCGCGAAGCAGCGCGCCACAATAAAATTGATAAGCCAAAAGCAGCAGGCCCATCGACAGCTTCACATGCAGCCAGCCCTGCCCCCACCAGCCCGTCACAAACGGAATCACAATGCCGCACACCAGCGTCCCGAACCCCAACGGCGACATAAACTTATACAGCCGCCGCGCCATTGCCGAGAGCCGCTCATATTCCACCGGCTGCTCCGCCGCTTCGACCTGAGCCAGATTCACAAAAATACGCGGCAGGTAAAACAGCCCGGCGAACCACGAAATCACAAAAAACACATGCAAGAGCTTAAACCACAAATACATTTTCAGACGACCTCACGCTCGAAAACGCGTATTTTACCCGCCAAACCGCAGCGGCTGTTTTCTTTATGTCAACGACTGTCTGTTTTACGCCCGAAAAATTGTAAATCGCGTCATAATTTCGCACAGTTGATATGCAATAAAATTAAACTTTGTTAAAATGCACATGTAATTAAAACCAATAGCCGCCATACCTCGCGGAACAAACACAAAACGGAAAGAAAACATGATTAAGCAATTTGAAATCAGCACCAGCGTTCAAAAACAACTCGGCGACTACCTCGCCGCCAACCAGACCGACCTCAAAACCGCCATGGCGGACGAAACCCGCAACGGCGAAGTCGCCGCCATCATCCATGCCGGCCTGCCCATGATGGTGCGCAAAATCTATTCTCTGGAAAAAATGAAAAACTTCTTCTGGACGAAAAAAGAACTGATGGTCGAATTCGTCGCCATGCGCCTTGCCGCCGCCGAAAAGAAAAACGCCAAGAAAAAACGCTGATTCCTTCCGGCTCATTGAAGGAAAAGATGGAAAGGTCGTCTGAAAACCGACAGCAAGGTTTTCAGACGACCTTTATCATTGTGAAATCACTATATAATACCGTCCATTAAATTTCCGATACGAGCCAGCCATGTCCGCATCCCAACCCACCATCGCCGCCATCGCCACCGCCCCCGGACGCGGCGGCGTCGGCGTTATCCGTCTTTCCGGCAAAAACCTGCTGCCTTTGGCGCAAACCCTCAGCGGCGGCAAAACGCCCAAACCGCGTACCGCGCTTTACACCGACTTTCTCGGCGGCGACGGGCAGCCGATAGACAACGGCATCCTGCTCTACTTCGCCGCCCCCGCCAGCTTCACCGGTGAAGACGTGATTGAATTGCAGGGACACGGCGGCCCCGTCGTGATGGACATGCTGCTCTCGCGCTGCCTCGAACTGGGCGCGCGCATGGCCCAGCCGGGCGAATTTACCAAACGCGCCTTCCTCAACAACAAACTCGACCTTGCCCAAGCCGAAAGCGTCGCCGACCTTATCGACGCCTCCAGCAAGTCCGCCGCCCGCATGGCGTTGCGTTCGCTCAAAGGCGCGTTTTCCCAACACATACACGAGCTGGTGGACGACCTCATCACCCTGCGGATGTTGGTCGAAGCCACGCTGGACTTCCCCGAAGAAGACATCGACTTTCTCGAAGCCGCCGACGCGCGCGGCAAGCTCCAAGCCCTGCAAGGTCGTCTGAAAACCGTCCTCGCCAGCGCGGAACAAGGCGCGATTTTGCGCGAAGGCATGAACGTCGTCCTCGTCGGCGCGCCCAACGTCGGCAAATCCAGCCTGCTCAACGCCTTGGCGGGCGACGACATCGCCATCGTAACCGACATCGCCGGCACCACCCGCGACACCGTGCGCGAACAAATCACCCTCGACGGCGTGCCCGTCCACATCATCGACACCGCCGGCCTGCGCGAAACCGACGACGTGGTCGAACAAATCGGCATCGAACGCAGCCGCAAAGCCGTCTCCGAAGCCGATGTCGCCCTGATTCTGATTGACCCGCGCGAAGGCGTGAACGCCAAAACCCAAGCCATTTTGAACAGTCTGCCCGAAGGTTTGAAAAAAATCGAAATCCACAACAAAGCCGACCTGACCGGCGAACCCGTCGCCGTCCGTTCAGACGGCCTCGCGCAAACCGGCGCGGACACCGTCATCAGCCTGTCCGCCAAAACCGGCGCGGGTCTCGACTTGCTCAAACACGCGCTATTGCAGGAAGTCGGCTGGCAGGGCGAAAGCGAAAGCCTGTTCCTCGCCCGCAGCCGCCACCTCAATGCCCTGCACGAAGCCGAAGCCGAGCTGGAAAACGCCGCCCTCTGCGACAACAACCAAATCGAGCTTTTCGCCGAACACCTGCGCCTCGCCCAAAACGCGTGCAGCGAAATCACCGGCGAATTTACCGCCGACGATTTGCTGGGCGTGATTTTCTCGCGCTTCTGCATCGGCAAATAAGATTAACCCTTATCCATACGCGAAAGGTCGTCTGAAAACCAAGATTCAGGTTTCAGACGACCTTTGCCGTTTGAAAGCATCGGTTCTTGATAAAATCCACGGATTGCTCACAACTTATCCACAATCTGAACTTCATCCCAATTCAATCAAACCAAATCTAATTCATTGAAAACTATAAATATACAAAAAGGTCGTCTGAAAAATTTCAGACGACCTTTTAAATTGTTCACAAAATTATCAACAGGACTAGGGTTATCGGCATCAAACCAGATTCTGCGGATTGCCTGCGACGAAGCGGTTGATGTTGTCCACAAGGATGTCAAACAGACGGTTGGCGGCCTCTTGGCTTGCCCATGCAATGTGTGGCGTGACAATGAGGTTGGGCAGTCGAGCTTTCAGCAGAGGGTTGCCGTCGCGCGGCGGCTCTTGTGTTAACACGTCAAAACCTGCCCCGCCGATTTGGCCGTATTTCAACGCCGCAACCAAAGCGGCTTCATCAACCAAGCCGCCGCGCCCGCAGTTGATGAGGATGGCGCCGGGCTTCATCTGTTGCAACTCGGCTTCGCCTATCATGTTTGCCGTTTCCGGCGTGAGCGGGCAATGCAGCGACAGCGCGTCGGCAGTGCGGACGGCTTCGTCAAAGGAAACGTAGCCGTCGCGGACGGTTTCGGCGTGTTTGTGTTCGACAAACACGACCTTCATTTTGAACGCCTGTGCATAAGTTACCAGCGTCTGTCCGATGTTGCCGCGACCGAAAATCGCCAGTGTTTTACCGTTTAAATCGCGCATCGGTGCGCCGAGGTGGCAGAAAAACGGCGAGTTTTCCCACAAGCCTGCTGCAACGTCTCGCTGATAGGCAGGCAGGTTGCGCATCAGGGTAATCATCATCATAAACGCGTGTTCCGCCACGGATTCATTGCCGTAAGCGCGGATGTTGCACACGCTCACGCCCGCTTGCTTGGCGGCAGCAAGGTCAACATTGTTGACGCCCGTCGCGGCTAGCGCAATCAGTTTGAGCTGCGGGTTGGCGGCGATGTGTTCGGCGGAAATCACGACTTTGTTGGTAATGATGATGTCCGCGCCCTGTATGCGCTCGGCGGTCTGATGCGCCTCAGTCGAACCATAGCTGCTTAAAGTATGCGGAAAATCAAAGTCAAACGGACGGTCGGCAAGCGTGTCGCGGTCGAGAACGGCAATGCACAGTGGATTCATATTTCACCTATCAAAAATAAAATAATGATTTAAATAAACTAATTTTGAATAAAATATTCAAAATATACGGCGTATTTGAGAATAGTTATTATCCGAATCATACAGACATCACCATATCAGGAAACCATCATGATTAAAACCATGACTTTTGCCATTTTACATTTCGCCACTGCGTTCGGCGTTGCCTATATTTTGACCGGCAGCATCGGCATCTCAAGCGCAGTCGCGCTGGTCGAACCGCTTGCCAACACCGTCGTTTTCTATTTCCACGAACAGGCATGGCGACGCTACGAAAAAAATATAGTGGATTAACTTTAAACCAGTACGGCGTTACCTCGCCTTGCCGTACTATCTGTACTGTCTGCGGCTTCGTCGCCTTGTCCTGATTTAAATTTAATCCACTATAAAACCGTGAAACAAGAATGGGCGACGCCGCTGCACCATTGTGGATAAGTTTTGACCGGAGGTCGTCTGAAAACTGGCTAGGGCATATTGTTTCTTATTGGTAAATATTCTTTCAACAAAATAGATATTTATCAATCAAAACGAAATCAATAAAATGCTTTCCATCGCTTGAACGCCTACGCAGTTCATCTTTTATATTCAACATCATAAGGAAAGTATCATGAAAAAAGCACTCTTCGCCTCCCTCATCGCCGTTGCCGCCGCCGCATCTTTCGCCGACAGCCGCATTCCTGAATGGAACCATGCCAACGACTCCGGTCCCATTCCGGGCTTAACCCAAGTCGAATATCACGATGCGCACGATATGCGTAAAGATGATGACCGCGTGAAATTCACCGCACCTGCCACAGGTGTGCGCGAAATCACCGACATCGGCTACAACGACACCTATGCCCGCTCGTTGCAAAACGGCTCAAATTGATTGCCAAGCGGTTGACAATAAGTTGAAAGGTCGTCTGAAAACGTATCCATCCGTTTTCAGACGACCTTTTGCTTTATCGGAAACGGCAGCTATGATACCCTTCAGCGCGGAATATCGAAGAGCCGATATTGTTAACTGATTGAAAACGCTATGAAAGGATAAAACATGAGCGGTTTGATTATTGAAGATTTGCAGGAAGGTCACGGCAAAGAGGCCGTGAAAGGCAAGGAAATTACCGTACATTACACCGGTTGGCTGGAAGACGGCACCAAATTCGACTCCAGCCTCGACCGCCGTCAGCCGCTGACGATTACGCTGGGCGTGGGTCAGGTCATTCAAGGCTGGGACGAAGGTTTCGGCGGCATGAAGGAAGGTGGCAAACGCAAGCTGACCATCCCTGCCGAAATGGGCTACGGCGCACGCGGCGCGGGCGGCGTGATTCCGCCTAACGCAACGTTGGTGTTTGAAGTAGAGCTGTTGAAAGTTTATGAATAATGCCTGACGGCGTTGGGATCGATTTTCTACGTTGAACTGAGCGAAAGGTCGTCTGAAAACCGAATGTTGAGGTTTTCAGACGACCTTTTTGTTTAATTCAAGTAGGTTGGGTCAAACCAAATTTGTAGCGTGGGCTTTGCCCGTGAAACCTGCTGTCTAACCATGTCAGACAATAATCTCATTTGCTTTCATCTCGTGGGCAAAGCCCACGCTACGGGTGGCTGCAACGGCAATCTGTTCCTTCCCCCGTCCGGCGGGGGAAGGCTAGGATGGGGGTGGTTTTGTGGATTTAGGGTAAAAGCAAATTCGTGCAGCCCTAAGAGCCGCCCTCTCCCCAACCCTCTCCCGCCGGACGGGAGAGGGGGTAGGTTTCAGGTTGAAACAAGGTCGTCTGAAAATTTTGAGATTCGGGTTTTAGAGAAACTCGTTCTACACCCGTTTTCAGGCGACCTTATTTATTCAATCAACACGGGATTGGAATAACTCAGGTAGCGTGGGCTTTGCCCGCGAAATCCACAGTCTGACAACCTGAATCGGGAAACCGTGTATGTTATTTATCTCGTGGGCAAAGCCCACGCTACGGATTGCAACAAGGCAACCTGTTCCTTCCCCCGTCCAGCAGGGGAAGGTTAGGATGGGGGTGGCTTTGTGGATTTAGGTAAAATCGAATTAGTGTAGCCCTAAGAGCCACCCTCTCCCCAGCCCTCTCCCGCCAGCCGGGAGAGGGGGTAGGTTTCAGGTTAAAACGAGGTCGTCTGAAAACCTTGAGATTCGGGTTTGTAGAGAAACCCGTTCTACGCCCGTTTTCAGACGGCCTTTTTCCTGCCCTGTCCCCACAAGCGCCTTTCCACCTGTCAAATCCACCCGAAAAAGCGTACAATTCCACGTTTATTTTTGAATTCATTATATTTTCAGACGACCTCCGTCAGAGAAAAGAGGTCGTCTGAAACCATTAGGCACGTTGACACACATGACCCACATGATTTACCCCAAAACCTACGACGTTATCGTCGTCGGCGGCGGCCACGCAGGCACGGAAGCCGCGCTTGCCGCCGCACGCATGGGCGCGCAGACGCTTTTACTCACACACAACATCGAAACGCTCGGCCAAATGTCGTGCAACCCCTCCATCGGCGGCATCGGCAAAGGCCATCTCGTGCGCGAACTCGACGCGCTCGGCGGCGCGATGGCGTTGGCCACCGACAAATCCGGCATCCAGTTCCGCCGTCTGAACGCCAGCAAAGGCGCGGCGGTTCGAGCCACGCGCGCGCAGGCGGACCGCATCCTGTACAAAGCCGCCATCCGCGAAATGCTGGAAAACCAAGAAAATCTGGAGCTTTTCCAGCAGTCGGTTGACGACGTAACGCTCGACGGCGACCGCATCAGCGGCGTGATGACCGCGATGGGCGTGGAATTCAAAGCCCGCGCCGTGGTGCTGACCGCAGGCACGTTTTTGTCCGGCAAAATCCACATCGGTTTGGAAAACTACGAAGGCGGCCGCGCCGGCGACCCCGCCGCCAAATCGCTCGGCGGGCGTTTGCGCGAATTGAACCTGCCGCAAGGCCGTCTGAAAACCGGCACGCCGCCGCGCATCGACGGGCGCACGATTGATTTCTCCCGGCTCACCGAACAGCCCGGCGACACGCCCGTGCCCGTCTTTTCCGTGCGCGGCAACGCCGAAATGCACCCGCGCCAAGTGTCCTGCTGGATTACGCATACCAATTTGAAAACCCACGACATTATCCGCTCAGGCTTCGACCGCAGCCCGATGTTTACCGGCAAAATCGAAGGCGTCGGCCCGCGCTACTGCCCGTCCATCGAAGACAAAATCAACCGCTTTGCCGACAAAGACAGCCACCAGATTTTCCTCGAACCCGAAGGCCTGACCACCAACGAATACTACCCCAACGGTATTTCCACCAGCCTGCCGTTCGACATCCAAATCGCGCTCGTGCGCAGCATGAAAGGCCTAGAAAACGCCCATATCCTGCGCCCCGGCTACGCCATCGAATACGACTACTTCGACCCGCGCAACCTCAAAGCCAGTCTCGAAACCAAAACCATCCAAGGCCTCTTCTTCGCCGGACAAATCAACGGCACCACAGGCTACGAAGAAGCCGCCGCACAGGGCCTGCTCGCAGGCGCAAACGCCGTGCAATACGTCCGCGAACAAGACCCGCTCCTGCTGCGCCGCGAACAAGCCTATCTCGGCGTATTGGTGGACGACCTTATCACCAAAGGCGTGAACGAACCCTACCGCATGTTCACTAGCCGCGCCGAATACCGCCTGCAACTCAGGGAAGACAACGCCGACATGCGTCTGACCGAAGACGGCCACAAAATCGGCTTGGTGGGTGAAGAACAATGGCGTATGTTCAACGAAAAACGCGAAGCCATTGAGCGCGAAATCCAACGTTTGAAAACAACGTGGTACACGCCGCAAAAACTCGCCGAAGACGAACAAATCCGCGTGTTCGGACAAAAACTCAGCCGCGAAGCCAACCTGCACGACCTCCTGCGCCGCCCGAACCTCGACTACGCCGTACTGATGACGCTCGAAGGCGCGCAACCCGAGTGCAGGCTGCCTGAAAACGTGATTGAGCAAGTCGAAATCCAAGTCAAATACCAAGGCTATATCGACCGCCAAAACGAAGAAATCGACAGCCGCCGCGACATCGAAACCTTAAAGCTGCCCGACGACATCGATTACGTGAAAGTCAAAGGCTTATCGGCAGAAGTGCAGCAAAAACTCAACCAGCACAAACCCGAAACCGTCGGACAGGCAAGCCGAATTTCCGGCGTCACGCCTGCGGCGGTGGCATTGCTGATGGTGCATTTGAAGCGCGGGTTTAAGGGAGCGAAGTAGGCTAGCAAATAGGAAAAGGTCGTCTGAAAAATAAATCGTAAG
>NZ_AJMT01000023.1:0-3000 GCF_000260655.1 Neisseria sicca VK64
ACCCGCATCGACTTCAACCTGTTTTGCCGTTTTGACGAACTGAGCATCCCCGATTACAGCACCTTATGCCGCTACCGCAACTGGCTGGCGCAAGAGACACCCTGTCCGAATTGCTGGAACTGATCAACCACAACTGGCCGAAAAAAACCTAAAAGTAGAGAAGGCATCCGCCGCCGTCGTTGACGCCACCATTATTCAGACCGCCGGCAGCAAACAGCGTCAGGCCATAGAAGTTGACGAGGAAGGACAAGTCAGCGGCCAAACCACACCGAGCAAAGACAGCGATGCCCGCTGGACAAAGAAAAACGGCCTCTACAAACTCGGTTACAAACAACATACCCGTACCGATGAGGAAGGCTATATCGAGAAACTGCACATCACTCCTGCCAATACCCATGAGTGCAACCATCTGTCCCCTTTGTTGGAAGGCATTGCCGAAGGTACGACCGTCTATGCCGACAAAGGCTACGACAGTAAGGAAAACCGGCAACATCTGAAAGAGCATCAGTTGTTAGACGGCATTATGCGCAAAGCCTGCCGCAACCGTCCGCTGACGGAAGCGCAAACCAAACGTAACCGATATTTGTCGAAGACCCGTTATGTGGTCGAACAAAGCTTCGGTACGCTGCACCGTAAATTCCGCTACGCCCGGGCAGCCTATTTTGGTCTGCTCAAAGTGAGTGCGCAAAGCCATCTGAAGGCGATGTGTTTGAACCTGTTGAAAGCGGCTAACAGGCTAAGTGTGCCTGTTGCCGCCTAAAAGGCGGCCCGGATGCCTGATTATCAGGTATCCGGGGAGAAAAACGGGGATATTTAGCATGAAAACAGCCGAAAACCTGTGTTTGAGTTTCGGCTGTTGGGGGAGAAGGGAAAAGGGGTATTTTGCAAAAGTCTCATTCTGTTTGAATCTTTTTTCTAAAAATCTTAGTGATTAACCATCCCAGTAAAAACCACCAAATTGCATTCAGAAAGATAAATACCCAATTGGCTAACGGGCCATTTACATAATTGGAAACGAATAAGGACAAAATGGAAAAGGGAAAGGCTGAGACGAAGAGAAGAAAACCTCCCCAGCTCCCCTCTGTACTATCACCCAAAATAACCATTGATGCGATTAGATAGATTAATGCCAACAAGATGCCTAATTTATTTTTAAAGAAAGACATATATCATTTCCTCTTGTTTTCTATAAGAATAAAGCATAAATCAAAACGTTCACCAAATCGGGCGCTGCATTCCATATGGGCGGACGCTTCCGCGGAATCTCCGGTAAAGGGTTGCAATCGGTTTATGTTCAGGAAAAGCGATATCTGTCCGACGGCAGGCTGCGCATTACCCGCAAACCCCTGATTGACGGCAAATGGAAAACCTCCGGCACCACCAATCGACAAGCTCGGAAGAAACCCAATCCGTAGCGTGGGCTTTGCCCGCGAACCTGCTGTCCGACAATCCGAATCGGGCGGTTGTCTTTATCTTCATTCCGTGGCGGAGACCACGCTACGGGTCGTCTGAAAACCAGTTTTCAATTTTCAGACGACCTTTTTGCAACGTCCACCTTGCCCGTGTTCAAACTGTCCTAACGCTCGATGCCGCCGCACAACCGTTCGACGATTTCCGCCGCGCTGCCGGGGCGGCACAATCCTGCGTTTTGTCCTGCCCAAAATGGGGAAAAGTCATAGCAGCCTTGTTTTTCGGCGGCGGCTTTCAATGCGCCGACGGCTGCGCCTGCCAAGGGGAACGGGAGCGCTGCGTCATTCATCGGACCGGCTTCTCGTATGAAGCGGTTGTAAAGCCCGCGCGCCGCGCCGCCGCTGAACAAGTTGGTCACCACGGTATCTTCGGGACGGACGGTTTGGATGGCGGCGCGGTGGGCGGGTTTGGTCAGGGCTTCGTCTGCGAGCAGGAAGGCGGTTCCGACCTGTACTGCGGACGCGCCCAATTCCAACGCGGCGCGGACGGCGGCTGCATCGGAAACGCCGCCTGCGGCTATGACGGGCAGGCGCACGGCCTTGCGGGCAACAGGGCGAACAAGCCGCTTTGGCTGTCGGGATTGCGGTTTAAAAACCATCCCCGATGACCGCCCGCCTCCCACGCTTGGGCAATCACGACATCCGCGCCGTTTTGTTCCAGCCAGACGGCTTCTTCGACCGTCGTCGCGCTGCTCCACACTTCCGCACCCGTCGCTTTGACGCGCTGCAAGTATTCGGGCGCGGGTAGACCGAAGTGGAAGCTGACCACAGGCGGGCGGTAACGTTCCACACATGCCAACGCATCGGCATCAAACGGCTGCCGTCCGCCGCCGCTGGGAATGTCGTTTTCCGTCAGCCCGTAAGCCTCGAAATACGGACGCAACACGGCAAACCAGGCATCGTATTGCGCGCGTTCGGCAGACGGCGTGCGGTGGGCGAAAAAGTTGAGGTTGTACGGACGTTCTCCGCCTTCCTGCTTCATCCGAGCCAACGCTTTTTCCAAACCCACGGCATCGTACATCGCCCCCGCCAACGAACCCAAAGCGCCGGTTTTGCCGACAGCCAAAGGCAGCTCTGTGTCATGCGCAAACGCCATCGGCGCTTGAATCAGCGGATAGCGCAGTGAGGATAAAATGCGGCTCATGTCTGTTTCTCCTTGTAATCTGTTTGGTCAGCCGGCTTGAAATTTCTTCAGTTTAAATACGCGGACTGACCATGTGGAACATGGCTGAATTTTGCCACAAAAAATAGTCGGACATGACTGCAAGGTCGTCTGAAAACAAATCTTAGCGTTTTGTGTCAAGCGGGTGTTTGCGAAACCAAACATATTGAGACCTTTGCAAAATTTCTTTTCCTCCAACAACCGAAACCCAAAAACAGGTTTTCGGCTGTTTTCTCCCCCAATCACTCCTAATTTTACCCAAATACCCCCTTAATCCTCCCCGGATACCTGATAATAAGGCATCCGGACCGCCTTTTAGGCGCAAACAGGCACACTTAGCCTGTTAGCTGCTTTCAACAGGTTCAAACA
>NZ_AJMT01000024.1:0-11824 GCF_000260655.1 Neisseria sicca VK64
GCGGTTTGGGCAACCTGATTTTGCTCGGCATCGACCGCAACAACATGGCGATGACGTTTACCGGCGCGTTGCTGTCCGCCCTGCTCGCCGTATTGGTCAGCGGCGGCATCGGCATACTGCAAAAATCGAAACACAAAATGCCGATTACCGCTGCCCTACTTGCCATCCTTATCGCCATCGGTTTGGCACCGATTTTTCAAACGAACCCATCCGCACAAAAAATCACCATCGCAGGCAAGCTCGGCAGCGAACCCGACATCCTCATCAATATGTACAAACAGTTGATTGAAGAAAATAATCCGCGCGCGCAAGTGATGCTTAAACCCAATTTCGGCAAAACTTCATTTCTGTTCAACGCATTAAAAAGCGGCGAAATCGACATCTACCCCGAATTTACCGGTACCGTCCTCGAAAGTCTGGTCAAAGTCCCTGCCGAACAGCAAAACCGCCGCCTTTCCCCCGAACAGACCTACCAAACCGCCAAAGACCTGCTCGTCCGACAGCACCGGCTGACCTTTTTGCCGCCGATGGCATACCAAAACACCTACGCCCTCGCCGTCAGTCAAGACTACGCCGCCGCGCACAATCTGCACAAAATATCCGACCTCAAACGCGTGCAGAACCAAATCCGCGCCGGCTTTACCCTCGAATTTACCGACCGCGCCGACGGTTACAAAGGCCTGCAACAACACGGCATACAGTTTAGCCACCTCTCGACGCTCGAACCCGCCCTGCGCTACACCGCCCTCCTAAACGGCAAAATCGACCTCGTCGAGGCCTATTCCACCGATAGCGACCTCAAACAATACCGCCTCACCGTCCTTTCAGACAACATCGCCCTGTTTCCCTCCTACCAAGGCGCGCCGCTGATGAAAACCGAGTTTGCCGAACAGCATCCCGACATCGTGAACGCATTGAACAAACTGGCAGGCAAAATCAGCGAAGCCGAAATGACCGAAATGAACTACCGCGTGAAAGTAGGCGGAGAAAAACCGGCGGACGTAGCGCGGGATTATTTGCAGAAAAACGGTTTGATAAACGATAAGGGCAAATGATTCAGGTCGTCTGAAAAACGGTTTTCATTTTGTTGAAACAGATTTTCAGACGACCCCTCAAGTTGCAATAAGCCGTTGATTAGACTATAGTGGGTTCTCGATCAATATAAACATCAAGGAAATGGATCATGAGCGGCAAATTAGACCAAATCAGCGGTAATGTAAAAGAAAAAGCCGGAGAACTGTTAAACGACTCCAAACTCCAAGCAGAAGGCGTAATCCAACAAGGCATCGGCAAAGTCAAAGAAGTTGCCGCCGACATTGAGGAAAAAGCAAGCGACGTATTGAAAAAAGGCAAAGAAGAAGCAGGACATCTGGTTGACGAGGCAAAAGAAAAAGCCGAAAACCTGATTGACGACATCAAAAGCAAGTTCTAATCCCCTCTTGTCTTAAACTATGTCAAAAGGCCGTTTGAAACACGATTTCAGACGGCCTTTATTTCAATCAACATAGCAACGGCGCAGCCACCCTAAAATCGCCTGTTCCACATTCAATCAAGCTTCAGACGACCCCGCCGGATAAATTAGATAGATGAATCTAATGCTTTAACGATTTTACCGAATCCCGACTCGAGATACGCATCGCTCAACCCTCAACAGGAGAAGCACCATGCCTTCCGCCAAGCTCATCCAAAAACTCAAACCCGCCCTGCAAAACCCGCTTCCGCCCGAACAAGACGACATCCTGTTGTGCCTCGACTCCGACAACGTCACGGGCGACAACGCCAAATACATGAACATGTACAACCGCCTCGCCCGTTGGTACGATTTCGGCGAACGCTGGATAGCCCGCTTCAGATACGGCAACAGCATCAACGAAATGCGGCGCAGCCTGATGGGCGAACTGGAATGGCGGCAGGACTGCACCGCGCTCTACGTCTCCATCGGCACAGGTACCGACTTAAACTACCTGCCCGCCAACATCGACCCCTCCACGCTGGACTTGACCGGCGCCGACCTGTCGCTCGGCATGTTGGAACGCTGCCGCGACGTATGGCGGAAAAAAGCGGCAGGCTTGGACTTGGTACACTGCAACGCCGAAGACTTACCTTTTGCCGACAATATGTTCGACGTCGTATTCCATGTGGGCGGCATCAATTTTTTCAGTGACAAGCAAAAAGCCATCAACGAAATGCTGCGCGTCGCCAAACCCGGCACCAAAATCATGATTGCAGACGAAACCACTGACTTCATCCAACAACAATACAAAAAAAGCCTATTCACGCGGAACTACTTCCAAGACACCGATTTCGACCTGACACAAATCGAAAACTGCATCCCCGAAACCGCACAGGAAAAGAAAACGCGACTGCTGTGGGGCAACCGCTTTTACTGCATTACCTTCCGCAAACCTGTTTGAAAAACGCCATAAACGCAATCGAGAAGAAATATGCCAAACCATCAAAATCGGAGCATAACATGAACATTCCCTTTGCGGCCGCCGCCCTGCTGTTGGCCGTGGCATTTTTTGCCCATCTTTTTGTCGGCACCCGCGAAACCTTAAGTCTGAAACCCGATGCAGAAAACAGCACGCAACAGGGTACGCGCAACTGGATGCAGGCTGTGTGCATCTTCCAGTTGGTCAGCGTAGATTTGCTGTTGCTGGCCGCCACAGCCTGCCTGCTTGCGTTCACACGGATTTTCGACGGTATGGAAGCCGCCGCTGCCCGTTTTGTTGCCGTTTATCTGGGCCTGTGGTGCACCGTGTGGCTGATACAGCTTAAAATGGCCGGTGCGCGCGGCAAAAATTATTTCCTACTCGGCCAGTGGATATTGTTTTTATTGTGCGCCCTGCTGATGCTGTGGGGCGCGTACTAAAAAAACCGCGCCGCCGCCCAGGCAGGGCGGATAGCGCTTAAGGCCGTTTAAAAGTGCAGGCTGCCTTTAAAGGTCGTCTGAAAACACATTTATAGTGGATTAAATTTAAATCAGGACAAGGCGACGAAGCCGCAGACAGTACAGATAGTACGGAACCGATTCACTTGGTGCTTCAGCACCTTAGAGAATCGTTCTCTTTGAGCTAAGGCGAGGCAACGCCGTACTGCTTTAAAGTCAATCCACTATACTTTTTCAGACGACCTCGGAATCTGACAAGGTCGTCTGAAAACCGCATCTATAAACTCAAACATCAGCATATCCATACCCGATACGGCTCATGCTGAAACCCAATGTCTCAGGCAAATTTAACGTCTTTATCGGGTCTCGACCCAAGCTGCGCTTACCGATTTGAATCGGCTATACTACCGCCTTTCCTTAACACACACATTGTCATGAGTACCAAAAAATTTCCCGTCCCCCTCAGCTATTTCAGCATGCCGTTGGGACTTTTCGCGCTCGGTTTGTCTTGGCGTTACGGCGCGCATATCGGGCTTTTGCCGCATTGGGCTGCGGAAACGCTTTTAGCCGCCGCCTTTGCGCTTTGGCTGCTGCTGGTCATTGCCTATATCATCAAAATCCGTTTTTTCCGCCCCGAATTTTTGCAGGATTTGCAGGATTTGGTGCAATGCTGCTTCATCAGCGCGATTCCGATTACCACGATGCTGGCAGGTTTGGCAGCCTTACCCTATCAAACGCTACTGGCAAAAGGGTTGATTTTGCTGGGAACGGCGGGACAGTTGGCATTTGCCATGTACCGCGCAGGCGGCTTGTGGCGCGGCGTCCATACCCTTGACGCCACCACGCCGATTGTTTACCTGCCCACCGTTGCCACCAATTTTGTCAGCGCGACCGCAATGGCGGCATTGGGTTGGTCGGATTACGCCTGGCTGTTTTTGGGCGCGGGGATGTTTTCATGGCTTAGCTTGGAAGCCGCCATATTGAGCCGTTTGCGTACCGGCACACCCGTCAACGCCCCTGTGCGCGGTATTGTCGGCATTCAGCTTGCGCCCGCTTTTGTCGGCTGCGGCGCCTATTTCGCCGTATCGGGCGGGCACATCGATGCCTTCGCGCTGCTTTTAATCGGCTACGGCTGCCTGCAATTCCTGCTACTGCTGCGCCTTCTGCCTTGGATGCTGGAACAGGGTTTCAGCCCTAGCTTTTGGGGTTTCTCGTTCGGTTTGGCGGCAATGACGGGCTGCGGTTTCCATTTGATTGCCGAACAGCGTTTACTGTTTTTAGGCTATTTCCTCGCCACCGCAGGCTCCGGCTTGGTGATGCTGCTGTTGCTGGCGACTTTGAATTTGGCGAGACAGGGACGGTTGTGGGTGAAATGAAAAATCTTGCGGCTTAAAGGCGTGATAAAACGGACATGATCTCAGGTCGTCTGAAAACTACATTTGGAAATTCAAACCGATGAAGATAAACCCTGAAAACGGCAGCATCATCCTGCCGGACGGCAACATTATTGGCGCACACACCACGCTTGATGACTGGATTGCATCCTTCCCAAAATCCAGCCCGAATCATCTGCAAGCGGGAATAACATTTTTCAGTTTGTCATTTACCAAACAGTCTGAACAATACACCCTTACCGCTCGGTTCGAGCAGCAGCGGCTGGAGCGCTTATCCATATTCTTCTGCCCGATAGGCGAGGACAATAGCTGGGCAGCATGGTCGGAGGAGCGCGAATTGCAACGTAGAAAACAGTTTGATCGATGGCTGGATAAACAACTGGGCGACGCCCCTTGCGCCATTGAAACATCGGCATCTGGCAAATGCCGTCAATTCGCCTGGGGCAATGCGGGCGCGTATTACCACAATAAAGACGGCAGTACGATGATCGTCATCAGTTATCGCTGAACGCCTTTCAAAGGACACCCCATGCACTACCAATCGCTAACCGCCGCGCTGGAACAATACAGCGGCAACCTGACCCATAATCCCACCTCCCCAAACAGCCTCGCCCTGCATATCGACCGTCAAACGCAAGGCTGCCTGAAACTCCACACACCCGACGGCATCAGCCTCAGCCTGACTTGCCACGATGAACCCGTGTTCTGGTCGTTCCACAGCCACGATTTATACGACGTTTACCTCGTCCGCAGCTACGCCGAACGCTGGCAGGCATACCAACCCGTCGGGCACATCGGCAGCCGCGCAAACGAACACATCGCCCGCCAACCCGCCGCAAAGCAAGGCCTGTTGTGGAACAAATATTTCATCGAACAACTCGCCGCCCACAACGCAGGACTGTTTGGCATCGGCGAATGGCACTTCGACTACCGCCCCGCCCAAACCCTGCCCCCGCAATGGGGCGAATGCTGGCACGACACCGCCGTAGGGCAGCCTGAAACCGACGAAAACTACCATAAATGGCTGTTTTCAGGCAGCCGTTTCGACGCGCTGGACAACAATTTTTATACCCAAGCCGAACGCTTCATCGCCCTGAAAACCCACCACACCGAAGACGGTCGTCTGAAATATTGGCGCAAACGCGCACGGCAAAACCAACTGCCGCCCGTCTTGGTGTACGAACTTCCCGCCCTGTCCGACCGCTGGCTGATTTTAGACGGACACCTGCGCCTCGCCGCCGCGCTTACCGAAGGGCAACTGCCGCCCCTGATTACCATCCAGGCCACCACCGCCCGAAACAGCCCGCAAACCGTCGCCGAACACGAAACCGCAAAAACCGCCGCCCTGTCGCAATACGAAAAAATCGCCAAACAAACCGACCACAATCCCCAAGCCTTAAACGCCGTCAGCCAAAACATCGTCCAAGCTTTCGATACCCGCCCCTACCTGCTGCACACCACCCGCGCCGCCGCCGACATCGCCCCGAAAACCTGGCTGCAACAATTGCAAACCTACGCCGCACAACACGGTTTCGCCGAAGAATTTGAACGCGTTTGGACAACGGAATCATGGCCGATGAAACGGGTTGCTGCTTTTCAGGTCGTCTGAAAAGGTCAGGTTGTTTTAAACTTTTCAGACGACCTCAACAGGTAAACCCTTCCCACCCTGCCCCACACCAATAATTTCCACCTAATTTTCCCCACATACAATCCCCACAAACGGCGCAGACCGCTTCATATTCCCATCCGTAAGGACCACTACCATGAAAAACATTAAATTTACCTTAGCCATATTTTTCGGCGGCATATTCGCTTTATGGCTGCTTGCTACATCATTTCCAGACCAGTGGGGCGTATTTCCCGTACGCAACCTATTGCTACAACTAACTGGCACCATCAGCATACTGGCCATGAGTGCCTGCCTGATACTTGCCGTGCGTCCCAAAATACTCGAAACCCCGCTCGGCGGGCTGGACAAAATGTACCGCCTGCACAAATGGCTCGGCATCATTGCCTTTTCAGGCAGCATCCTGCATTGGACCTGCAAACAATTCCCCAAATGGCTTATCGCGCTTGGTCTGATTGACGGCAAAAAGCCGCCGCGCCCTCCGATGCAGGAAATATTGACATTAAAAGATTGGCTGGCTACCCAACGCCACTTTGCCGAAGAAGTTGGCGAAATCGCTTTTTATGTTGCCCTCGTCCTGCTTATCGCCGCCCTCATCAAACGTATACCCTACCGCTGGTTTGCCAAACTCCACATACTTATCGTCCCCGTTTATCTCGCGCTCGTATGGCACGCCATCGTACTGGCAAATTTTGCCTATTGGTCGCAACCGCTGGGATGGCTGCTCATCGCCGCCTTACTTTCAGGCATCGCCTGCTCGCTGATTGCCCTATTCAAACGCATCGGCAACCCGCAAAACGCCACCGTATCCTCCCTAAATCAAAACGGCAACCTACTTTCCCTGACCCTGAATGCCCCAAAATGGCAAGGACACCGCGCAGGACAATTCCTCTTTTTACGCGCACACGGAGAAAGCCACCCCTTTACCATCGCCTCCGACTGGCAGCCTGATAACCAACAGCTCACGCTCGTGATCAAAGACTTGGGCGACTACACCCGCCGCCTGCCGCAGCGCCTGAATATCGGCGACACCGTGCAAATCGACGGCGCATACGGACGATTCGACTTTTCCGATGGACAAGCGCAAATCTGGGTCAGCAACGGTATCGGTTTTACCCCATTTCTCGCACGACTCAATGAACTGGCCAAACAGCCCGCCACCCAGCCGACAGACTGGTTTCATGCCGATAGAAACCTGCCTGCCGAAACATTAGCCCACTGGCAAAATTTAGCGCAACAAGCCAATGTCAATTTCCACTATATCCCCTCCGAAACCCAAAGGCTCACCGCCGAACATATCAGTCAGACCGTCCGCGACAGCACAAACCGCAGCCTGTGGCTCTGCGGCAGCCGCAGTTTCACACGCAGCATCTCAGGCAGCCTGAAAACGCGGTCGCAACATTTGGAATTCTTCGAATTCCGCTAAACAGTTGCAAATATAGGGCAGCGTGAAATACAGCCCTAACCTAGCCCAAACAAAATAGTCCACACCTTCAAAACGAAGTTGTGGACTGTTTTTTGCTTTTCAGACGACCTTTACTACTTCTAAAAGGTGGTCTGAAAATCCGTCTACACTAAAACCACTTTTTCAGCTACCCTTCCCCTATCATTTTCCTCCACTTCCCAAGGAATTCCTCATGAACATCGCCATCACTGGTTCCAGCGGCAACATCGGCGGCATGGTCGCCCGTCATCTGAACACACGCGGTCTGCCGCTTATCCTGCCGCTGCGCAACCCCGCCAAAGCACCCGACCTGCCGAACTGCGAGGCGCGGCGGTTTGCCTATGGTGATTTGGAGCTTGCCAAACAGGCGTTAAACGGGGTGGACGTGCTGTTTATGGTGTCCGCCGCCGAAAGCCCGACGCGTGAGCAAGAGCATTTGACTTTGGTGCAGGCTGCTTCGGAAGCGGGCGTGCAACACATGGTCTATCTCTCTTTTGCGCAGGCGGCGTTGGACAGCACCTTCACGCTGGCGCGCACTCATGCGGTTACCGAAAATGCAATCCGGCAAACAAATATGCGCTACACCTTTCTGCGCGACAATTTTTACAGCGAGATGATGGCAACGATTGCCAACGCAGACGGCATCATCGCAGGTCCTGCCGACGACGGGCGCGTTGCCTGCGTTTCGCAGCGCGATGTCGCCCAAGCGGCGGCAAACGTCATCGCCGACATCGCATGCGACAACCACCGCCACGACAATCAGACCTACACGCTGACAGGTTCCCAATCATTAAACTTCGCTGAAATAGCCGCCGTCCTAACCGAAATTACCGGCAAACCACACCTCTACCACAACGAAACCCTAGAAGAAGCCTTCGCCAGCCGCAAAGCCGCGTACCCTGACGCGCCCGACTGGCAGATTGAAGCATGGGTTTCCACCTACACCGCCATTGCCAAAGGCGAACTTGCCGCCGTTTCAGACGGCCTGCCGAAATTGTTGGAACGTGAGCCGCGCCGCTTTGTCGAAGTTGTAAAGGATATTTATGATGCAGCCTGAACACAACACCCCCTTAATCGAATTCAAAAACGTCAGCAAACGCTACGACAGCCACACCGCCGTGAACGAACTGAACCTGACCATTTACCAAGGCGAGTTTTTCGTGTTGGTGGGCGGTTCGGGCAGCGGCAAATCCACTACGCTGCGCATGATTAACGCGCTGACCGAGCCGACCGACGGCGATGTTTATTTCAACGGCAGGCGTATCAAAGATTACGACATCCGCGGGCTGCGCCACCGCATCGGTTATGTGCTGCAACAAATCGCCCTGTTCCCCAACATGACCGTGCGGCAAAACATCGAGCTGATGCCCGACATTTTAGGCTGGGACAAGCCGAAGCGCACATCGCGCGTGAACGAACTGCTCGAGCTGGTCGGCATGCCGCCCGAAACCTACCTAAACCGCTATCCGCACGAACTTTCCGGCGGCGAACAGCAGCGCATCGGCATCCTGCGCGCCATCGCCGCCAAACCCGACATCCTGCTGATGGACGAACCCTTTTCCGCCCTCGACCCGCTTGCCCGCGCTTCCCTTCAGGAAACGGTTTCCCTGATACACAAAAAACTCGGCACCACCATCGTTTTCGTTACCCACGACATGAACGAAGCCGCCAAACTCGCCTGCCGCATCGGCGTGATGCACCAAGGCAGGCTGGTGCAGGTCGATACGCCGCAGGATATTCAAAACCATCCGGCGGATGATTATGTGCGCTCCCTGTTCGGCGCGGCGCAGCCGGAAAACACCACCTCCGCCGACGAAGTCATCAACCTTTACCGCCGTTTGGACGCGGACGGCAAAGCGCGGGTAAGGGAACACTGGGCAAAAGAAGAAAACAAAGAAAATTAGAAAAAGGGTCGTCTGAAAACGTCAAAATGGTTTGAGGCAGCTTGCGATATTTGTTTGAACGCTGCCGAAGCGTCGTTTTCAGACGACCTTTTCCCAATCCGTATCCCGATATTGTTATAATCCGAGCTGTCCAGACCAACCACCGATTTATATCCATATGAATACCTTCATCCTCCACGACACACGCCCTTATCCGCAGACTCCGGTTAAAAACCATTTACTGATAAACGCCTCACTGCTCGCACACGGCACGACCGCCGCAACCCGCAAGATCGCCGTGGGGCAGCTGCAAACCGAAATCCGCAGCCAGCTTCATCAAAACTACTACGTCAACTTATCCGTCGCCATGACCATGGCGCCCGATGTAGAGACTTACAACGCGCTGATGCAGAGCATCAATCAAGTCTTATCCGCCGAAAACGAAGACGAAGCCCAATGGTTTGCCCTGCCCGTCGTCATCGTCGCCGGCTGCAAACAGGAGCGATCGCTGCCCCTGACGCTGCCTACCGAGGCACTGACCGCCTGCCTGTCCAACTATCCCCACTTGCGCGCTTTAACGCACAACACCCAATGGCTGCCCTTCCTCGCCCATTCAGACGACCTAAGCGGCATCACGCCCGAACAGTGGTGGAACGCGAAACAAAACAGCGAATCCGCCGCCGCGTTCCTGCAAACCTTTGAAGACAAACCGCTGATCTGCCCCGAAGGACAGTCCGTCCACGTCGTTTACGCGTTGGGCTACGGCGACAAAAACCTGCAAACCGCCTTGGGCGTCAACCTGCAACAGGCAGGCCTGCCGCTGATGCAGGTTTGGCAGGAAAGCCTTGCCGCCACCGGCGTTACCCTCTTCACCAATCCGCTGTCCCCGAACACCCCGCTCCAAGCCCTGACCGACGGCAGCCACACCCGTCAGCGCATGGCGATGGACGTGTTCGCCACCAACGCCATCCGCGCCATCCGCATGCAGAGTCCGCGCGTCGGCGTCGTCATCGCTGCAAGGGCGGGCGGGCAGATTCTGTTCGGCTTCAACGCAACCGACAGCGCGTTTGAAGTCGTCCCGCAAGTGTTCGTGTGGAACCTTTCGTCTTCCGACAACATCGCCGTCATCCAACACAACTTCCTCGACCTGATGGCGGAATGCCGCGTCGAGCATATCCGCATCCTGCACGACGTTTTGCCGGAAAATGCCGACCTGCCGACCTACGCGCAGTCCCTGTCCCTGGACGGACACAACCCATTCTTCTCCGAACACGCCTAAACTGCCTATGAAAAACCATTCCGTACTCTTCGTCTGCCTCGGCAACATCTGCCGCTCCCCCATGGCGGAATACGTCCTGCGCCACCGCGCCCGCGAAGCAGGCGTAGCCCACCGCGTCCGCACCGACAGCGCTGGCACATCCGGCTGGCACGATGGCGAAAACATGCACCAAGGCACGCGCAAAATCCTCGCGGCCCACGGCATCGACCATCAAGGTTTTACCAGCAGCAAAGTGCGTTCCGAAGATTTCGATGAATTCGACTTCATCATCGCCATGGACGACAACAACCTTGCCGAACTGGAAAAAATGTTCGGCAAACACCCTGACAAAATCTTCAAACTCACCGACCTCATCCCCGAAAGCGGCTACCGCCACGTCCCCGACCCGTGGTACACCGGCGACTTTGACGAAACCTTCAGGCTTGTGGACGCAGGCAGCACCGCGCTGCTGAAAAAGCTGGGTTTGGTTTGAATCGCTTTGCAGTGTTTAAAGTTGAACGCAACGCAATAAAAAAGGTCGTCTGAAACCTCAAATTTGGGTTTCAGACGACCTTTTTCCCTATCTTTATAGTGGATTAACTAAATCAGGACAAGGCGACGAAGCCGCAGACAGTACAGATAGTACGGAACCGATTCACTTGGTGCTTCAGCACCTTAGAGAATCGTTCTCTTTGAGCTAAGGCGAGGCAACGCCGTACTGGTTTAAAGTTAATCCACTATATCTATGCCGGATTATGAGGGCTGTCCGATTTTCCTGACCTTCTTAGCATGCAAACACGCAATAATCACCAAACAGGAGACAACGAAATATACACCCGAAACAAACATAAACAGCATAGACATCAAGCCTTGCCCCATATCACCGCAGCAAAGCGGCGTCGAATTGCTCCAATACAAAAACAGATAGGCGCCATTAAGAATCGATGTCGCCCAAAGAGAGGCAGGCATATATCGCTTGAAATAAAGATAAGGCAGGCATAGGAAAAATTGCACCAACAGACCAAACCCTGCAACCTCAAGCGCCTCCTTCGGTTCATTCGCCCCTAAATCAAAATATTGCGCCCAAGCATAAGACCATAAGGTCATAACGATGACAATCACAACAGCCGCGCTCAACAAAGAAAAAACCCGCTGTTGCTTGTTTTGAAATTGAAAAAACACGATACGTCCAAACCTCCTCAGAGCGGCACTTTCAAGCCCATTGACATCATAGTGGATTAAATTTAAATCAGGACAAGGCGGACGAAGCCGCAGACAGTACAGATAGTACGGAACCGATTCACTTGGTGCTTCAGCACCTTAGAGAA
>NZ_AJMT01000025.1:0-11338 GCF_000260655.1 Neisseria sicca VK64
CCTTCGGTATCCCGCCTAAAGTCGCCATGATTTCCTACTCCACCATCAACTCAGGCAGCGGCCCTGATGTCGATGCCGTGATTGAAGCGACCAAACTGGCAAAAGAAAAACGCCCGGATTTGGAAATCGACGGCCCGCTGCAATACGATGCGGCTACCGTGCCTGAAATCGGCAAAACCAAAGCGCCTGAAAGCACCGTTGCCGGTCAGGCAACCGTCTTGATTTTCCCAAGCCTCAACACCGGCAACTGCACCTACAAAGCCGTACAACGCAGCGCCAACGTCCTGAGCGTCGGCCCGCTGTTGCAAGGTTTGCGCAAACCGGTCAACGACCTCTCCCGCGGCGCATTGGTAGAAGATATCGTCTTCACCATCGCCCTGACAGCGGTTCAGGCAAAACAAATGGCAAACTGATGATTTGAATTTTTAAAGTAAACACAGGTCGTCTGAAAACCTATCAATAAGGTTTTCAGACGACCTTTTTGTAGTGGATTAACTTTAAACCAGTACGGCGTTGCCTCGCCTTAGCTCAAAGAGAACGATTCTCTAAGGTGCTGAAGCACCAAGTGAATCGGTTCCGTACTATCTGTACTGTCTGCGGCTTCGTCGCCTTGTCCTGATTTAAATTTAATCCACTATACATTTGGCATAGCCCAAACAGGTTAAACACAATTCCTTCGTCTGTCTCAATCTTCTTTTCAGCTTTCAAAACGCCGTCCGAAACTGCTTATTTCAAACCTCCTTCCCCCGCTTTTCAGACGACCTCCTGCCCGCTATAATACGCTTGCAAATTATTTGCATTATCATTTAATTTAGGAGAAACGCATGAGCACCCGTACCGAACACGACACCATGGGCAATGTCGAAGTCCCGTCTGAAGCCTATTGGGGCGCGCAGACCCAGCGCAGCCGCAACAATTTCAAAATCGGCGGCGAAACCCTGCCGCAGCCGTTGATTTATGCTTTGGCGCTGGTGAAAAAAGCCGCAGCCGCCACCAATGTTTCCCTCGGCAGGATTAAGCCTGAGCAGGCGGATTTGATTACGCAGGCGGCGGACGACGTGTTGAACGGCAAGCTCGACGGGCAGTTCCCCTTAGTGGTTTGGCAGACCGGCTCCGGCACGCAGTCCAATATGAACATGAACGAAGTGCTGGCAAACCGCGCCAACGAAATCGCCGGTACGGGTTTGGCGGCGTACCAGCCCGTCCATCCCAATGATCATGTGAACCACGCGCAATCGACCAACGATGCGTTCCCTACCGCCATCCACGTCGCCGCCGCGATTGAAATCAACCGCCACCTCATCCCCGCCGTCCAAGCCCTGCGCGACACCTTGGACAAAAAAGCTAAAGAATTCGCCCCCATCGTCAAAATCGGCCGCACCCACTTGCAAGACGCGACGCCGCTGACTTTGGGACAAGAATTTTCCGGCTACGTTTCCCAGCTCGACCACGGCTTAGGTCGTCTGAAAGACGCGCTCAAAGGTTTATACGAACTCGCTTTGGGCGGCACGGCAGTCGGCACGGGTTTGAACAGCCATCCCGAATACGCCGAAAAAGCCGCCGCCAAACTCGCCGAATTGTCCGGCCTGCCGTTTGTCAGCGCGCCGAACAAATTTGAAGCCTTGGGCGGACGCGATGCCGCCGTTGCCGCTTCGGGCGCACTGAAAACGCTGGCGGCGAGCCTGAACAAAATCGCCAACGACATCCGCTGGTTGGCAAGCGGTCCGCGCTGCGGTTTGGGCGAAATCAAAATCCCCGAAAACGAGCCGGGTTCGTCCATCATGCCGGGCAAAGTCAACCCGACCCAATGCGAAGCGATGACCATGGTGTGCTGCCAAGTGTTCGGCAACGACGTTACCATCGGCATGGCGGGCGCGTCGGGCAATTTCGAGCTGAACGTCTATATGCCGGTTATCGCCTACAACCTCTTGCAATCCATCCGCCTCTTGGGCGACGCGTGCAACAGCTTCAACGAAAACTGCGCCGCCGGCATTGAACCCGTACCGGAAAAAATCGATTATTTCCTGCACCATTCCCTGATGCTCGTTACCGCGCTGAACCGCAAAATCGGCTACGAAAACGCCGCCAAAGTCGCCAAAACCGCCTATAAAAACGACAAATCGCTGCGCGAAACCGCCGTTGAGTTGGGCTTGCTGACAGGCGAAGAGTTTGACGAACTGGTCGTCCCCGCCGATATGGTTCATCCGCGCTGATTGACGGTTTGAAATACGGCAAAGGTCGTCTGAAAATATTTCAGACGACCTTTTTTGATGTTTGAAACCGTCAAACGGCTTTTATTTGTCGTGGCGCACCATTTTCGGCGCGTAGCGTCCGGCGCGTTCTTTGAGGCGTTTGACCAGGCCTTCGGTGGTGTTCGGTACGCCGTCGATACAGAAGGCTTGGTAGAGGACGGCACGCATCGCGTCGTTTTTGTTGAAGGTCGAGCCTATGGGTTTCCATTCGGCTTTGCGCGGCTCGATCCAGCGGCGGTTGACGGTGTCGCCGTAGCCGAACACTTTATAAGACGAGCGTTTGTCTTTGCCGTATGTGAAGGAAGAGCGGGCGCAGAAGAGGCCTTCGACGGTCAGGTTGTCATGGCCTTTGTCGGAACGGACGTTGAGGATGTAGCGGATGCTGCCGTCGGGAGAGGGCATGATTTGCAGGCTGCTGAGGAGGATTTTAGGCTGTTTGCCGTAGTCTTCGCTGACGTAGAGGTCGAACCAGTCGCCGGATTGGGTGTCGGGCAGCGGCGGGAGTGCGGTTTTTTGTTCTGCAAACTCGCGGGCTGCGGCTTCTTCGGGGCTTTCTTTATAGCGTGTGTTGAAGGGGGTATCTTTTTCGCTGAATCCGGCGGCGTTGACTGCCGTGGCGGCGAGGCAGAGGGTCAGGAGGGCGAGACGGCGCATGGTGTGCTCCAAAGTGAAAAACGGCTTTATTTTATGGGTTCGGCGGGGTGGGGTGCAAGTAAGTACGGTATAATTCATGTTAATCCTGTTAACGGAACATCGGAAAATATGAACGCACACACCTTAGACCTGAAGGGGCTCAGATGCCCTTTGCCGATTTTGAAAACCAAAAAAGCCTTGGCGCAAATGGAGGCGGGAGAAGTCCTGACCGTGTTGGCGACCGACGGCGGCGCGCCCGGCGATTTTGAGGCGTTTTGCCGTCAGACCGGACATGTCTTGCTCGAATCGCGCGAAGAAGACGGCGTGTTCACGCTGGTTGTGAAACACAAATAGAGGTCGTCTGAAAATGGCGAAACGTCCGATTTCAAGGCTTTTGACGCTTGCCGCTTTCTCCGTTTTATTGACGGCGTGCGGCAGGGAAGAAGTGCCGCCCGAGCAGATGGCGGATCGTGCGAATGCGGCGGCGGAATTGTTCCGTCAAGGCTGCGTCGCCTTTGACGGAGCTGCCGATAAAGTGCGCTCTTTTGCCGATAATGAAAAGCTGACGGCTTTGAACGCGGAAGAAATCGGCAGGCTGCCCGCAGGTTTCATCGAGCCGGATGCGCTTGCCGTTTGGAAGAAAACGCAGGACGGCGCGGATTATTATTTGAGCCTGACCGGCGACAGTTGCAGCGTGAAGACGGCGCGGGCGGACGAAAACTTGATACGCAAGCAGTTTATGGTGTTGGTGGAAAACCCGCCGAAGGGTTTGAATAACGAATTGCGCACCGATCAAGCCTCCGAATCGCCGGTTCCGATCCGTCAGCTTTCTTATGCGTGGCGCGCTTCGGGCAGCCCGGAAGAAACCCTGCTGACCGTCAAAACCACCCCGTCCGACCAGTTGCCCGTGCAGGCGGTGTTTTACCTGACGCATCAGTCCTACAACGGCAAGCCTGTCCTTGTGCAATAGTTTTTTCAGACGAGCTTAGCGACTGTCGCCATTCAATAGTTTCCGTGTCTTTTTATCTCCAAATCGGCATCTTCCGCTTTGTGAACAAAAATCCACTGGGAAAATGAAATGTTGACAGCCCCTAGGGAACATCAAGGGGTCGTCTGAAACCCAAAAATCTAAAAAGGAACACCCATGCAAACCCTGACCATCATCCGCCCCGACGATATGCACCTGCACCTGCGCGACGGCGACGCGCTCAAAGCCGTTGCCCCCTATACCGCCCGCCAGATGGGGCGCGCCGTCATCATGCCCAACCTCAAACCGCCCGTCGTCAGCGTTGCCGACGCGCTTGCCTACAAAGCGCGCATCATGGCGGCATTGCCCGAAGGCAGCGCGTTGGAGCCGTTGATGACGCTTTACCTGACCGACCAAGCCACACCCGAGCTGGTGCGCGAAGCCAAAGCCGCCGGCATCGTCGCCTTCAAACTCTACCCCGCAGGCGCAACGACCAATTCCGATTCCGGCGTAACCGACCTGTTCAAACTCATTCCCGTGTTGGAAGAAATGGCAAAACAGGGCATCCTGTTCCTCGTTCACGGCGAAGTAACCGACCCCGAAATCGACATTTTCGACCGCGAAGCCGCCTTTATCGAGCGCGTAATGAAACCCGTTTTGGCGCAAGTACCGAATCTTAAAGTCGTGTTTGAACACATCACCACCGCCGAAGCCGCCCGCCTGGTTTTGGAAGCAGGCGACAACGTTGCCGCCTCCGTTACCCCGCAACACCTCCTGCTCAACCGCAACGACCTCTTGGTCGGCGGCGTGCGCCCCCATCATTTCTGCCTGCCCGTACTCAAACGCGAAACACACCGTCAGGCATTGGTCGCCGCCGTTACCGGCGAAAAGGCGCATAAATTCTTCCTCGGCACCGACTCCGCGCCGCACGCCAAATCCGCCAAAGAAAACGCCTGCGGCTGCGCCGGCATGTTCAGCGCCATGACCGCCATCGAGCTTTACGCCGAAGTGTTTGAAAAAACAGGCGCGTTGGACAAACTCGAAGCCTTCGCCTCGAAAAACGGCGCAAGGTTCTACGGCATTCCCGAAAACACCGACACGATAACGCTCGTCAAACAAAGCCAAACCGTCCCCGCAAGCGTCCCATACGGCGACGGCGAACTTGTCCCGATGCGCGCGGGCGGCGAGATAGGCTGGACAGTCAAATATTGAGCCGCACACCATGACCGCATGAAAATGCCTGCCCGAAAAGGGGCAGGCATTTTGGTTTGATGCGGGAGCGGATAAAGGGCATCCTGAGGCTGTTTCTTAAACCACTTATGTTCTGCAAGAAGACAGCGGCTTGATTACGTTTGATATTGTCAAAAAGGTCGTCTGAAAACGGGTATGGCGGATTTTGCACCAACCCGTTTTCAGACGACCTTTTTGTTTTTTTTAAATTTTAAACATCAATCTTTCAACAAAGCCCCCGCCAGCCAAATATTGAACGCTACACCGACCGTGACCGTAATGCCGAAGGCGGCGACGGCGGGCGTGCCGCTTAGGGCGAGCAGGGCGAAGGAGATGGCGGTAGTAGCGGCGGCGAGCAGCATCCCGCCCAGCCGCGCGGGTGCGCTGTGTCGCGCGGTGAGGGCATAGACGGCGTAATCGACGCCGATGGCGGACACCAAAAGCAGGCCGAACATGGCGAACAGGCTGACTGGGATGCCTGCCAGACCGAGTACGGCGACGGTGCAGACGGCGGCGGCAAGCGGTACGGCAAGGATTTTGGTGCCGCGCTTCATGCCGAACATACGCCATAAAACCAGCCATGCCAGCGCGTAGGATGCCAGTTTCAACCACGCCGCCTGATTGCGCGTGTGGTGGAAAAGGTCGTTCAGGTGGGCGCGTTTGTCCGCCCAATGTACGCCCGCTACGCTTTGCGCGGCGGAGCGGACGGCGGTGTCGTCGGTCATGCCGTTCAGGCGCACGATGGCGGCAAAACGGCCTTTTTCGACTTCACCCAAATACAGCGGCCGCCAGGCTTCCGCCAAATCGGTTTTCAGCGCATCGGCAAGCGTCAGCGGCGGCGCATCGGCGGCTTGCAGCAGCGCGTTGCGTAGGGTTTTGTGCGGAATGCCGATATCGACGAGCGGTTGGCGGCTTTCGGGCAGCTTGGACAGTTCGCGCAGGCGGTTTTGCAGTTTTTTCTGTTCGGATACGGGCATCAGGAGCTGGTCGGGAGATTGGAAGCTGACGAGCTTGCCTTGCGCGACGAGGGGTTGCAGCGCGCGGCCGAGTTCGGCGGTTTTCATCAATAAAGCGTCTTCGCTCGGCGCTTCGGCAACCAAGTATTTGCCGCCGAAATCCGCGCCGCTCAACTGTCCGATGCGTTGCACTTCCGCCAGCATTTCAGACGGCATGTTGACCCACTGGCGGATGTCGTCGCGCCAGTCGCTGCGCCACAGCCCGACCGCCAGCAACACGCCGCCGACCATCAGCCAGCCGCGTTTGTGCAGACGGATTTTCAGACGACCCGACAGCGCGTAGAGCCGTTCGGTCAGCGCGGCAAACGGCACGGTTTTGGCGCGGTAACGCTGAAACAGCGGCGGCAGCCACAACACCGTCGCGCCAAACGCGCCCGCCAGCGCAAACCCTGAAAACACGGCGGTCTGCCGCAATACGGGCAGCGGCGTGAACCACAAGAGCGCGTAGCCCAATACCGTAATCAGCAGGCTGACGGTAAAGCTCGGCAAAACATGTTTCATGGCGGGTTCTGCCTGCCAGACGGGGTCGTCTGAAAAAGCCGTTTTGCCGTTTTTCGCCCGTGTGCCGAATACCGAAGGCGCGAGCCAGTGCAGCGGGAAATCCACCAACATCCCGACCAAACTCGTGCCGATAACGATGGTCAGGATATGCACTTCGCCGAAGAACAGCAAAGCCGCCGCCAGACCGGTCAGCATCCCCGCTGCCAAAGGCAGCGTCAGCCAGAACACGCGGACGCTGCGGAATACCCACAGCAGCAGCGCGAAGGTCAGCAGCATCCCGACTGTACTCATCAGCCGGCTTTCCTGCTCCGCCTCTGTTTTGGACGCGGCGGCAAACAGCGCGCCGCCTGCCGCCAGCGTGTCCGCGCCTTTGGCTTTTGCCAGTTTGCGGCTTTCCGCCATCAGCGGCAGAAGGGCGTCGTTGCCGGAAAAATTGTCGCCCGCCGCCAGCCGTCCGCGCAGCCAAACCCAAGTTTTCCCGTCGTCGCCTTCGGTGAACAGCATTCCGTTGTCCATGTTCCACTGCAAACGGCTTTGCGGATTCGCCTTGCCCGCAACAAAACGCCCGAAGCCCAGCCAGTCTTGTTCCAAAGACAAAGGCGAGGGCGCGGCAAACGGGTTGACCGCCGCTTCCGCCCGCGCCTGAAAATACGCTTGCGGATGCTCAAACAGCAGACGCACCTGTTCGTTTGGCAGCAGCGCCAGCCCCAGCTTGCCGATGTCCTTGCGCACCTTGTCCAAGTCGGGCGTCACGCTGCTGTCCACTTGCTCGAACACGCCGCTTTTACGCCACAAAGCCGCAATCTCGGAGGTCGTCTGAAACGCCGTTTCCGCGTCTTTGCTGCCCGCCAGCAAAATCACCTGTGTGTTCAACTGCTCTTCGCCCGCCTTGTCCGCCGCCGTCAAAAGCGCGTCCGGCTGCTGTTCGCTCGGCAGCAGCGCGGTCAGGTCGGTTTGCAGCCAATTTTGCGTGGAGACCGTGTAGATGAGGAACAGGGTCAGCAGGGCGGTGAAGATGGTGTAGGCGCGGCGGTAGGTAGTCATCATTTTTCAAATGGGTTTGAAGTGTCTACGGCATTTTATGGGGAAGTCGGGTGCATTGACAATCCGAATGGATAATCGGCAGGGGAAAGAAACAGGTCGTCTGAAAATGTGTTTGAAACAGAAGACAGTTTCGGATTTTCAGACGACCTGTCGGCGCGGAGGCAGCGGCGTATTTCGGGTCACGTTTCGCGTGCGCAAGCTCACAGGATTTCTGCGCGCGCCATCATGATTGGGTTGGGTTCGTCAGATGACAAACCGTCGGCAAGGCACAATGTTTCTAAAATATCGGCAACATCCTGCCAATAATATCCTTGCGTTTCAGAGTGCGCAGCCTCCTGACGGGACGGCCTTTCAGCTTCTTTAGTTTGTCCGCCCAAGGTAACGGGAACGCCGTGTTCCGCGCCGTGTTCGAGCAAAATCCAAATGCTGCCTTCGCGCGTATCGGCGTGGGTGGCTTGGTGTTCGTATGCCCAGCCGACTGCGGCCTGTCCGCCGCTTTGCAAGGATTGTGCGGCGAGCAGCAGGGGATGGAAACGGGTTTCCAAATGGCGTTCGGTGGCAACCGCCAACGTCGCGCCGTGCGTGCCTAGGGTTTGTGCGGCATGAAAAACGGGGGCGTTGTGCAGGTTGGCGATGAAGTCGAAAGGCATGGCGGCATGGTGGTTGAGCACGTTGTCCGCCATTTTTTCAAACACGGACGGCGAGGAAAACGGCGTGCCGAGGAAGACGGCGCAATCGGGGCGGATTTCGCCTTGTCCGCGCAGCAAGCCTGCGCCGAGTGCGGCAATCAGGCTTAGGCGGCTGAGGCGGCGGGCGTCCGTGCCGCTTTGCTGTTGCAAGGTTTGTTTGAGGATTTTGTTGCCGACGGCGGCTTCGGTATCGAAACGCGCGGCGGCAATGATGCGGATGTCGGGATTTATGATTGCCATTGCCATACCATAGCTGTGTTGCTGCCGCCGAAACCGAAATGGTTGGCGAGACAGAAAAGGTCGTCTGAAAACCGGATTTCGCGTCCTTGATAATCGGTGCCGCCGCCTTGTTTCAGGGCGGACAAGAGCAACGCGGTTTCGAGGGCGGCAGTTGCGCCGAGGGTGTGGCCGATTTGCGCTTTGAACGCCATCAGCGGCGGCAGGGTGCCGAATACGTTTTCCAGCGCAGCCAGTTCGGCGGCGTCGCTGTCGGCGGTGCCGATGCCGTGGGTTTTGACGGCGGCGATGTTTTCGGGTGCAACGGCGGCGATGTTTAAGGCGCGGCGGATAACCTGTTCCAATGCCTTACTGTTGCTTTGAATCAGGTCGTTGCCGGTATTGGCGGCGTGGCCGACGAGTTTCAGACGACCTGCGCAATCGGGCGGTGTGGCAGAGAGTGCAAGTGCGGCGACACCTTCGCCCAAAATCAGACCGTTGCCGCCGAAGGGCCGATAGCGTTCGGTAAACAAACCCAAGCTGTGAAAATGCAGCAGGGTC
The DNA here is from genome assembly GCF_000260655.1 of Neisseria sicca VK64. Classification (GTDB taxonomy): domain Bacteria; phylum Pseudomonadota; class Gammaproteobacteria; order Burkholderiales; family Neisseriaceae; genus Neisseria; species Neisseria sicca_B. The sequence continues at coordinate 9,110 of NZ_AJMT01000025.1, forward strand.
AGGCGGTTGAGGTTTTCGATACCGAGGACGAAGGCGCGTTCCGCCCCGCCGCGCAAACAATTGTCTGCCTGAATCAGCGCATGGGCGGACGAAGTGCAGGCGGTCGCCAAACTGAAAATCTGCCGGTTGCCGCTGCGTTTGCGCAAATCTTCGGCAAGATAGAGCAGGCTGTGTTCCGCAATGTCCGTATTGCCCGCGCGGCGGCGGTTTTCGTATTCGGCGATGGCGTAGGAGCTCGAACCGATGAACACCGGCGCGTCGTGCCAGCTTTCAGACGACCATCCGGCATCTTCAGCGGCGCGTCGCAAATGTTGTTCGGCAATATCCGCAAAAGCGGTGCTCCCCAAGCTGTCGTCGGCAAAAGCGCGGAAATAAGCGGCCTGCTGCGGCTGGTTTAAAAACGTATAAGATACCGCATCGGGTCGTCTGAAATCCGCCTGCGGATTCAGCGCGGAGGTGGCCGCCGTACCGCAAACCCAGCTCATGCCCCATGCTCCGCGCGGACGAACGCCGCCAAATCGCGCACGCACATCATATGCTTGCGCACCATGCGGTCGCCTTGCAGCCGCACTTGGAAATACTGTTGCAGCGCGACGCAGATTTGCAGCGCATCGAGCGAATCCAAATCGACAGGGCTGCCGTCGCCAAACAACGGCGCATCGTCGGTAAAGTCTTCAGCAGCAACATCATCGGTCTTGTCGGCTTCTTGCAGGATCAGCTTTTTCAATTCCGCTTCCAGCGCGTGTTCTGCCAAGGTAAAGGTGTAGGACATTTTTTGCTTTCGTGTTTGGGGTGGGGATGGATGTCGGCTTGTGTTTTCAGACGGCCTAAGGTTTTCCAAACTGATATAATTTTAATTTCTCATGCAGCATTTTATCATGCCTCTATCTGCCTATCTCGCTCAAATGCAAATGTCTTGCTAAAACTGAATAATGAAGAAACTTAAAATGATTGGGTTTTTATTTAGAAAAAGCAGATAAAATATGGATGGCTAAACATTGATACGTTATGCATCATGCTGCCGGTGTGGTTATAATGCGCCGATTTTTTACAAATTTAAGGAACATTGAAAAAGTGAAAAAAGTATTGTTTTTCTCTGTGGCTTTAATGGGTACGGCTTTTTGTTATGCGCAAGAAAATGCTGCCCATAATAAAGATGTTTGCCCTAAGAGCATGCTGGAAAATATTGAAGAGGTTGACTACGATTGCCTAGATATACTGGATGGGCGTCTGGAAAAAGAGGTTGATGAACAATATAAAATACTGTACCAACGGGTAAAGAATAAAGATACTGCCTTACATGGTTTGCCGGCTTCTTATTTTAATAAGGTGCGTAAAACTTGGGGGGAGTATAAAGAGCAACTTTGCTCTGACCCGACAAATGACACTGATCTGAAATCTGCGGCTGATTGGTATATCCTTAAATGCAGCATTGAACAATCACAAGCGCACCTGAAAGCCTTGAAACGTTTTTAACCTCTGTTATCCACTATATGGGAATCTTTATATGAAAAAATTATTTATTTTGGCATCGCTCACTTTCTCTGTTGCCGCTTTTGCGGCACCTTCTTCGGAAGGAACTGAAAATGAGATAAATAGCGGGCTGTATAACATCGATTTTCGTGCCGGAAACGGTAAGATTTATTGCGGCGGCGATGCGAAAACATCTGATTTGGCTCAGGGTATATCATGTCTGACTGAAATTAAAGGCAAACCTGTTTTACCGCGTCCCAAGGATTGCGACCTCGAATGGGGCGGAACATTTTTCTTAGGTAAAACCGGCAAAGCAGATATGGTTTGCCACAGTGATTTTCCTTTTAATCCTAAAGCCCGTATCTTGAAAGACGGAGAAACAGTGAAAGGCAATGGCTGGCAATGTACGGCTTCTGGTTCGGAGGTGACTTGCTCCAATCAAGATAAACATGGGTTTAAGGTTAGCCAAAAAATGCAGAAGTTGTTTTAATACATATAGTGGCCGTATGTTTACCTGATGGGGTTAACAATATAGTTGCTATGGGGTTGTCTTGATTATCGAAGCAATTTGAAATTGTTATAGCTCTAAAAAAAAGCTGTCCGAAATTTAAACATAATTTCGGACAGCCTTTTTTATGGTTTTGACAAGGTTTTTTAGACTCTTTGTCAACTGTAGTGGGTTGATGAAAAGTTATAATCTGGAGAGGACTAAATCAGTCCTCTCCTTTTTGATGTTCAAAGCGATGAGGATTCTAG
>NZ_AJMT01000026.1:0-2611 GCF_000260655.1 Neisseria sicca VK64
CGCACGGAAAAGGCAATGGGTTGGGCAGGTTTATCCGGAATCGGCAAACTGTCAGCCTCCGTCCGAATATATAGTGGATTAACTTTAAATCAGGACAAGGCGACGAAGCCGCAGACAGTACGGCAAGGCGAGGCAACGACGTTCTGGTTTAAAGTTAATCCACTATAATCTTTAAAGGTTAACAAAAGCGTGGAGCAAAGGATATGGATGCTGGAGGGCGTGGCGGTAAACAAAAGGTCGTCTGAAACTGGAAATCTGGTTTCAGACGACCTTTTTTCATATCGAGACATTAGGCAAAGCCAAACGCAGAGGAGATTTAATTAACAGCCGATAAGATGGCGTAAAGGCTTGGGGCATCTACGCATAATTCTTCTTTTTCCGAGCGGTAGCAGGTCCAGCTTTTGCCTTTGAATGTACGCTCGGAGGTGGTGTAAGTATTGTTATTCATCAGTTTGGTCGAATGAGTCCATTTGCCGCCTGTCGGGTTGGATTCTTTCGTTTTCATAAAGGCTTCATACGAAAAAACAATCGTTTTTCCATTTTTCAATTTGTACTCTTCCCCGTTCCCCGCGATATAGCCGCCGCGTTTTTCATCATAGACTTGTGCGCTTTCCCAAGCCAGGCTGCTGCAAGCCGTTGTTTGCGGTTGGCTGTTTGGGGCGGTCAAATCTTGGTATGTGCAAGTCAAATTGTCTGATGAATAGGTGTGGCTGGCATAGGCAGCCGTAGACAAAAACAGGATGGTAAAAAATATTCTTTTCATTTTGGCTTACCTTTTAAAAATCAAAACGATACGGAGTAAAACGACCTTATTCCACTTGAGGACGATGCGGCGCCCCGAATAGCAGAAACCGAGAAGACGGGTATTGTACTTCCATCCGCGGAACACGTCAGCAAACCTTATTCGATTATCACGTTTTCAGACGACCTTGCTGCGCAAAATACGCTACAATACGCCCTATTTCAAGTTTCTAAAATTAAAAGGAAAATTCAATGTTCAGCTTCTTCCGCCGCAAGAAAAAACAGGAAACGCCCGCTCAAGAAGAAACCCGTATTCAGGAAACCGCCGCCGAAGCCGTAGAGAACGCTGAAGCTGCCGTTTCGCAAACGCTTGAAACGGTTCAGGAAAATGTCGGCGAAAAAGCGGAAGAACTGACGGCGGCAGTCGAAACGGCGGTAGAAAGTGCCAAAGAGCACGCCGAAGAAATTTGCGAGACTGTGGTTGAACATGTTTCCGAAACGGTCGAACACGTCCGCGAGGCGGTTGGCGAAACGTCGTCTGAAACGGTTGAAAAAGTGGAAGAACGCGTTGAAGCCGTCGGCGAAACCGTTGCCGATAATGTTTCCGCAGCGGTAGAACACGTCCATGAAGCGGTCAGCGACGGGTCGTCTGAAACCGCAGAAGCCGTCGAAACCCAAGCTGAAGCCGCGCCTGCCGCATCCGAAGAACATTCCGTACCGGTCTTTGACAATACAGCCGTCGCCACGTCGTCTGAAACCTCTGAACCGTCCGAAACCGAACCCAAACTCGGCTGGGCGGCGCGTTTGAAACAGGGTTTGACCAAATCGCGCGACAAAATGGCGAAATCGCTGGCGGGCGTGTTCGGCGGCGGGCAAATCGACGAAGATTTGTACGAAGAGCTGGAAACCGTGCTGATTACCAGCGACATGGGTATGGAAGCGACGGAATACCTGATGAAAGACGTGCGCAACCGTGTCAGCCTCAAGGGGCTGAAAGACGGCAACGAGTTGCGCGGCGCATTGAAAGAAGCCTTGTACGACCTGATTAAGCCGTTGGAAAAACCGCTGGTCTTGCCCGACACGAAAGAGCCGTTCGTCATCATGCTGGCGGGCATCAACGGCGCGGGTAAAACCACTTCCATCGGCAAACTCGCCAAATATTTCCAAGCGCAGGGCAAATCCGTGCTGCTTGCCGCAGGCGACACCTTCCGCGCCGCCGCCCGCGAGCAGCTTCAAGCATGGGGCGAACGCAACAACGTAACCGTCATTTCGCAAACCACGGGCGATTCCGCCGCCGTCTGCTTCGATGCCGTCCAAGCCGCCAAAGCGCGCGGCATCGACATCGTGCTGGCCGACACCGCCGGCCGCCTGCCCACGCAGCTTCATTTGATGGAAGAAATCAAAAAAGTGAAGCGCGTGCTGCAAAAAGCGATGCCCGACGCGCCGCACGAAATCATCGTCGTCCTCGATGCCAATATCGGGCAAAACGCCGTCAACCAAGTCAAAGCCTTTGATGATGCGCTGGGTCTGACGGGACTGATTGTGACCAAACTCGACGGTACGGCAAAAGGCGGCATCCTCGCCGCGCTTGCCTCCGACCGCCCCGTCCCCGTCCGCTACATCGGCGTGGGCGAAGGCATAGACGATTTGCGTCCGTTTAACGCGCGCGCGTTTGTGGACGCGTTGTTGGACTAAGCCCAATCGGGCAACAGTCCGATAACGAAAAATCCCGATACGGCAAAATGCCTGCGTATGCGTTTTTATAGTGGATTAACTTTAAACCAGTACGGCGTTGCCTCGCCTTGTCGTACTATCTGTACTGTCTGCGGCTTCGTCGTCTTGTCCTGATTTAAATTTAATCCACTATATT
>NZ_AJMT01000027.1:0-25071 GCF_000260655.1 Neisseria sicca VK64
CAGGATTGATAGTTAACTTGGGTCGTCTGAAACCATTTTCAGACGACCTTTTATCGAAATTGACCGCATTTTCTGCGGTATTGAGAAATAATTATGTCGAATAAAATCAAAATGATCGTCGGACTGGGAAATCCCGGGGGCGAATACGAACAAACCCGCCATAATGCAGGATTTTGGTTCTTAGACGAACTTGCGTGGCAGTGGAAAGTATCATTTAAAGAAGAGAAAAAATTTTTTGGTGAGGTGGCGCGGGCGAATCTGCCTGATGGCGATGTGTGGCTGCTTAAACCCATGACTTTTATGAACCGTTCCGGCCAGTCTGTTGCCGCACTCGCGCAGTTTTACAAAATCAAGCCCGAAGAGATACTGGTTGTGCATGACGAATTGGATATTCCTTGCGGTCGTATCAAATTTAAACTTGGCGGCGGAAATGGGGGGCATAACGGCTTGAAAGATATCCAAGCCCGTCTTGGTACACCTGACTATTACCGTTTGCGTTTGGGTATAGATCATCCGGGTGACCGTAACCTCGTTGTCGCTTATGTATTGAACAAGCCAAGCGCAGAACACCGCCAACAGATTGACGAGGCAATTGCCAAATCATTAAAAGCGATGCCGAAAATAATGGCGGGCGAATGGGAAGAAGCTACACGTTTCCTACACAGCAAGTAAATGCTATTGTTGTGTACATCATTATCCGCCCTCCTCTTTTGAAAAATCCCCTATATGTCTCAGATTTTAGAATTAATCCAGAATGAACCCATCGGCGTAGTGGAAGAAACCCTTGATTTCCTGCTGTACGAATGCAGTATAGATGATGCACCGACAACAGAGGAAGTTGAACAATGGCGCGACATATTAAACGGACGCGGCAACAAATTCATCCGCCTTGCAGCTATCTGCCAAACTTGGTTGGATGAGGAACAAAAATGAAGTTTTACATCAATAAATTCAGCCTGTTGGCTATCGTTTGGTTTGTGGCCGGTATCTATTCTTTGATTTTCAAGGAATCTGGCAATACGCCGCCACCGTTTCCCAATTTCGACAAAGTAGCCCACTTCACTTTGTTTTTTGCCCAGATTTGGTTATTGGCAAAATCTTATATTCACGAAAAAGCAAAAATTCCGTATCTCGGTTTGTTGATATTCGCACTTCTGTTTGCTGTTGGAAGTGAATGGGCACAAGCTACGTTTACCACAACACGCGAAGGCTCTATTGGCGACGGCATTGCGGATATGCTGGGTTCAGGTGTCGCGTTATGGGTTGCAGCAAAAATTAATACATCCAAAAACCCTTCTTCTTCCCAGTCCCATTAACTACCCTCCCCTATTTTTCTATAAAACTATTTGAAACCCGGGTGCAATCGTATTTGTTGAATACCCTTGCATTCATATGGATTGATTCATTTATTCATTAATAAATGAGTTAGCTTTTAAATATAATGATATTTATTCGCATATATATATTTATATTTGTGGAATCAGTATTTCAGACGACCCATCAATCGTTTCCAATATTATTTTTTAAAATTATACTTGACCGCCTACATGCAATTACTTAAAGTAGCCGTCTATTTATACAAAGAAAAACGGGTACTCCCGTTAACGAAAAAATGAGCGCAATCACCCCACCCAAAATCACTAAATTCGACAGCAAGCCGACGGATGTTTATTTCTTCGGCACCTGCGTCCTCGATCTTTTCATGCCCGAAGCAGGCATGGATGCCATTACTTTAATCGAGCAGCAAGGCATACGGGTTCATTACCCGATGGCGCAAAGCTGTTGCGGCCAACCCGCCTACTCTTCCGGTCATCCGACCGAGGCGTTTGATGTCGCTAAAGCGCAACTTGACCTTTTCCCTGAAAACTGGCCGATCGTTGTACCGTCCGGCTCGTGCGGCGGCATGATGAAACATCACTGGCCTACCCTGTTTAAAAATACAGAATACGAATCCAAAGCGGTTGATTGTGCCAACCGCATCATTGAGTTTACTCATTTCTTGCTTGCCATCGGCTACAAGCCTGAAGACAAAGGCGAGCCGGTCAAAGTTGCCGTCCACACTTCCTGCGCCGCCCGCCGCGAAATGAACGTCCATATTTCAGGCTGGCAGTTGATTGACGGCATGGAAAACGTTGAACGTATCGTTCACGACCATGAAAGCGAATGCTGCGGCTTCGGCGGTACATTCTCCGTCAAACAAGCCGATATTTCCGGTGCGATGGTAACCGACAAAGTTGCCGCGCTGAAAGAAACCGGTGCGACCGAAATCATCAGCGCGGACTGCGGCTGCATGATGAACATCGGCGGCAAAATCGCTAAGGACGAGCCGAATATGCCGCGTCCGAAACACATCGCATCCTTCTTGTTGGAACGTACCGGAGGCAAAGCATGAGCGCGCGCGAAAATATTTTGGCAAAACTGAAAAAAGCCGACGCATTGCCGATGGAAGAGCCTGCGGTTTTTGATTATTACCGCGAAATGGGTGTTTCTTGGGACAGCGAGGTTGAGCGTCTGAAACATTGGGCTGCCGCTATGCGCGCCGTCAAAACCGAAATTTATTGGGTGACCAAAACCGGCTGGCCGCAAGTATTCCGTCAAGCTGCCGAAGGCAAAGGTTTGAAAAACATCCTGCTGCCGTTAGCGACCGAACACGGACAAATTGCCCGTGCCGCGCTGGTGGGCAGCAATATCGAACCGATTGCTTTCGAACGCGAAATCGATACTTGGAAAACCGAGTTCTTCGCGAACATCGATGCAGGCTTTAGCGGCTCGCAATGCGGCATCGCCCGCACTGGTACGCTGATGCTGTTTTCCAGCCCTGAAGAGCCGCGTACTTTAAGCCTCGTTCCGCCCGTGCATTTCTGCCTGTTTGATACGGCGAAAATGTATAACGAATTTCACAACGCCGTCGAAGGCGAAAAACTGGTGGGAAACGGTATGCCGACCAATGTTTTCCTGATTTCCGGCCCGTCCAAAACCGCAGACATCCAGTTGACGCTTGCTTACGGCGCACACGGTCCGCGTGATTTGGTCATCCTCGCCATCCTGCCTGACCACATCTCCCCTGCCGATTTGGAGGAAAACGCATGACTACGCAAACCATCAAGTTCCACATGAAGCCGGAAACTTTCAAACAAAACGCCGCAATTTCCCTTCAAGACAAGCCTTTGCGTAAGAGTCTGCGTACCGCGATGGATATGCTGATGACCAAGCGCAAAGCCGTTTTGTCCGACGAAGAAGAGTTGCAAAACCTGCGTGATTTGTGCGAACACGTCCGTCAGCGTTCATTGTCTAAATTGCCCGCCCTGCTGGAGCAATTGGAAGAAAACCTGACTAAGCTGGGCGTGAAAGTACACTGGGCGGAAACGCCGGCCGAAGCCTGCGAAATCATCCACGACATCATTACTGCCAAAAACGGTAAGCTGATGGTCAAAGGCAAATCGATGGTCAGCGAGGAAATCGAGCTGAACCATTATCTTGAAGCAAAAGGCATTAAAGCGGTGGAAAGCGACTTGGGCGAGTTTATCGTTCAAATGGCAGGCGAAAAACCGACCCATATTGTGATGCCCGCCATTCACAAAACCAAAGAACAGGTTAGCGAACTTTTCCACCAAAATCTTGGAACTCCCTTAACGGACGACGTAGACCAACTGACCGGCTTCGCCCGCAAAGCCCTGCGCGATATTTACAGCACTGCCGATGTCGGTTTGAGCGGCGTAAACTTTGCTGTTGCTGAAACAGGTACACTGTGTCTGGTGGAAAACGAAGGCAACGGTCGCTTGAGTACTACCGTACCGCCCGTGCATATCGCCATTACCGGTATTGAAAAAGTTGTGGCCAAGCTGTCGGACGTTCCACCTTTGTACAGCCTGCTGCCGCGTTCCGCCATCGGTCAGAACATTACCACCTATTTCAATATGATTACCGGTCCGCGCCGCAGTGAAGAGCTGGACGGTCCGCAGGAAATGCACTTGGTTCTGCTCGACAACGGCCGCAGCCAAGCCTATGCCGAAGACCAAATGCGCCGCACCTTGCAATGTATCCGTTGTGGCGCGTGTATGAACCATTGTCCGGTTTATACCCGTATTGGTGGCGCAGCATACGGCACAACCTATCCCGGCCCTATCGGCGAGATTATTTCTCCGCACCTGTTAGGTCTGGATGCCACCCGCGACCTGCCGACCGCCTGTACCATGTGTGGTGCGTGTGTAGAAGTTTGTCCGGTGCGTATCCCGATTACCGAGCAAATGCAGCGTCTGCGCGTTGAAGCGCAACGTTCACCGTCCGAAGTCGTACCGCATCCTATCCGCGGACAAGGCGCATCGCATACCTTCGGCGAACAAATGGCATGGCGCACATTCAACGGCATTTTCAGCGGCAGCAAAGCTTACCGCGCCTTCGGTTGGGCGGCCACCAAATTCCGTGCATTGACGCCGAGCAAGCAAATGGGCTGGACGGACAACCGCGTTCCGATGAAACCTGCCAAGAAAACGCTGCATGAAATGATGGCGGAAAAAATGCGCCAAAAAGAAAAAGCGTAAAGCTGAAAATCGATAAAGACGTATATTTGCCATCTAAACGGCAAAGGTCGTCTGAAAATCATAAACTGCACATTAGTAAGCCGGATACCAAATCCAGCTTGATCATGTGCAGTTTTTTATAACTTAATAGGCATATCTAGGATATATAGTAGATTAACTTTAAACCAGTACGGCGTTGCCTCGCCTTAGCTCAAAGAGAACAATTCTCTAAGGTGCTGAAGCACCAAGTGAATCGGTTCCGTACTATCTGTACTGTCTGCGGCTTCATCGCCTTGTCCTGATTTAAATTTAATCCACTATAAAAAGAGTTTTCAAGGATAAAGGTCGTCTGAAACCGTGTTTGAAGCATTGGCTTTGTAAACACAGTTTTCAGACGACCTTGTTTATCGGAAATTTAGGCAAGAACGATTAATAATCCACCTTAATCTTGGGCGTTTCCTGCGCCGCTTCGTATTCTTCCAACTCGAACCGCAGCGGATACAAATCCAGCTTTTCCATCAGCAGGCGGTCGCCGTCTTCGTCGGAGTTTTCGGTGGTTAAGAGCTTGTCGCCGTAGAAAATCGAGTTCGCGCCCGCCATGAAACACATTGCCTGCATGGATTCGGGCATATTGCTGCGCCCTGCCGACAGGCGGACGTAGCTGTGCGGCATGGTAATCCGCGCCACGGCGATGGTACGGACGAACTCCGTCCAGTCCAAATCTTCGGCATCGGCCAGCGGCGTGCCTTCCACTTTGACCAACTGGTTAATCGGCACGCTTTCGGGCTGAGGGTCGAGGTTGGCGAGGCTGGCAATCAGTCCGGCACGCTCGGCGCGGGTTTCGTTCATGCCGACGATGCCGCCGCAGCAGACTTTCAAACCGGCGTTGCGGACTTTGCCTAAGGTATCCATGCGGTCTTCGTGTTTGCGGGTATGAATGATGTCATTATAGCGGTCGGGATCGGTATCAAGGTTGTGGTTGTAATAGTCCAAACCTGCTTTTTTGAAGTCTTCCGCCATACCGTCTTCGAGCATACCGAACGTGCCGCAGGTTTCCATGCCCAATCCTTTGACGGCTTTGATGATTGCGGAAACCGTCTCCACGTCTTTGGGTTTGGGGCCGCGCCATGCCGCACCCATGCAGAAACGGCTTGCGCCGCGCGATTTGGCGATTTTGGCTTTTTCAACGATTTCATCTACATCCATCATCTGCTCTTTGCCCAGATTGGTGTTGTGGTGCGCTGATTGCGGGCAGTAGGCGCAGTCTTCGGGACAACCGCCGGTTTTGATGGACAACAACGTGGAAAGCTGGATTTCGCGCGGATTGAAATTTTGGCGGTGGATTTCGGCAGCTTGATAAACGAGGTCGAGGAAAGGCAGCCCGAACAGGGCTTCGACATCGCATTTTTTCCAATAACGCGCGGTCGGATGCGGCTTGCGCTCGGTCTTACGGCGCAAGGCGACGGGAGAGATGGTCATAGTGTGTTCTTTCGTGTTTACAGCGGCGCAATGACGCTGACTGCCTGACTGCCGGCGCAATGACGGCAGCGGCATGGTTAGATAAGTTGGCATCGATGTTATTTGCCTCAAAGGGTGAAATCATTCAAATACTTGAACAATTTTGGCAGCCCATAAAATCGTAAGATTACCACCCTACTCTCGATGCCGCATGGAGTGTAACGCTTTTAAAAACTCAGGGCAAAATTTTTTAGCTTCTTATTCATGAAATAAACTGAATTTCCCATTTCTATTGATGGAAACCAAATTTTCAGACGACCTCTAACAAGCGGAACAAATTTATCCATGTGCGATATTGGCGAATAAGCAGATTCAAACTAGAATCGATAAATTAATCACATTGCACTATGACTATATTAAAAAAGGAATATGATGAATCAGCCTAAAATTAAAGCATATTGGAAATCTGCCGCTATGCTGCTGGTTGCATTTGGCGTACAAACACTCTTGTTTTTATTATTGCTTTACATGTATGTTTTAGATAAAGGAAATCCGTCCGTTTTAGAGATATTGAGCAGTGTTTTGATTTTCGCTTCCCATGCACTGCCCGCCATGCTGCTATGCACCCTTGTCGCGAAACGTTTGTGCTTGCGGCGCAGTGTAGCAGGAACGCTGTTGTTTGCATTGCTTTCAGCGGCAGGTGTGGTACTTACGATTGCGGCATCTGAAAGGATATTGATGCTGATATATCAGCGTTCAACGACATTGGATTGGCAAATGTACACCGGAGTTGGAATAATGGGTGCAATTGCAGGCGCGATTGCTTCTTTGTTGTTGCCAAGGTCGTCTGAAAACAAATCCCTCAATATAGTGGGTTAAATTTAAATCAGGACAAGGCGACGAAGCCGCAGACAGTACAGATAGTAAGAAACCGATTCACTTGGTGCTTCAGCACCTTAGAGAATCGTTCTCTTTGAGCTAAGGCGAGATAACGCCGTACTGCTTTAAAGTTAATTCACCATAAATAGTGACATAGCTTTGACAATTGTATTTTGGATAGATATTTGCGCTATAGACTAAAGGTCGTCTGAAACCTAGTCTCAGACGACCTTTTTCCTTAATAAAGATGGACAGTTTGCCTTCTATACAATCCGCTAAACTAGCCTGCCAGTTGCGGAAAAATAGATTTCAATCCGGCAACGATGATTTCTACGGAGACGGCGGCAAGCATCATGCCCATGATGCGGTTGAGGATAGTCAACCCTGTCGTACCCAGTTTTTTGCTGATTCGCCCTGCGACGATGAGGATGGCGTAGCAAATCAGGCTGACGAGGAAGCCTGCGGTAAGGATCAAAGCAATATCGCTGTAATTTTTGGCGGCTGAGGCGTAGATGATCACGGTAGAGATACCGCCCGGACCGATGGTGATGGGAATAGCGACGGGAACAACGGCGATGGCTTTGGCGTTTTTCTGGATGTGTGGTACAACGCCCTCTTCCTTGTCTCCACCGATATTTTGTTTGGCAGGGTTATCGTTGCCGTTCATCATGGAGATGGCGATAAGCAATACCAAAATACCGCCGCCGACTTGGAAAGAGCCGACGCTGATGCCTAAGATTTTCAACAACACCCCGCCCGTCAAGGTGAAGACGGCAATAACGATAAAGACGGCGAGCGCGGCAGTGCGGGCGATGCGGCGTTTTTCTTTGGTGCTGTGATCCTGCGTCAAATCAAGGTAAATCGAGAGCGCGCTGAACGGGTTGATCAGTACAAGGAAGGCAACCAAAAGTTTGCCGATTTCTACACCTAATTCCATTTTTTATTCCCTTATTGGTTTTTTGTAGAGACGTTTACGTCCGCTTTGTCATTGAATTCGTAGCGGCGTTTGGTTTTGTGTTCGCTGGAAATACCCATCAGCAGCGCAAGTACGGTCATGATGGAGAGCGTCGCAGTGCCGCCATAGCTGACCAACGGCAGGGGAACACCGACAACGGGCAAAATGCCGCTGACCATGCCCATGTTCACAAAGGCGTAGCAGAAAAAGGTCATGGTTAATGCGCCGGCGAGCGTGCGGCTGTAAAGCGATTGGGCTTTGGCGGCAATCAGCAGTCCGCGCGTCAGAATAACGAAATAAACCAGCAGCAGCAAGATGTTGCCGATCAAACCGAATTCTTCGCCATACACGGCAAAAATGAAGTCGGTCGTGGACTCGGGAATGTAATCCAAATGCGTTTGTGTGCCGTTGAGCCAGCCTTTTCCCCAAACGCCGCCCGAACCGATGGCAATCATGGCCTGGATGATGTGGTAGCCTGCGCCCAAAGGGTCCTGCGTCGGGTCAAACAGCGTCAGAACGCGGGTTTTCTGATAGTCGTGCATCCCGTAGTTCCACAAAAGCGGCAATGCGGCAACAAAGGCAATGATGGCGGCAAAGATGACTTTCCACGGCAGGCCTGCGAAAAAGACGATGAAAATACCCGATGCCATAATCAAAACTGCCGTACCCAAGTCGGGCTGTTTCAAAATCAGCGCAACGGGGATGAGGATTAAAAGCATGGCGATGATGTAGTGAAACCATTTCAGACGACCTTCGTGCCGTTGGAAGTACCAAGCGACGGTCATGGGCAGGACGATTTTCATGATTTCGGACGGCTGGATGCGCGTGAACCCCAGTTCCAACCAGCGTGTAGAGCCATTGACGGTCACGCCTGCGACTTCGACGGCGACAAGCAGCAACACGCCAATCAGGTACATCGGCAGCGCAACCTTTGCGGCATCACGCGGCTTGAACGAGGCGACAAACCACAGCAGGGCGAAGCCGAAAACCGTATGCAGGGTTTTGTGTTCAAGCTGGCCGAAATCCTGCCCGTCCGCTGAATAGAGCAAAAACAGGCTCATGATGTAGATGGCGAGCATGGGGAAAAACAGCCACGGGTCTATCGGAGCAGATACGGTGCGCTTGATTTTTGCCCACATTCCGACCGTTTCATTCATGATTTGCTTCCTCCTGTTTCAGACCGTAGGCTTTTTGGAATATGGTCGGCGGTTGGGGTTGTGTGCGGTGTTGTTGCGGTTCGGGCATTCCGCCTGCGTCGGGGTCGTCTGAAAACTGCTGCGGCTTGACGTTGAGCATATAAAAATCGGTCAGGCTGCGGGCAAGCGGTGCGGCGTAGGCACCCCAGCCGCCGTTTTCCAGAATCACGGCAATGGCGATTTCAGGTTTTTCCAAGGGAGCGAACGAAATAAACCACGCATGGTCGCGGTGTTGCTCGCGCAAGGCTGCGGCGTTGTAACGACCGCCCTGCTTGATTTGCACAACCTGCGCCGTGCCCGTTTTGCCGCCCATGCTGTAAGCCAAACCGCCGCCGATGCGGTGTGCCGTACCGCCCGGTTTCAAGACTTTCTCCATTGCCTGTTTGACGTATTCGAAATTGTCTTGTTTGAACGGGATTTTGTATTCGGGATTGGGATTGATACGCGTGATTTTGCGTTTGTCGAAATCCAACAATTCTTTCACCAAATGCGGTTGATAAACCACGCCGTTATTGGCAAGCGAAGCGGTGGCGTGTGCCATTTGCAGCGGGGTGTAGGCGTTGTAACCCTGCCCGATGCTGACCGAGACCATCTCGCCTGCGCGCCATTCTTTGGCGGTAGGATCGGACGATTTGGCAAAGCGTTTCGCCTTCCATTCGCGGCTAGGCAAAACGCCCGTATATTCGCTGGGCAGGTCGATGCCGGTTTTTTTACCGAACCCGAATTGCGCTAAATATGGCGATGCTTTGTCTATGCCCATTTCGTAGCCCAAGCGGTAGAAAAAGGTATCGGACGACACCTGTATCGCTTTGCTCAAATTTGCCGAACCGTGACCGCTGCGTACGGAATCTCGGAAAACGTGGCGGCTGCCGGGAATGCTCCATGCACCGGGTGCAGGCACGACCGTCGTTTGGGTAATTTTGCCGCTTTCCAGCAAAGCCATGCCCATAAACGGCTTAAACGTCGAGCCCGGTGGGTACAAACCTTGCGTTACGCGGTTGACCAACGGCTTTTTCCAGTCATCATTCAAGGCTTTCCAAGTTTCGCTGTCGATGCCGTCGATAAAGAGGTTGGGATCGAAAGAAGGCTTGGAAACGAAAGCCAATACCGTACCGTCTTGCGGATTGATGGCGACAATTGCTCCGCGTCTGTCTCCCAATATTTTGTCCGCCTCTTGTTGCATACGGATGTCCATGCCCAAACGCAAAGTTTGCCCCATGCGCGACGGCACGTTTTTCAAGACGCGAACAATATTGCCGTAAGCGTCTTTTTCCACTTCTTGATAGCCGGGCGCACCATGAAGCTGTGGTTCGTAAAATTTTTCCAGCCCCGATTTGCCGATGTGCGTGCTGCCGCGATAGAGCGCAGTCAAGCCCTCTTCTTCCAAAATTTCCTGATCTTTGTCGCTGATGCGGCCGATGTAGCCTAAAAAGTGTGAAGTCAGCTTGCCATAAGGATACTCGCGGAAAGTGCGCGAATTGACTTCTACGCCTTTAAATTCATTAAGATGCACGGACAATTTCGCCGCTTCTTCATCTGTCAGGCGCAGCTTGAGCGGGATGTTTTCAAATTTGCGGTAGCTTTCGCGGTATTTGTGGAAACGCTTCAAATCGGTAGGCGTAATATCGACATACTTCCGCAGGGCTTCGATGACATCCTCCATCTTGCCCTCAATGCGGCTGGGGATGACTTCCAGAGAGAACACGGGATAGTTTTTTGCCAGCGGTACGCCATTGACATCTACGATTTCGCCGCGGACAGGCGGGGTCGGAATTAATGTGATGCGGTTGCTGGATGCCTGCCCGGAAAAATCGTCATGCCGGAACACCTGCAAATAGACAAACCGTGCCACCAATGCGGCAAACAAAACCACAATCAGGATAAACGCCACCAGCAGACGCAATAAAGAATCGGCTTGCGCCGCCTTTGCAGTCTGTGTTTTACCGCTACCGCCATTTTTCAGACGACGTTTCATAGTATTCAGTATGGACATGGTTTCACGTTATCTGTTGGCGCGATAAAAATTGGTCAGTACCAGCATCAACTGGCTCAAGAAAGGCCAAAGCAGCGCGCCTGCCAAAGGCGCGATGAAACTTTGCCAAGTGATGATTTGGTTGTTGAGGAACAGGCGCGCCGCCACCAAGACCGCCTGATGGCAGAACAATGCTGCCAATACCGCCCCTATCTGCATGATGTGGCCGTAGAGCATGATTTGACGGCGCGTGTTCAAGATGAAATACACCATGACCGTATAAGACAATGCGTGCAGCCCCAAAGTCGCTGCCGTTGCGGCATCGACTATCAAGCCGAGCAAAAACGCAATGCCCATGCCGACGCGTTGGGGATGATGCATAGACCAATAAAGCAGCATCAGCGCAGTCAGTTCGGGCAGCCAAAAAAACACATCAAAGGGGAAAGGCATGAAATCGACAAGCATGGTTACGGCAAAACTTGCCGCAATCACGCCGACGGGCATGGCACGGTAGGAATCGTCAAAATCGTTCATGAATGATTTATTGGGAAGAATGGGAAGAAGACAGAACCAAAACAAAGCGGCTGCGGCGCAAGGCGGCAAACGGGGTCAGTTCTGTGTCGTAATAAGGCGTACCTGAAGCGCGGACGACTTTATCCACGCGGGCTACGGGAATGCCTGCCGGATAAATGCCGTCCAAGCCGGAAGTAATCAAAACATCCTGCGGCTTCAAATCCGATCCCGTCGGGAAATAGCGCAAATCCAAGCCCACGCCGTTGCCGTAGGCGAGATTGCGTTCGCCCGTCCGCTCAACGGCAACAGGGACGATACTTTGTGCAGCCGCCATCAGCTCGACTTCCGCGCTGTTTGCGTGAACCAATGTAATCCGCCCGATTAAGCCGTTTTGGTCGATAACGGCATCGCCTGCCACCACCCCTTCGCCACTGCCTTTATTGATAATCAAACGTTCGGACAGCGGGTCTTTGCCACTGGACAATACCTCAGCACCGATGACATTGCTGATGCCTTTTTGCTGCAAGCCGTATAGCTTTTTCAGCTCCTGCAATTCGCTCAGGTTGACCTTATCGCGTTGAAGCTGGATTTTCAAACGACCGTTTTCCTCCAAAAGGAGACGGTTTTGTTCCAACAGCTCGGTTTGTGATTGAGATTGGTTGGAAAAATATTGATAGAGACGGACCGGCTGGTTTGCCAGCCATTGCACCGGATAAAGAATCTCCGCCGCCGCAGTGCGCACGGGCTGCATCAGGTTGAAACGGCCGTCCGCCACCATAATGCCGGCACCCAGCAAAAGATACGCAATAAAACGAGGCAACAGCTTTTGGCCCTTTGCCTCGTCAAACCGTAAAGAAGAATGTTCCATTTCAGCCTGCCTTACGGGTTATCCACAAAGACGGCATTCCATTTGCCGATATAATCCAAGGCTTTGCCCGCACCATAGGCCACACAGTTCAAAGGCTGGTCGGCAATACCGACAGGCAGCCCCGTCGCATCCGCCAAAACCGTATCCATACCGTGCAACAGTGCGCCGCCGCCTGTCAGCATAATACCCCTGTCGGCAATATCACCAGCCAACTCAGGCGGAGCCTGTTCCAATGCAAGGCGCACGGCGCGGATAATCTGATTAACCGTTTCGCTCAAAGCCTCGCGCACTTCTTCCGAAGTAATGGCAATCGATTTGGGCGTACCTTCCGCCAAATCGCGACCTTTAATCCGCATGGCGGTTTCGGTTGCAAAGCCGGAGGCGGAACCGATTGTTTTCTTCAATTCCTCAGCCGTTGCTTCACCAATCAACACACCGCGATGACGGCGCAGATAATGCACGATGCTCTTATCAAACTCATCGCCTGCCGCACGGACAGAGGCGGAATAAGCCATACCGCCCAACGACAAAATGCCGATTTCCGTTGTGCCACCGCCGATATCCACTACCATCGAACCGGCAGTATCCTCAATCGGCAAACCCGCACCCAAAGCAGCCGCCATAGGCTCCTCAATCAAATGTACGGAAGATGCACCTGCGGCGAACGCGGAATCCAAAATCGCCTTGCGTTCCACTTGGGTTGCCCCGCCAGGCACGCAGATCACAACGCGCGGCGGCACAACCGAATTGCCCTGTGTCGCCTTTTTAATCAACATACCCAGCATACGCTCGGCAATCGTAAAATCAGCAATCACCCCATCCCGCATAGGACGGACGATTTCAATATTGCGCGGCGCGCGCCCTTGCATTTTCTTGGCTTCCGTACCCACGGCGACAATCTTGCTTTTACCGCCCGTACCCGATTGAACCGCCACCACAGACGGCTCGTCCAAAACAATGCCTTTACCACGCACATAAATCAACGTGTTCGCCGTACCCAAGTCAATGGCGATATCGTTTGAGAAAAAACGGGATAAAAAACGAAACATAAAATACCTGAATATCGGCCCAGCACCGATTTTATTTAATTGTTATTCAAAATATTAAAAACATGGAAACAACGCCTTTTCAGACGACCTCCCCACTCCCCGTATGAAACGTATGGCGAAATCACACGCCGTTTGAGTAGTTTTCGGTTATAATTCCTCGTTTCATCGAAGAAGAACGCAATGATACCCCAATAAAGGGGCGTTTGCTATCAGACAAGGATTTTTTATGGCTTTAAGCTTAACCGATGTGGAAAAAATCGCCAAACTCTCACGCCTTTCGCTGACCGAAGAAGAAAAAGGCAAAACCCTCTCAGAATTGAACGACATTTTCGCCATGGTCGAAAAGATGCAGAGCGTGAATACAGAGGGTATCGAGCCGATGGCACACCCCCACGAAGCCGCCCTGCGCCTGCGCGAAGATAAAGTTACCGAAACCGACCATGCCGCCGAATATCAAGCCGTCGCACCCGAAGTGCGCAACCGCCTGTATATCGTGCCTCAGGTAATTGAAGAATAGATGGAATTTATCCTTTAGGAAAACCAATAATGAATAAATTTTTGACCACATTATTACTTGGCGTACTCACGGTTAACGCCTACGCTATGCCTAAGGATGACAACAACCCTAAATCCTCTGTATTGCCTGTTGTTCATTCCGAGCAAGCCGTGCATTTGTATGACTACGAAACACCTGATGGGAAATACAGTGCATCACTCTATCCGAACAGTATCAAAAATCTCGGTAATGGTTGGTATTCAACCATTACACGGCATCAATCTGCGGGTTCAGGCAAACATGCCCATATGCTGATTTTAGATTGGGTACATTGCCAAGAACCCAAACAATCTGTTATGAGCGCGATTGCCCTGTTTGACAAAAACGGACAACTTGAAGAGCGTATCGACGTTCACAATTACAATAGTCCCGACAAAATGCCGCAAGAAGCCATTGAGCAGCTGAAAAAGGAAGATTCCAGCGAAACAATGCACAGTGACAAAATGGTGGAAACCGTTTGCAGCCGCGTAAAATAAAAATGTAAGTTGTTTTACCTAGTTTAAATATTTGCAGTTTCAGACGACCTGAAAAGGAATTTCTGTGAAACAAGCCTTCATTTATACTGACGACAAGTCCCAGAAATTTTGGATTATCGATTCCGATGGTAGCGACATCATGGTCAATTTCGGCAAACTTGGTGCAACCGGACGTTACCAAATTACCGAATACGACGATGAAGTCGAGTGTCAAAAAGCTGCTGACAAGCTCATTACGCAAAAGACCAAAAAAGGCTACAAACCTGCTCCCGATTTTAATTTCATCGACCGCTTTTATTTTGACGATGAAGATTTCGGTCCACATCGCAAAACCTCGCATCCACACTTCGTCCGATACTTAACCGATAATTTCTATTATGACTGCGGTGACGAAGAGGCTCCGTTTGGCAGTGATGAAGGCAGTGATTCGTTGTATGAGCTTGCACAAGCCTTCCGCAAAAATACCGATCTGGATGTATTGGCTTTCCCTCAGAAATTGATTTGTGAATATTGGGGTATGGATTACCTGCCGCCTCAAGCAGACCAAACTGCCAAAAGCATTGAAGAACTGTGTAAACAACAGGAAACCGAAGTTTACCAATCCGATAGAGTGATTATTGCTGCTACATTCGGCAGCATTAAAATTACAGGTCGTCTGAAACCTGAATTGCAGCAACTTACCCTACTTGCCATGCAGAGACTTGACATATTGGCACAGCTACGCGGTTGGTGTTTTGCTGGTACTTTGTCTGAGATCAATCAACAAATGGCAGATGACTTACAACGTTTTGCTGTTGCACAGGTGAACCATTTTCAGACGACCTAACTATGAAACATCAGCGTGCCGAGCCTGTATGCACAATGTCTCCCAAGCGACTCATCAAGATACTGAGCTACCTGCGGGAATATGCTCAACAGTGGAATAAAGCATATGAAGAAATCGCCGAGCAAGTCTGCCACGCATTTGCCGATACCCAACTAAAGAACGGAATCGGGATATTGGAAGCCGACTGCGTGGATAACTGGATGGATGCCAATAATCCGAAACGTTGCTGCTATCGCGCTGAAGATGAACGGGATTATTGGGAAAATGTCCTTTTTCAAGGACACCGCGTAGGAGAAATCCCACGTTTTAATCCCTGTTCTGCCATCACATTTATGGATAGTATAGGCAGGCATTTCGCCCTGCCATATTACTTGCTTTGGGCATTACAAGACCCTGACGGTATGGTTGCCGATACATTGGCTTATGCATTGGAGAACAGCTATTACACCGATGAACTGCTGCTCAACGCTGCTCAACAACGCGCTTTGTTGAATACAGTCCGTTTTCTCGTGGAAATAACGGCAAATACCTACGACGACGGCTACTCTTCATATATTGGCAACCCATGGCAGGCTGCATTTGAACACTTAAATCAAATATTGTCAGATGCCAATATTTTGCCCGATAAAAACTAAGCCTTCCAAAAGAAGGTCGTCTGAAAGAACAAGTACGGTTACAAAACAGTTCTGTTTCGCATACGAATAGAATAGACAAAAAGTACGAAGCAAAGGAATCCCATGTCCACCGAGCAACAACACCTTCACACAGTTGCCGTTAGCCACATCCACCAATGTTTCAACCGTATCAAGAAACAGGCCGAACAGGCAGGTAAAGAAGTTGCCGCATATTATTTCTATCTGGTAGACGACTTTTTCGCCGCAGGCAATGCCGCCATTACCTATCAGGATTTGGCTGCTTTTACCGTCGAACACGCAGACGAATATGAAAATTGCACCATTTTGCAGGCGATTTGGGATGGCAGATGTACCCTTTATGACAGTGAAACCGAGCCTCAGAACGTTTCAGATAACTGGCTGGAAAACCAAAGCGAGCTCTACCAAGCTGCATACCTCAGCATAGAGAACCTAGATGATGATGCTTATCAGCAAAAACGTGCCGAATACGAAACCGCCCTGATAGCCGCACTGCAACAATGCGACCAAGAAGGTCTGTTCGGCAATCGTGCTGAAAACGGTATATTGCTGTTTGCGTTTTATATTGATGATTATGATGAAAATGACGAACAATCACTGCTTTACCGTTCCACCACTCAGCTCAACCAACCGGATACTTACCAAAAATTGATAGGTTGATATTTTCAGACGACCCTGAAATCAGCCTACACCATTAAACCCTTTAAAATCCCGCTTATTTAAACTAAAAGACTCTTATGACCCAATACACCCTCAAACAAGCCAGCCAACTGCTGCAATCCAAGCAAATCTCCGCCGTCGAACTGGCAACCGAATATCTCGCCGCCATTGCTGCGCAGAACCCGGCAATCAACGGCTACATTACTCTCGACCAAGACAAAACCCTCGCCGAAGCCCGTGCCGCCGATGCTTGTATCGCTCAAGGCAACGCCACCGCGCTTACCGGCGTACCCATCGCCTACAAAGACATTTTCTGCCAAACAGGCTGGCGCAGCGCGTGCAGCTCCAAAATGTTGGACAACTTTGTCTCCCCCTACACGGCTACCGTCGTACAAAACCTGCTTAATGAAGGTATGGTAACGCTCGGTCGTACCAATATGGACGAGTTTGCCATGGGCTCGACCAACGAAACCTCGTTCTACGGCGCGACCAAAAACCCGTGGAATCTTGAGCACGTCCCAGGCGGTTCGTCCGGCGGTTCCGCAGCCGTTGTTGCCGCACGTCTTGCTCCTGCCGCGCTCGGTTCAGACACCGGCGGTTCTATCCGCCAGCCTGCTTCACACTGCGGCATCACCGGCATCAAACCTACCTACGGCACGGTTTCCCGCTTTGGCATGGTTGCCTACGCCTCCAGTTTCGACCAAGCCGGTCCGATGGCGCAAACCGCCGAAGACTGCGCGATTTTGCTCAATGCAATGGCGAGCTTTGACGAGCGCGATTCCACCAGCTTGGAACGCAGCAAAGAAGACTACACCCGCGATTTGGACAAACCGCTCAAAGGCATGAAAATCGGCCTGCCTAAAGAATATTTCGGCGAAGGTGCGGATGCCGATGTGCAGGCTGCTTTACAAAGCGTCATCGACCTTTTAAAAGCACAAGGCGCGGAAACTATTGAAGTTTCCCTGCCCCAAACCGCCCTATCCATTCCCGCTTACTACGTCCTCGCTTCCGCCGAAGCCAGTACCAACCTCTCCCGCTACGACGGCGTGCGCTACGGTCACCGTGCCGCAAAATTCAACGACCTTGAAGAAATGTACAGCAACACCCGCGCCGAAGGTTTCGGCAGCGAAGTCAAACGCCGCATCATGATCGGTACTTATGTGTTGTCGCACGGCTACTACGATGCCTATTACCTGAAAGCCCAAAAACTGCGCCGCCTCGTTGCCAACGATTTTCAGACGGCCTTCGCGCAATGCGATTTCATCCTCGCCCCGACTGCGCCCACCGCCGCCCCGAAACTCGGCAGCGACATCCACGATCCCGTGCAGATGTACCTTTCCGACATCTACACCATCGCCGTGAATCTGGCAGGATTGCCCGCCCTGACCCTACCCGCAGGTTTCAGTAGCAGCGGACTGCCCATCGGCGTGCAATTTATCGGCAACTACTTCTCCGAAGCTAAAATCCTCGGCGCAGCGCATCAAGTGCAGTTGGCAAGCGATTGGCATACAAAAGCACCGGAGTTTAAATAAATTTTTGAAGAGAATATAAATTATGATTTCTACGATAGATTTTACAAATAAAATATTTAGCGAAAATCGTGCCCAATTACGGCAAGAAGTAATCCAAGAATTCCTTAAAGAAATGCCAGGTTTTGGTAAAGGAAATGAGACTTCAAGATATGAGTATAATATCAAGATTATTGGCAAATATAGAATATATTTAAAACGTCCCGCACAATTCAATAATGGATTTGATTTTACCTTAAATGTAGAAGGTATAAATTTTAATCCTAATGGTAGATATACAACTCGACCAACGCATCAGAATATAATTGATGATTTATTTAATAAAAAGAATGAGAACTACATAGAATATATAAAACTCTTTAGAGAAATTGAAAATATATTTTATTGTAAGTCATTTAATTACAATTACATATTTAACACAGGAATACCAACAGAAATACTCCTTGAATGTATAAAATGGTTATTTATTGAGCAAGATATCACATACTGGAATTATTCAGGTAGGGCAATGCTCTTCAATGCACTTCCAAAACCATGAGTTGCAGGCCGGGCACCCGCACCCGACATCTGCAATAACAACCTCAGCAAAAAAAACCATGAACCCCATCCAAGACTTCGGCAACCGCTATTTCCCCGAAGAAACCGAAATCCTCTTCACTGCTGCCGATTTCGGCACGGTCGAATCCGTGCACCCGCGCATCAAAACCCGCTATGCCCGCCAAGACGGGCTGGCCTACGCCGACTGCGCCACCGGCACGTGCACCAACGAACCGTGCGACATCAACTGGGCGGACGCGGAAGACGAAGCCGCGGCCAAGCTGCGGCAATTTGAAGCCGGACACACCTACCGCCTGCGCGTGCGCCGCCGCAAACCCGCCACCGCCGAAGCCTTCCCGCACATCGAACCCGAAAGGCTGCCCGAAATCTTCCGCCACAGCTTCATGCTGGTGGGCATCCTCGAACGAGACGCCGCCCACCCCGAACTCGACCGCATCGCCGCCGAATACCTGCGCCCCGTAACCTACACCGACGCACGCGGCTGGACATGGACGTTGGACAAAAAATATGGCAGCGGACATTTTTCCGCCACCATCCAATGGCAGGGCGAAGAGCTCAACCTAAGCCTCCATACCGACGGTAACACACTTTCCGAACACGACTCTGCCTTGCAGGACTGCCACTCCTTCTTTGCCGACTACGAACAACACATAGACAGTCTGAAAGAATACATCGCCCAAGAAATGCTCAGTACTGCACACGAACTAGAACTGCAACAGGACGAACCGCCTGCCGAGCCAATAACTGCTACCGAGCTTAAACACCGCGTATCGATATTCTCCCTGAACTTTTATGGCAATGGTAAATTCCGCGCTACACTTAGCGACGACGGCATTTTTTGGCATCATATTATTGATGTGGACGGTAACTTAGACGGTAGTTATGATGAAGTGGAATTAGACGGCTAAACGACATTTTTGGTTGTATTCAACCACACTATTACATTTGGATGGTATGGTTAAATAGCGGTCATCAACAATGCTTAGTTATAATTGATGAAATCCAAAGTAGAGAAATGGTATGAATTTGAAACTCATAAAAACCCAACGGCAACATTAAGAAACCGTCTAATTTCTAGCAGTCTGAAACTAACAAAATTACTAAAATAATGGAATATTACGATTACTTTTCCCCAAAATTTTGGCAATTCTTATGGGGTTTATGGCAGACAACGGGGCTGGAAATATCTACAAGCATTGTGTTATTTCTGCTGTACTGGCTCATCCTTTCTGTACTTGTTACGTACATTTTGTGGCGTAAACGTTCAAAAACGCCGCATTTTTGGCGAAAACATTTATTACTCAATAGCATTATCTGCCTACCTTTGAGTTTGTTTATCAACCTTGGTTACATAGTCATGCGTTTTATTATGCCGGCTCGCAATCAAGCGGCATATTACGGACAGTTGACGTTGCATCCTCTGGAACAAACATTTGTTACATTATTTAATGTTATTTATTCTTACGAATGGCTGTTCCTCGTATCTGTTGTGGCTGCTGTGAATGTATTGCTACTGGCTATTTGGCGTAAAAAGCTTTTTAAACAATCATCGCCATCCTGAATGCAAGCAGGTTTCTATGTATTAAGGAAACTTAAACTATGCCTTGGGAAACAGTAATCAGCTTAAGAATTTACGTCCAGTTCAACCCCCAATCCAAAATCTTCAGCGACGCACCGACCGAATTTGGTGCGGAATCTGATGTGTATACCTGCGCAGAGGGAAAGGTATAATGCCAGAGCAGTTTGTTTTTCCAGATTTCAAGACCGTATATAAAGATGCACCAAAATTTCAAATCCAGCATTTGAAATTCTCCTTACGCAGGTTGTTTACACAGCGACAAGTCAAAGATTTTGAAACATTTGTCAACGCCTCCACGCCTCGCCGTACCTTTTTTCAAAGGCGGCCGCAAGATGCCTATCCGTTGATACACGCCTTTGTCGACCAACGTTTCAACAAACGGCGCAGGCTGCAAGTCATGAAAGAAGACCTGCTGACAGCCGAAAAACTGTTCGGGCAGGAAACGCTCGCCAATATGACGACGCGCAAATTCCATGTCGTTCTGGCGCATCTTTCAGACGACCTGACTTTATGGCTGAACCGGAACGATAATTGCGTGGATGAAGGAATGTGGTCGCTATCCTTGCGCGACAGCGAAGGAAAACGTCTCTACATGGCAACTTTCGCCTTAGTTGACAGCAAATTGCTGGCCGCTTCTATCCAAGGCCCCGCAGGAGAAGAAGCTAAAGACCTTGTACGCAGCCTGACCAAACAACTCCACGGTCTGCGCCCGCAGCAGCTGATGGTAACCGCCCTGCAATGTTTTTCGGCATCGCTCAATTTGGGCGGCGTTGTCGGCATTGCCCAAGAGCATCAGGTCAAACTGCGCTGGCGGCTGAAGAAACGGGTCAAAATGAATTACGACCTGTTTTGGCAGGAGAACGGCGCAACGCTCGAAAGCGACGGCTACTGGCATCTGCCGCAAATCCCGCCGCGAAAAGACTTGGCGGAAATCGAAAGTAAAAAGCGTTCAATGTACCGCAAACGTTACCAAATGCTGGATAACATGGCGGCCGAGATGCAAGCTTGCTTTCAGAAAACTTGATTCTGCGTTTTCAGACGACCTTTGCCATTTGAAAAACAAACAGATCGTCTGAAAACGGCTGACCACTTTATATTATCGACATCAAAAGAAAGAACCCCTTATGACCTGGGAAACAGTAATCGGCTTGGAAATTCACGTCCAGCTCAACACCCAATCCAAAATCTTCAGCGGCGCATCAACCGCATTCGGTGCGGAACCCAATGCGCACGCCAGCGTGGTGGAATGCGCGCTGCCGGGCGTGCTGCCGGTAATGAACCGCGAAGTCGTTGAAAAAGCCATCAAATTAGGCTTGGCTTTAGATGCGAAAATCAACCAGAAAAACGTGTTCGACCGCAAAAACTACTTCTACCCCGACTTGCCAAAAGGCTATCAAATCAGCCAGCTGGATTTGCCGATTGTCGAACACGGCAAGCTGGAAATCGTGGTCGGCGACGATGTGAAAACCATCAACGTAACCCGCGCGCACATGGAAGAAGATGCGGGGAAATCCGTGCATGAAGGCTTGAACGGCGCAACCGGTATCGACCTGAACCGCGCCGGCACGCCGCTGTTGGAAGTGGTATCCGAACCTGAAATGCGCTCCGCCGCCGAAGCCGTTGCCTACGCCAAAGCCTTGCACAGCTTGGTCACATGGCTGGACATCTGCGACGGCAATATGTCGGAAGGCTCGTTCCGCGTTGATGCCAACGTATCCGTGCGTCCGAAAGGTCAAGCGGAATTCGGCACGCGCCGCGAGATTAAAAACCTCAATTCCTTCCGTTTCTTGGAGCAGGCGATTAATTACGAAGTGGAAGCGCAAATCGAGATTTTGGAAGACGGCGGCAAAGTACAGCAGGCAACCATGCTGTTCGACCCGGAAAAAGGCGAAACCCGCGTGATGCGTTTGAAAGAAGACGCGCATGACTACCGCTACTTCCCCGACCCAGATTTACTGCCAGTCATCATTTCAGACGACCAGTTGCAAAAAGCCAAAGAAGAAATGCCCGAGCTGCCGAAAGAAATGGCAGCGCGTTTCGTGGCAGACTACGGCGTGTCCGACTACGACGCGCGCCTGCTCACCGCCAGCCGCGTGCAGGCTGCCTATTTTGAAGAAGCCGCCAAAATCAGCGGACAAGGCAAGCTGACTGCCAACTGGATGAACGGCGAACTCGCCGCCACGCTGAACAAAGAAGGCATGGAACTTGCCGACAGCCCGATTACCGCTCCGCGCCTCGCCGCGCTGGTAGGCAAGATTGCTGACGGCACTCTAAGTAGCAAGTTGGCAAAAAAAGCCTTTGAAGCCATGTGGGCAGAACCCGAAGCTTCCATTACCGAAATCATTGAAAAACACGGCTTGCAGCAAATGACCGATACCGGCGCGATTGAAGCCATGGTGGACGAAGTGCTGGCAAACAACGCCAAAGCAGTGGAACAATTTAAATCCGGCAACGAAAAAGCCCTGAATGCGATTGTGGGACAAGTGATGAAAGCCAGCAAAGGCAAAGCGAATCCCGCACATGTGCAGGAACTGATTAAAGCGAAGTTGGCTTAAGTAGTGTGCCGCCTGAAAACGGCAATAAAGCTGGTTCAGGCGGCTTGATAACCATGACGAGGAATCCCTATGACTATTCCGAAAAGCCTCAAACATCCCCGGTTTGGTATATTTAAATGGGAATCAGATTGGGAAGCCTATACGGGAAACATACCATGGGGCAGACGCAAAATCACAGCAATAATTTATCGTGATGCCTTTGACCATTCAGATGTAGAACATATATGGCAAATACTGGAAGATATTGTGTCCCATGTTGAAAGCTGGGATATTGCAATTCATAAAGCATTGAAAGAGCATTTTTATACGAAGGCACAAAACTGGTTTGCACCACACGATGATTACGACGAAACTGATTTTGGCAGTCTGATTACTGACATGGCGGAGTACGTTGGCAAAGAAACTGCCGAGCGACTGGTTTTATCAGGAAAAATAGACGAAGACGGCTTTTACCGTCTGATGAAATTGGACAGTATTTCCTTGTCGGAGCAGGGTCTTTTAGATTTTCACTTTGATGATGATGGTTGGATTTTTGACGGGCACAGCATCACACTGACCGCTTCAATCGAACAGGATATTTTGGACGGCAGCCTTGCGGGATAGCCTTGTCCATCCTGAAAGTACAGCAATCTCCACCACGTTTCCCCCCAAACAAAAAGCCCATGTTTATTCTCCAAACCGTCTCTGTACAATGGACAAAACGTAGCCGTTCCGCGCCACTTGCGACCATACGCAACCGCCTGCCGCGTTTACTGCCCTTACCTGATACTGTTTTAGAGTGTGAATATGGTTGCCACAGTCAACATTATCAGGAATCTCATTCCGACAATGGTTCGGTCACTTTTTTAGTCTATGAACCCAAGTTCAACATAATGCAAACTTTACCCGCAGAGTTGGATAATGGTTTCGGATTTATTTATCAGGACAACTGCCTTACTGTTTACTTCACCGATAAACGCGATGGACGAAAATCTCGTAGGCGCCTGTTTGTTTTAGCCGACGGGCAAACTGCGCAGCTTCGCACCAATGGGCGCGGCTGTGGATTTGATGATACCTATTACACTCAACATACCTACAATCTTGCCTACGCCAAGCATATCCCACGCGAAATTTTTACCCAGCGTCGATTTGATTACTGCGTATCGCTGGAAAATCGGCTATTCTAGTGTTTGCAACATCCTGTAATCACGTTGAATCTGCTTTCTAAGCTCCATTTTAATCTGAGTTACACAAGGATAAAACATGACAGAACAAGAATACCGCGAGACCTTCTCCGAAGACGAATCCGTCGGCTGGGACGCCATCGATGCCGAACTTGAAAAACTCTACGGCGACACCGAACCTCGTCACTACGGCAGCATCATCAAATACTGGATGGGCGGGGAAGATCCGCTGGACGGCACGAGCATCTACGATTGCGAAGAACAAACACCACACCGCCACATCATCTCCTACGGCATGAGCGAGCTTTACTTTTCTCCGGAAAGTGCTGATACCGAATTCAGCAAGTGGGGCTTCGAATTTACCTTCCGTATTACACCTTGCAAACTTGACCCCGATTCTGAATATGGCACGCCACACGAACCATTTTGGGCTATCAACCTGATGAATAACCTTGGCCGCTATGTTTTTGAAAGTAAAAAATGGTTCGACCCCTACCACTTTATCCCTGCCAACAGTCCCATTCGAAGCGATACTGAAACTGCTCTGGTCGGTATTGCTTTTGTCCCTGATCCCAAACTGCCTGCTATTGACACGCCGAATGGCAAAGTTGATTTTCTGCAGATGGTTGGTCTGACCCAATCCGAGCTGGATTGGCTGTGGCAAGATCCTTCAACCGCCCGCTGCCAAGAACTAATCGACAAAATGCGTGTTGACAATCCCCTTCTGATAACGGATTTGGCACGTACACACAGTTATGTATAGTCACACGGTTTGATTAATCTAACGCCCGTTGAAACAGAAAATACAACAGGCTCATCTTCGGAAAATTTTATGAAAATTGCCAAAATAATGGCTTTGTGGGCGGCTTTGTTTGGAAGTCATGGGCGACTGAATTGAACGAGGATAATGCGGGTGATTGTGTACCGCTGAACAAAGAACAGCAACCGATGAACCTGAAAATCATTTATCTGTTTTATAGTGGATTAACTTTAAACCAGTACGGCGTTGCCTCGCCTTAGCTCAAAGAGAACGATTCTCTAAGGTGCTGAAGCACCAAGTGAATCGGTTCCGTACTATCTGTACTGTCTGCGGCTTCGTCGCCTTG
>NZ_AJMT01000028.1:0-6240 GCF_000260655.1 Neisseria sicca VK64
AAGCCCTCATACGGGCGAAAAAAGCCTACCGCCATCCCGCCATGGGCGAAATATCGGAAACCTCCTCAAACGCCGGTTCAAAGCCCGAAAGCCCAACGAAAAATGGCTGACCGACGTTACCGAACTCAAAGGGAAGGACGGCAAACTGTACCTCTCGCCAATCTTGGACTTGTTCAACCGCGAGATCGTCGCCTACGCCATGAGCCGCAGAGCCGACAGCGAAATGGTGAAGGAAATGCTCGAAAAAGCCGCACCCCGTCTGACTGATAAAGGAACGATGCTTCATTCGGACCAAGGTGTGCTGTACCGTACGGCGGGGTATAGGGAATTGCTTGCGGAGCATTCCATGGTTCAAAGCATGTCGCGAAAGGCGAACTGTTGGGACAATGCGCCGATGGAAAGCTTCTTTGCGGTGTTAAAGACGGAGTGTTTCTATAACGCAGGTGAATTGACGGTAGATGAATTGATGAAGCAGATAGATGACTATATGGATTACTACAACCGGGAGCGTTGCAGTTTGAAATTGAAAAAGCTGAGTCCTGTCGCATACAGAACCCAGCTTGCACAGAGTGCCTGAATAGGCTTTTATGAGTGTCCAAGATTTGGGGGCCAGTTCAAACCTGAAATCCGTTTTTCAGACGACCTTTTGTCCCACCTTACAAGCGCGTAACGCTCAAGACGCCTTTGACGTCGCCGAGGCTGGCGAGGACGCGCGGGAGGTCGTTAACTTGTTTGACTTCGAGCGTAAACCTCATGCTGGCTTCCAAGTCGCGGGACTGGGTTTGCACGGCGGTAACGTTGAGTTTGTGGCGGGCGAGCGCGTCGGATACGTCGCGCAAAAGTCCTGAGCGGTCTTGGGCGCGGATTTCGACATCGACGGCGAACACTTGTCCTTCCTGCAACGCCGCCCAGCTTGCGTCCAACACTTTTTCAGGCGCTTGTTCAGCAAGGTGTTGGAAAGAGGGGCAGGTTTTGCGGTGTACGGAAATGCCGCGTTCGCGGGTAACGAAGCCGACAATGTCGTCGGGTGGCGCGGGTTTGCAGCATTTGGCCAGCGTGGTCATCAAACCGTCTTCGCCATCGATAAGGACACCTGTTTTGCCGCCTTTTTTGATTTTGGACTGTTTGACGATGGTGGTTTCGCTGACCGGTACGGGCGGCGGTTCGTTCAGCGTGCCGCAGGCTTTCTGGATGGCGCGGTTGGAAATTTCGCCCTGTCCGACGGCGGTGTAGAGGTCGTCGAGTTTTTTGTAGCCGAGGTTTTCGGCAAGCTCTTGCAGGTTGGGTTTGGGCGTGAGTTTGGCAAGCTGCTTGTCGAGTTGGACGCGGCCTTCTTCGCGCACGGTGTCGGCGTTTTGCTGACGGATGTAGGCGCGGATTTTGCTGATTGCCTTGCTGGATTTGACCCAGCCTTCGTAGAGCCAGTTGACGGAAGGATGCCCTTCTTTGGCGGTAATGATTTCGACGCGCTGTCCGTTTTCGAGCGGGGTGGACAGCGGCACGATTTGCCCTTCGACTTTCGCACCTCGGCAACGGTCGCCGATGCTGCTGTGTAAGGCGTAGGCGAAGTCGATGGGTGTCGCGCCCGTGGGCAGGGAAAGGACTTTGCCGTGCGGGGTCAGGACATAAATCGTGTCGTTGAAAAGCTCGGTTTTGAAGGCGGCGGCGAGGTCTTCCTTGCCGCTTTCCGCCATGTTTTCACGCCAGTCTAAGAGTTGGCGCAACCAGGCGATTTTTTGTTCGTAGGCTGAATCACCTTTGCCGCCCTCTTTGTAACGCCAGTGGGCGGCGACACCGAATTCGTTGAATTGGTGCATATCGAAGGTGCGGATTTGCACTTCCACGCCTTTGTCTTCCGGGCCGACGATGACGGTGTGCAAACTTTTATAGCCATTGCCTTTGGGATTGGCGATGTAGTCGTCGAACTCGCCCGGGATGGGCTGCCAGAGGCTGTGGACGATACCCAGCGTGGTGTAACACTCGGGGACGGTATCGACCAGAATCCGCACGGCGCGGATGTCGAACAGCCCGTCGAAGCTGAGTTTTTTCTTCACCATTTTTTTGTAAATGGAGTAGATGTGTTTCGGGCGGCCGGCGACTTCAAAGTGAACGTTGTATTTTTTGAGCTCCGCGCGCAGGATGTTGAGGAAGTTTTCGATGTATTCGAGGCGTTCGGTGCGTTTTTCGTCCAAAAGCAGCGCGATTTCGCGATATTTTTCGGGTTCTTGATGGCGGAAGCCGAGGTCTTCGAGCTGCCATTTGAGCTGCCACACGCCCAAACGGTTGGCGAGCGGGGCGAAGATGTCGAGGGTTTCTTTGGCGACGGCGCGTTTTTCAGGGCTGTCGGGGATATTGCTGAGAAACTGCATGGTGCGGGTGCGCATGGCGAGTTTGATTAACACGACGCGGATGTCTGTTACCATCGCCAGCAGCATTTTACGCATAGTTTCGGCCTGCTGCGCGCGTTCTTCGGAAGTGGCGAGGCTGTCCACTCGGGCGAAGTGGGTGAGTTTCTGCACTTCGTCCACACCTTTGACCAGCTCGGCGACGGTGCTGTTGCAGCGTTCGGAAACCAAGAGATTCCAATCGGGAACGTAGCGTCCGATGTCGGCAAGCAGGGTGGCGGCGACGGCATCGGAGAGCAGGTCGAGTTCGTTGACCATCTGCGCCGCGCCGAGCAAATGGTCGAGCAGCGGTTCGCCATACGGCGTGGCGGCATCGGCGGGATAGTGTTCCTTTGCCAACGACCATGCGGCGCCGATGAGGTTTTTATCGTTGTCCGGCAGCGCGGCGCAGTAGCTGTCGAACCATTCGCGCAATTCTTGCGGAGTCGCGCTTTGCGTGTCTTGAATCGGGCTGGTGGCGGTCATGATGGTGTCTTTTCGTTTCGATAAAAACAGGTTTATTGTAACAGGTTGCCAAAGGGATTTGCGGGCTGTTTTGCGGGATGTTGTATGTAAGCGGGTTGTTTCAGACGACCTTAAATGATATGGTTCGTCCGTTTGATGAACATGAAAAGGAGTATCCGATGAAGCTGTATATTTACGACCATTGCCCGTTTTGCGTGCGTGCGCGGATGGCGGCGGGGCTGTTTGGCGCGGACGTTGAAGAAGTCGTGCTGGCAAACGACGACGAGGCAACGCCGATCGGCATGATCGGCGCGAAACAAGTGCCCATCCTGCAAAAAGAAGACGGTTCGTTTATGGGCGAGAGTTTGGACGTTGTCCGCTATCTTGACCGCGAGGGTCGTCTGAAAGATGAAATCCGCCCCGAAATCCAGGCATGGTTGGACAAAGTGGGCGAATACAACCTGAAACTCGTCCAGCCGCGCGTGATCAAACTCGAGCTGCCCGAATTTGAAACGCCGGAAGCGGTAAAATATTTCACGGACAAAAAAGAGAAAAGCATCGACAGCTTCGCCGCCAATTTGGAGAAAACCGGTCAGTATGTGCAACGGCTGAACGGGGATTTGGCGGAACTGGAAACGCTGATGGCCGAAGGCGGCGCAGGCTTGAACGGCGAAATCGGCATGGAAGACATATTGGTGTTCCCGATATTGCGCAACCTGACCGTCGTGCGCGGTGTCGAGTGGCCGCAGAAGGTTATGGACTACCTGCTGCGCATGAGCGAAACATCGGGCGTGCCGCTGTATTTCGACCGCGCCTTGTAATAACCGAATCCGCCGGATAAAACAAACGGAAAGGTCGTCTGAAAACAGTTTTCAGACGACCTTTCCGTTTGCGCCCGCCCTACCTTCCGGGAGTGAATGGAATCAGGCGGAACAAGCATGGCGAGAAATTGTTGATGTATGACCCCGAACAGATCGGGTGATACATCAATAATTCCTAGCTGTGCTTATTGTGCGGCAGGTGCAGAAGCAGCAGCTGCGGCTGCGGCTGCGCCTTCAGCGGCGCTGCGTTGGTAGCCTTTGTCTTTCATACATGCATCGAACACGGCGCGGTCTTGGTTTGCACCGGAAGCTTGTTGACATTGAGCGATTGCCTCTTCAACGCTTACGCTAGGGGTTTTAGCTTCTTCAGTAGTTTTGCTGCTAGAGCAGGCACCCAGCATCAGGCTTGCAGCGGCAACGGCGATCAATAAAGTTTTCATGTCGTATATTCCTATTGTGATTGATGGTTTACAGCGCAAATTTGCGTCTGTCTCAAAACAGAGTCCCATTAGTACGATTTAGTTTCATTTACATATGAAAGGTTTTGATAAGTTTGAACTATGACAGTAAATGCCGTCAGGAAATGATAAGCGGTTTCAAAAATTTAAGGGACATAAACGCCGCCGGCATGGCAATGTAAAAAATTCCCTTGCTATCTCAGCAACACCGCCTAATCCCAGGCACCGACCGCCTGCCGTTGGGCGGCGCAAGGGTTTTATGGCATAATCCCGCTTACCTTTCCATGCCGCAGAGACCACATCCCCACTTCTGCGGTTTGCCGTAAACCGGCCGCACACTTTGCCGGCGGCATCCTACCGAACACACAATCAAAACATCCTCCCGTTTCAGACGACCCCATGCGGCATTCCGCATCCCGTCCGGACAGAAAGATACCGCCATGAATCCATTCGCCTCACTCGGGCTTGGCAGCGAAATCGTTTCCGCGCTGACCGAACAAGGTTACGAAAACCCGACGCCCATCCAAGCCGCCGCCATCCCCAAAGCACTCGCCGGCCACGACTTGCTCGCCGCCGCCCAAACCGGCACAGGCAAAACCGCCGCCTTTATGCTGCCCAGCCTGGAACGCCTCAAACGCTACGCCACTTCCAGCACCTCGCCCGCGATGCACCCCGTGCGTATGCTGGTGTTGACCCCGACGCGCGAACTTGCCGACCAAATCGACCAAAACGTGCAGGGCTATATTAAAAACCTGCCGTTGCGGCACACCGTCCTCTTCGGCGGCGTCAACATGGACAAACAAACCGCCGACCTGCGCGCCGGCTGCGAAATCGTCGTCGCCACCGTCGGCCGGCTGCTTGACCACGTCAAACAGAAAAACATCAACCTCAACAAAGTCGAAATCGTCGTTCTCGACGAAGCCGACCGTATGCTGGATATGGGTTTCATCGACGACATCCGCAAAATCATGCAGATGCTGCCCAAGCCACGCCAAACCCTGCTCTTTTCCGCAACCTTCGCGCCCCCCATCCGCAAACTCGCCAAAGACTTCATGAACGCGCCCGAAATCGTCGAAGTCGCCGCTCAAAATACCACCAGCGCCAATGTCGAGCAACACATCATCGCCGTTGACGCGCTTAAAAAACGCAACCTCTTAGAGCGGCTGATTGTCGATTTGCAGATGAACCAAGTCATCGTATTCTGCAAAACCAAACAAAGCGTCGACCAAGTTACCCGCGACCTCGTGCGCCGCAACCTTGCCGCCCAATCCATCCACGGCGACAAATCCCAGCAAAGCCGCCTTGAAACCCTCAACGCCTTCAAAGAAGGCAGCCTGCGCGTCCTCGTCGCCACCGACGTCGCCGCACGCGGACTGGACATCGCCGAGCTGCCCTTCGTCATCAACTACGAACTGCCGACCCAACCCGAAGACTACGTCCACCGCATCGGGCGCACCGGCAGGGCTGGCGCGGACGGCGTCGCCATTTCCCTGATGGACAAAACCGAACAGAAAATGTTTGAAGCCATCAAGGAGCTGACCGGCAACGACTTGGCAGTCGAACGTATCGAAGGTTTCGAACCGAACTGGTGGGGAAGTGACGCCGACGGCGATGCCGCCGCAGACACCCAAGCCGCCCCGACCCGCAGCCGCGGCAGCGACAGAAACCGCTCCGAACGGAACAACCGCAGCGAACGCAATGAACGTAACGAGCGCGGTGACAAATCCCCAAAAGCCGACAAAACCGATCCCGGCGCCGCCTGCGGCACCATCGCCGGACGCAGCCGCCGCAGCCGCAGGGAACGCCAACCCTGCGCCCTGCTGCAACCCAATTACGGCGCAAAATAAAGCCGGTTTCCCATAAAACCAGAAAGGTCGTCTGAAAAAGATTTCAGACGACCTTTTTGTGTTGAACCATCTCCCTTTCCTTCAAACGCATAACAAGGGGCGCGATCATGCGTCCCTTGTTCATTATCGTGGATTAACAAAAATCAGGACAAGGCGACGAGGCCGCAGACAGTACAGATAGTACGGAACCGATTCACTTGGTGCTTCAGCACCTTAGAGAATCGTTCTCTTTGAGCTAAGGCTAGGCAACGCCGTACCGGTTTAA
>NZ_AJMT01000029.1:0-8606 GCF_000260655.1 Neisseria sicca VK64
CGGGGCAGACCAACTGGCTGCATTTCGTCGGCATCAACGACGCCGCGCTGCTCAAACACACGCTGGAGCCTTACGGTATCCACGAGCTGGTCATCGAAGACATCCTCAGCCGCAAACAGCGCCCCAAAATCGAAGACTACGACAATTATCTGTTTATCGCCGCTCAGGTTTACCACTACACCGCTGCCGGCAAACTGAATTCCGACCAAGTTTATCTGATTATCGGCAAGGATTTCGTGTTGTCGTTCCAGCAAAAACCGCTGGGCCTGTTCAGCCAGTTGCGCCGTCAAATGAGCGAAAACCTGCGCGGCATCCTCGGTAAAAACACCGCCTTTCTCGCCTATTGCCTGCTCGACCGCATCGTGGACGACTATTTCATCGTCTTGGAAGAATACAATAACCGCGTCGAAGCCATAGACAAATCCCTGTTTAAAGATGAAAACAGCGACATCCTCGGCAAAATCCACCGCCTCAAGCGCGATGCCGTCCGCCTTCGCCGCACGCTCTTGCCTTTGCGCGACGTGTTCTATCAGCTTGCCGTGCGCGTCGATTTCACCATTTTCAAAGGCGAGTCCACCGTCTATCTGCGCGACGTTTACGACCACAACATGCAGCTTATCGAATCGCTCGACGCCTCGCGCGACATGGTGTTGAGCATGATGGACATCTACCTTTCCTTCCAGTCCAACCGCATGAACCAGCAGATGCGCGTCCTGACCGTCATCACCATCATCTTCATGCCGCTGACCGTCATCACCGGCATCTACGGCATGAACTTCGACAACATGCCCGAGCTGCATTGGCATTACGGCTATTTTATCGTTTTAGGTTTGATGCTGTGCATCATCGTCGGGCTGCTGATTTTCTTCTCGCGCAGAAAATGGTTATAAACCCATAAAAAAATCCAATTTCCGTATATTCATATATTAAATACAATCGGCAAGGTCGTCTGAAAACCATCCCAGCCACTGAACGGCCGCCCGTCTAACACAAACATTCATTTTTAAAAGAGGAACACCATGGACCAAACCCGCCAACTCCCTTCACACGAACTCATCATGTCCGAACTGATGATGCCCGACACCGCCAATTTCAGCGGCAACGTCCACGGCGGCGAACTTTTGCGCCTGCTCGACCAAGTCGCTTATTCCTGCGCCAGCCGTTACAGCGGCAACTACTGCGTTACCCTGTCTGTCGATAAAGTCTTGTTTAAAGAGCCGATACACGTCGGCGACTTGGTAACTTTCTACGCCAGCGTCAACTACACGGGCAGAACTTCCATGGAAATCGGCATCCGCGTCGAAGCGCAAAACATCCGCACCGGCGAAGTGCGCCATACCAACAGCTGCTACTTCACCATGGTCGCGGTTGAAGACGGCAAACCTGTTCCCGTCCCGCCGTTGGAAATTACCACCGAGCGCCAACGCTGCCGTTATGAAAAAGCCAAAAAACGCAAAGCCTTGAGCCTTCAGGCATCGGACGAGGCTTCTTGCGGCTGCTGAAAACGGACGGATAAAACGGATTACAAGACAAAGGTCGTCTGAAAACCAAGTTTCAGGTTTTCAGACGACCTTTCTATTTGACGGATAAGGACATTATCGAAACTGCGTCTGTCGAAGCAGTTTCAGACGACCTTCTTCAGTAGGGCAGCCCCTTACGCTTCTTCCGCTTTGCTGCGGATAATCAGAAGCGGCAGGTGGCTTTGGCGCATAACGGTTTCGGCGAAGCTGCCCATCAGGAGGTGCATCAGGCCGGTTCGGCCGTGTGTGCCGAGTACCAGCAGGTCGGCGCCGTTTTCATCGGCGTAATCGACCAAATCCTGCGCCATTTCGCGTGCGCCTTTGTTGGCGACCAGCAGGTGTTTGACAATGTTTTCCACGCCGTTTTCTCGGGCGGTTTTTTCAGCGAAGTCCAAAACTTCGTTGCCTTGGGCGACGGCGGCGGCCTCGTAGCTTTCGTGTTGCAGGAATTCGGGGGCGAGCGCCATGTATTCGGCGGGGTTGGCGACGTGTACCAAAGTCAGGCGGGCGTTGTTGACGCTTGCCAACTCGGCGGCGTGTTTCAGGGCGTTGAGGGAAGTTTCGCTGCCGTCAACGGCTACAACCAGATGTTTGTACATAGTTCATTCTCCTTTTGCGCCGAAGGCGGCACTTTGTTTCATGCGGTTGGGAAGGGTCCGTTATGAAACGATTATAGACTCTTTCGGGCTGCTGCAACAGCCCGTCTGCTTTCCAGTATAATATGTGTCGCATTCGTCCGCAGCGTTTTGCGTTGATTTTCATTCATTTATTGATATATCACAAGGTTGGGTATGAACGACACCGTTTTTCTTCCTTCGCGCCGTTTCGGCGGTATTGCCAGACTCTATGGAGATGAAGCACTGGCGCGGTTTTCGCGCGCGCACGTCTGCGTGGTCGGCGTGGGCGGGGTAGGTTCTTGGGCGGTGGAGGCTTTGGCGCGGACGGGCATCGGTCGTTTGACCTTGATTGATTTGGACAACGTCGCCGAGTCCAATGTCAACCGCCAGCTTCATGCGCTGACCGACGATTTCGGCAAGGCGAAGGTGACGGCGTTGCGCGAACGCATTGCTCAAATCAATCCGCAATGCGAAGTGGAGGAAATCGAGGATTTTGTGACGGAAGACAATCTCGAAACGCTTTTCAGACGACCTTTCGACTTTGTGATCGACGCGATAGACCAAGTGCGTGTCAAGGCGGCGATGGCGGCTTATTTTGTGCGGCACAATCAGCCGTTTATCCTCAGCGGCGGCGCGGGCGGACAGAAAAATCCGGCATTGATTCAAACCGCTGATTTGAGCCGCGTTACCCACGACCCGCTGCTTGCCAACCTGCGCTACACCTTGCGCAAACGCTACGGCTTCAGCCGCGATACCAAAGAAAAAATGCGCGTGCCGTGTGTGTTCTCGACTGAGAACATTACGCCGCCGCAATCTGGCGAAGCGTGTTCGACCGATACCGCGCCGCAAGGGCTGTCCTGCGCGGGCTATGGCGCGAGTATGCTGGTGACGGCTTCGTTTGGGCTGTATTGTGCGCAGGCGGCGGTAGAACATATTGCGGGACGGAAGTGAGATGAATCGATTTTTTAAAGCCTACTTTATCAGTAGCCTGATTTATGCTGTTGTCTTCGGTTTGCTGGTGTACAGTGTCGGTTTGCTGTTTTCAGGATTCGAATGTTTTGATATTGACGCTGACAATGAACAGTATGCAGAGTATTGTTCACGAGCTCATGAAATGTCGGCTTTTGAGAAAGTGTCTTTGAAGTTTTTCTTCTTTCCGTTTTTATCTGTAATGTTATTGTCCCTACTCAATGCCGGCATTATGAAGTGGACCAAACGCTGTACAACTTCGATGACTCTTGCCTTGCCTATTGTCGAATGGTTGATTGTTTGGTTCGTTTTTTTGCTGTGGGAGTGGAGTAGTCTG
Source organism: Neisseria sicca VK64 (assembly GCF_000260655.1). Classification (GTDB taxonomy): domain Bacteria; phylum Pseudomonadota; class Gammaproteobacteria; order Burkholderiales; family Neisseriaceae; genus Neisseria; species Neisseria sicca_B. The sequence continues at coordinate 3,444 of NZ_AJMT01000029.1, forward strand.
GATAGTAGTTGGACGGCAATAACGGGACTTCTTTTTTTCGGATTGCCTGTTTATGGCATGGCAGCAGTTCAAGCCCTGAGTGTGTTGGTCTCTTCTGCAAATGCCAATCAGAAAATTTGATGTGGGTTTAAGCCTTTTGAAATTTATTTTTTCAGACGACCTTTTTTGCCTATGAACCGATTTTTCAAAGCCTATTTTATTGCCAGCCTGATTTATGCGGTTTGGTTCGGCGTGTTGATGTATGCCGTCGATCCGATGTTTGGCGCGATGGGATGCGACATGCAGTCGGGCGATTATTTGTGTTTTCAGGACGGCTCTCCGCGGCCGTTTACCAATTTCCTTTATCCTTTCCTGTCCGTTCCGATATTCAGCCTTTTGCACGCTGCCATCATGAAGTGGCGCAAACGCTGCTCGGTCGGGATGATTTGGTTTTTGGTCGGTTGCGAATGGCTGCTATTGTCGGCTTGGATAATCGCAATGCTGGCGCGCGATGGCTTTGTGTTTTCCCGCGATGCCGTTACGGTGCTGACCGGTTCGTTTTTCGCCGTTTTGCCGCTGCTGGGTATGGCGTTGGCGCAAACGCTTGCCATTGCCATCGCTTCTTTGAAAAGCCAACGCAAAAAAGGCTGATTTTTGTTTTGCTGCACTCGTTTTGGCGAAACCCGCTGCGTTTTCAGACGACCCCGTTATTGATTAACCACCCATCAAACCTAATAAGAAAAAGCTCCTCTAAACATGCCTTCAGAACACCTTATTCCTTCCGCCGCGGCAACGTCGTCTGAACATACTGTCGCGTGGGTATTCGGTCAACCCGTAACCGATTTGCCGCAGGATTTGTTTATTCCGCCCGATGCTTTGAAGGTTGTCTTAAGCAGCTTCCAAGGGCCGTTGGATTTGCTGCTTTACCTGATCCGCAAACAGAATATCGACGTTCTCGATATTCCGATGGTGAAGATTACCGAGCAATATCTGCACTATATCGCCCAAATGGAAGCGTATCAGTTTGATTTGGCGGCGGAATATCTTTTGATGGCGGCGATGCTGATTGAAATCAAATCGCGCCTACTGCTGCCGCGTCCCGAAGAGGTCGAGGATGAGGAGGCGGATCCGCGTGCCGAGCTGGTGCGCCGCCTTTTGGCTTATGAACAGATGAAACTGGCGGCGCAGGGTTTGGATGCGTTGCCGCGCGCGGGACGGGATTTTGCTTGGGCGTATCTTCCATTGGAAATCGCGGTCGAAGCGAAGCTGCCGGAGGTGTATGTCGCCGATTTGACGCAGGCGTGGCTGGGCATTTTGTCGCGGGCGAAACATACGCGCAGCCATGAAGTGATTCAGGAAACCATTTCCGTGCGCGCGCAGATGACGGCGGTTTTACGTCGCCTGAACGAGAGCGGGATATGCAAATTCAGCGATTTGTTCAAACCGGAGCAGGGCGCGGCGTATGTGGTCGTCAATTTCATCGCGCTCTTGGAGCTTGCCAAAGAAGGTTTGGTCCGCATCGTCCAGCCGGACAGCTACGGCGAAATCGAAATCAGCCTGAAACAGGAAAATTTAGAACGCCCGGAAGCGGAAGAGGGCGTTTCAGACGACCCCTACGCCGACGTTGAAGGCGAAACGGCATGATGATTTCACGCTTGGCAAACCCATACCCATTTCCATCAACTGTCCTTTATATAGTGGATTAAATTTAAATCAGGACAAGGCGACGAAGCCGCAGACAGTACAGATAGTACGGAACCGATTCACTTGGTGCTTCAGCACCTTAGAGAATCGTTCTCTTTGAGCTAAGGCGAGGCAACGCCGTACTGGTTTAAAGTTAATCCACTATAAACAAACAGGTACGAATTTATGAACAGTGTTTCCCCGCTCAACCGTAAAGCCTCGCTGTGGGCGGTCGGTTTGATGTTGTTCGCTTTGTTTTTCGGTGCGGGCAATCTGATTTTTCCCGCTTATCTCGGACAACAGGCGGGGGAAAGCTGGTTCTCTGCGATGACGGGTTTCCTGTTGACCGGCGCGGGCCTACCGCTGTTGGGCGTGATTGCCATCGGCTATTCCGGTTCGCGCGATGTGCAGGCGCTGGCATCCAGGGTTGCGCCTTGGTACGGCGTGGCGTTTGCCGTCGCACTGTATTTGTCCATCGGGCCTTTGTTTGCCATGCCGCGTACGGCGACGGTGTCGTTTGAGATTGCCGTTGCGCCGTTTTTGAATGAAAGCCAGAAAATAGTCGGGCTGGCGGCGTTCAGCGTGGCGTTTTTCGGCGTGGCGTATTGGCTGTCGATGTCGCCGGGCAAGCTGGTGGACCGCATCGGTAAAATCCTGACCCCCGTATTGCTTTTGACGATTGCCGTTTTGGTCGGCTACGCCGCGTTGAATCCGATGGGCGTTCCCGCTGCGGCACAAGGCGATTTTGCCCTCCGTCCGTTCATAAAAGGCATTTTGGAGGGCTACGGCACAATGGACGCACTCGCTTCGCTGGTGTTCTCCATTATCGTCATTGACGCCGTGCGCGCGATGGGCGTGGACAACCGCTCCGAGCTGCTGCGGACGACCGCCGTTTCAGGCATCGTCGCCGCATCTTGTCTGGCTTTGGTGTACCTCTTCATCGGCTATATGGGCGCGACCAGCGTGTCAGGTTTGGGACTTCAGGAAAACGGCGCGGAAGTGTTGTCGAAAACCGCGAATTTCTACTTCGGCGTCCCCGGAAACATCCTCTTGGGCGTCATCGTCCTGCTCGCCTGCTTGAGTACCGCCGTCGGACTGATTACATCATGTTCCGAATATTTCAACCGCCTGTGTCCCGGTATTCCTTACAAAATGTTCGTCGTCATCAATACGGTCGTGTCTATGGCGTTGGCGAACAAAGGCCTGTCCTCCATCCTGATCTTTTCCATCCCAATGCTGATGCTGCTGTACCCGCTGACCATCGTCATCATCCTGCTGGTCTTCCTGCACAAACTGTTCGGCGGCAGCCGCATCGTCTATTTCTGCACCATGATGGCAACGCTGGCAGTCGGTTTGCTCGATGCCTATAAAGCCGCGTTCGGTTTCAGCGAAGAAGTCGCCGCCGACATCAACGGCGCACTGCCGCTTTACAACGTCGGACTGGGTTGGCTGCTGCCCGCAACCGTCGGCTTTATTTTAGGGTGCATCCTGAACGCCGCGCTCAAGAAAAAACCTAAGGCTTAAATCTAAACAAAGGTCGTCTGAAAATTTTCAGACGACCTTTTTTGTTGTTTTTCCAACTTATTCATACCAAAACGAAAATTTCCACCTAAGCCGGATAATTTGTGTGTTAGCATTCAAGAACTAAATTGTTGACAATGCAGCCCGATCCCGACTACCGGCTTTGCCGTGTATAGCCGCTTTCGGAGCGGATATATAGTGGATTAAATTTTAAATCAGGACAAGGCGACGAAGCCACAGACAGTACAGATAGTACGGCAAGGCGAGGCAACGCCGTACTGGTTTAAAGTTAATCCGCTATAAAATGTCGGACGGCGATTGCCGACAAAACCAAAAACAAGTCAACCAAAGGAGAAATTATGAACCACGACACATCATATTCCGGCATGCACAAGCCACCGTCGGACTTTGAAAACCGTGAGGCGTATTTGGACCACGAGCTGCAAATCATGCAGCCCAAACGCTGGCGACTCAATCTGCCGTTTCGCGATTACCGCTTCGAACCCGAAGACCTGATTCCTGCTGTGGCGGGAACGATTGGCAAGGTGGTGATGGTCAGCGCAGTGGCGGCGGCGTTTGCCGTGCCGTTGGGTCTGCCCGACACCTTTCTGCCGCAAAACGTCCGTTACGAGCTGCTGATTGCTTCAATCTTCATCCTGCTGCTTTCCGGCCTCTTTCTTCCCACTTCCAACTTACCCGGTACACACGGGCCGTTGATTCCGCTGATTCCCGTTGTCGTTGCTGCGGGCGGACATCCGCTGGCTTTCGGTTTGTTGATTGGAGTGTTCGGCTTCTTGCTGGGCATTACCAAGGGAGGCAGCCTGATGGCGAAACTGACAAGCAACGGCGTATGCGGCGGGCTGCTGCTGTATCTGGGCTTCGTTGGCACGACCGGACAGGTCAAGAAACTCTTTGAATGGGCAGGCGGTTTTGACAAAAGCTACATCGCCTTCATCGTGATAATCGGCACTATCCTGCTCTATGCGCTGCTGGAACATTGGCGCAAGCGTTGGCTTGCCGTCCCATTGGGCTGCGTGCTGGCAGGCTTTACCGCCTATCTTTTGGGTGCGCCGTTTTCCTTCCAAACCGCTCCTGGCCTGCCGCCCATGAGTCCTGCCTACTGGTGGGGTGAAAATACCGGCTGGATGATGGGTTTACCGACGATGGACAGCTTTTTGGTCGTATTCCCCTTTGCCGTACTCGCCGTTGCCATGTGGTCGCCTGATTTCTTAGGGCATCAAGTGTTCCAAAAAATCAGCTATCCCGAGCGATCCGAAAAAGCCTTGATGAACATCGACGACACCATGTTCACCTGTTCCGTCCGCCAAGTCGCAGGCTCTATATTGGGCGGCGCGAACTTTACATCTTCATGGGGAACCTACATCGTTCCCGCTTCCATCGCCAAACGACCGATTCCCGCAGGCGCGATACTGACTGCCTTGTTCTGTATCATTGCATCCGTCTGGGGCTATCCCATGGATTTGGCGATTTGGCAGCCTGTATTGAGCGTTGCGCTGATTGTCGGCGTCTATGTCCCGCTTTTGGAAGCAGGCATGGAAATGACGCGCAAGGGTAAAACTACCCAGTCTGCCGCCATCGTTGTGTTCTCCTCTGCGCTGGTCAATCCCGTTTTCGGCTGGTCGCTGACCATGCTTTTGGATAACTTGGGTTTAATCGGATGTAAAGAACGCAGCGCGGAACTCGGCTTTATGGGTCGCGTCGTCGTACCTACCGTCGGCTTTGTCATCCTCTGCGCAGCAATGGGCGCAGTAGGCATGCTGCCCGGTATTCCCGCCTTCCTCGAGCAGTTTAGAAATCTGCATTAACAAAGTAGTGCCAGCGTTTCAGACGACTTTTTTAGAACTAGAGGTCGTCTGAAAACCGCGAATTTCGGATAAATCGTATAATCGGCATTGGTTTGGGTTTTAAAATAAGCTTTGAAATATAGTCAATTAAAAACAAAATAGTACAATACTCAAC
>NZ_AJMT01000030.1:0-4437 GCF_000260655.1 Neisseria sicca VK64
GGCCGCCAATCGTGGTGGGCTGGAACACGTTGGGGATGGAAGCGGACGCGCGGACTGCCTGTCCGACGTTGCCTCGGTTGAAGGCGACGGCTTTGCCGCTTTCAAAATCGGTGGCGACGGCGGCGAATTTAATCGGCAATTGTTGGATGGGGCGGTTGCCGACTTTTTGGTTGATGTAGTTTTGCAGTTTTTCGCCTTTGATGAAGCCGCTGCTGGACAAGGTCAGGTCAACCAAGTCGGTTTTGCCTAAAATTTCGGCTTCGAGTTCGAGGCGGTCGGGCGACATGCCTGAAGCGTACAGGCTGCCGACGATGGAGCCTGCGGATGTGCCGGTTACGACTTTGACGGGAATATTGTTTTCTTTCAATACTTTGATAATGCCGATATGGGCGAAGCCTTTGGATGCGCCGCCGCCGAGCGCAAGCGCGACCACGGCTTTGGGCTTGGCGGTATTCGCGGTATGGGTATTCGGCTTGGCATCCGATTTGTCGGAGGTGTGGCTCGGACAGGCAGCGAGCATAAGTACGACAGACGCTGTCAGCGTAGTGCGCAGTGTTTGAATCAGCAAGGGTTTCATTTTCAGACGACCTTTATAGATGGATTTTTGGTTTGGAACATATTGTCAGCCGAATGGCGCGAAACCGTTCGCGGTATGCGCTCCGTCGTGTTTTTATCGGCGCGGCTGCAGTATAGTGGATTAAATTTGAATCAGGACAAGGCGAGGCAACGCCGTACTGGTTTAAAATTAATCCACTATAAAGTGGCAGAAAACCTGTTGCCCGCTTGGTCATGAAAACAGGCGGAATCAGGGGAACAGGCAATCTGCCATCCGCCTTGTCAGGCGGCACAAGCGGGAAGTTTAGCGCATCGTTATGCCGAAATCAAAAAAGGTCGTCTGAAACCTGATTTTCGGTTTCAGACGACCTTGAAGGTTTATCTTTTTCGACCTTTCTGCTTCGTCATTTTATCCAATTCTTTTTTCATGTCTTCGAAGGCATTCGGGTTGCCGCCAAAATCACGACCTCCGACCTCGCACACAAAAGCAGATAGTATACTAATTGGGGAAATCTCTTTCATTTCAAACCGGTTAGACTCACTTGGAATATCATGCAATAATTCCCCTTTTCCAAAAGGACTACTGTATACCTTCATTGGTTCTGGATTTGAGATATCGATCTTATTCAGACAATCAAGATAATGCTTCTCTATCACAGAAGTTCCCGCCACTTCGCTAACGGTATCATCAAAATTGGTTACCATATCATATACTAACAATTTTGGATTGTTAGGATGATGCCTGATACTTTCCATGTCTACATAAGCCTGACTCCGAGTACCGCCGGACATGGGCAAAAATCTTGGCTTATCGGCAAATTCGGCAAATGCTGAAATTGGCAAACAAATCGCCATCAAAAAAACAGCCAACTTTTTCATTTTATTTTCCTCCGATTAAATCAAGTCGCTCACGACGAATCAATTGGTTATTCGGATAACCTTGAACCGTGCAGTAGAGACTTGTTTTGCCACTTTCCTCTTCCAATACCAACATTTTTTCTACTGTATTTTTCGCAGGCATCGAATTAGGCGTTGCTTGCATATTTGGCTGCCAGTGTAAGGACTTGTGACTATTAATAATAATTTGCGGAGTAGTCGCAAAATTTTCACCCATCGGTTTCAAACCCCATTGTGGGAACTTCGCCATCACATCAGCAGCCTGCGCTTTTTCGATTTCAAATCCCCAAAAATAAAAGATAGGATTTTTACCCGCCTCATTAAATGGCATTTCCAAATTTATTGTCTCGAAACTACTGAAACGTAAGCCTTTTAATGTTATCGGCTTATTAAAAACAACCTGTCTTTTCCCATCCTCATCAGCAACACCTAACTGAAAACGTGCAACCGTTCCTACTTTCTCAATCGGAGCATATTTGCTCAATTGCTCCTGCTCGTTTTTCAAGATATCAAACATAGATGCATCACATTTTACAAATGCGTTCAGCAACTCTTCTTCTGCGCTTCCTGCCCATGCATTTGCTGCAAATGCAAGTGCAGCCATACTCAAATATTTGATAGATCGTTTCATATTTTCTTTCCAAAATTGTCATCAACTAATATTGAATAACCCAAATTCAATTTTATTCCATCATCACATCAAAGTGAAACATAATCTAATTGCTTATTTTTCAGACGACCTTTTATTTGCCCGCTTTATCGGGCGGTTTTTAATGCTCCCACTCGACGTGTTCGTTGAGGAAACCGCCGCTCTGGTGCGCCCAGAGTTTGGCGTAGAGGCCTTGTTTTTCGAGGAGTTCGGCGTGGCTGCCTTCTTCGATGATACGGCCTTTGTCCAAGACGATGAGCCTGTCCATCGCGGCGATGGTGGAGAGGCGGTGGGCGATGGCGATGACGGTTTTGCCGTCCATCATTTTGTCGAGGCTTTCTTGGATGGCGGCTTCGACTTCGGAGTCGAGCGCGCTGGTGGCTTCGTCGAGCAGCAGGATCGGCGCGTCTTTGAGCATGACGCGGGCGATAGCGATGCGTTGGCGCTGACCGCCGGAGAGTTTCACGCCGCGTTCGCCGACGTGCGCGTCATAGCCACGCCGCCCTTTGGCGTCGCTGAGGTTGGGGATGAAGTCGGCGGCTTCGGCGCGTTCGGCGGCGGAAATCATTTCGGCGTCGGTGGCGTCGGGGCGGCCGTAAACGATGTTGTCGCGCACGGAACGGTGCAGCAGTGAGGTGTCTTGCGTGACCAAACCGATTTGGGCGCGCAGGCTTTCTTGGGTAACGTCGCTGATGTTTTGCCCGTCAATCGAAATCGTGCCGCTTTGCGGTTCGTAGAAGCGCAAAAGCAGGTTGACGATGGTGGATTTGCCCGCGCCGCTGCGTCCGATCAGCCCGACTTTTTCGCCCGGGCGGATGGTGAGGTTGAAGCCGTTGAGCAGCGGTTTGCCGGCTTCGTAGGAGAAATCGACGTGTTCGAACTTGATTTCGCCTTGCGACACTTTCAGCGGCAGGGCGTTCGGCTTGTCGAGGATGGTTTGCGGTTTGGACAGGGTTGCCATGCCGTCGTTGACGGTGCCGATGTTTTCAAACAATCGGGCGGATTCCCACATGATGTATTGCGACAGACCGTTGACGCGCAACGCCATGGCGGTGGCGGTGGCAACCGCGCCGACGCCGACCTGTCCGTGATACCAAAGCCAGATGCCCAGCGCGGTCGTGCCGGCGGTCAGCGAGCTGTTGACGATGAAGCTGCAAGTGTGCAGGAGCGTCGCCAAACGCATTTGGGCGTGTACCGTAACCATAAATTCTTCCATCGACTGCTTGGCATAAGCCGCTTCGCGCGCGCCGTGGGAGAAGAGTTTGACGGTGGTGATGTTGGAATAGGCGTCGGTAATGCGGCCAGTCATCAGCGAGCGCGCATCCGCCTGACGCGAAGCGGTTTTGCCGAGCTTGGGAATCAGGAAGCGCATCACTAAGGCGAAGCCAATCATCCAGCCGATAAAGGGCAGCAGCAGCCAGCCGTCGAGCGCGACCAAAATCACGCCGGAGGTAATGAAATACACCAGCACATAAACGACCATATCGGCAACCGTCATCACCACGTCGCGCAACGCCAGCGCGGTCTGCATGACTTTGGCGGACACGCGGCCGGCAAATTCGTCCTGATAGAAACCGAGGCTCTGCCCCAGCATCAGGCGGTGGAAATTCCAGCGCAGGCGCATGGGGAACACGCCTTGCAGGGTTTGCAGGCGCACGTTGGACGCGAGGAAGGTCCAGAGGGCGAAAAACACCATCATCGCCGCCATCGCCGTCAACGCCCAGCCTTTTTCGGCAAACAGGGTGGCGGGCGTGTATTTGCCGAGCCAGTCCACGACTTTGCCCATAAATTGAAACAGCAGGGCTTCCATAATGCCGATACCGGCGGTAAACACCGCCAATACGGCAATCCATTTGCGCAAGCCTTCGATGTTGCTCCAGATAAACCGCCACAGCCCTTTTTCAGGCGTTTTCGGGGCGGCTTCGGGGTAAGGGTCGATTCGGGATTCGAACCATGAGAATATTTTTTGAATCATTGTATTGGGTTTAATTGAGAGAGAATGGATTTCAGACGACCTCTACGGTGGGGACAGGTCGTCTGAAAACAAGTATCGGGAGTTAAAGGCATTATTTTACGGGAAAAAACGGCGGGAAGACACTGTAAGGAAGTCGGGACGGACAAAGTGCCGTGATTGATGAGGGGTCGTCTGAAATAGCGTGCCGATAAGGAATACGGCTTTTATAGTGGATTAACTTTAAACCAGTACGGCGTTGCCTCACCTTAGCTCAAAGAGAACGATTCTCTAAGGTGCTGAAGCACCAAGTGAATCGGTTTCGTACTATCTGTACTGTCTGCGGCTTCGTCGCCTTGTCCTGATTTTTGTTAATCCACTATAT
>NZ_AJMT01000031.1:0-2979 GCF_000260655.1 Neisseria sicca VK64
GACGATGTGATTGTCGGCAGCAAGTTTAATGACGAATTAAGCTCCGGCACAGACGGCAGGGATGTGATTTACGGCATGGACGGCGACGACATTATCCGAGACGAAGGCACGACCTACTGGGGCAACGAATGGTCTTCAGACGACAAACTGTACGGCGGAAACGGCAATGACAAACTGTATGCGCGGGTCGGAGCCGATTACCTCGACGGCGGCGCAGGTGACGATTATCTGGAAGGCGGAGACGGGCGCGATACCTATGTCTTCGGCAAAGGATACGGACACGACACCATTTTCGACTTCGGTTTCGATATCGACGAAGAATTCAATCCCACCTCCATCAGCAACGCCGTAAAATTTACCGGCGGCTTGACATTGGATGACTTGAATATTTCCGTGACCCCGGGCTACGACAAAACCGGCATCGACTACACGCCCGATCCGTTTGACTACACCATCAACCCCCGTCTGAACGGCAACACATGGACCGTTTCCATCAAAGGCAGCAATGACGTATTGACGATTAAAAACCAAATGGGTTCGCAAGGCGCCATATCCGAGTTCCAATTCGACAACGGCACATACAGCACGGAACAAATCATCGAACATTTCGGCTTGAAAGTATCCCATGTCCGCAAAGACGGCACGATTATTCAATACCTGAATGACGACAGCGATACCTTTGAGCAACGGCTGTACGAAGGCTCCAACCGCATTATCCACGGTACCGACAACGGCGATACCGTCAGCGTTTCAGGCAACTACGGCGGCAAAACCACCTTTATCGGCGGCAGCGGCGACGATACCGTCAAAGTCGGACACGACAGCACCATTGATGCCGGCGCAGGCAATGACACCATTTCCGGCGGCAGCTATGCCAATACAATTACATTCGGCAAAGGCAGCGGGCATGACAAATTGTCACTAAACGCAAGCGGCGAGGACAATACCGTATTGTTCTCAGGCAATCTGACGCTGAAAGACATCGATTTGGAAATCAATAAAGCAGGAAACAACAAAGAGAACTGGGTGGTCAAACTCAAAGGCAGCGACGACACCCTGACCGTCTTGGATGCCGTCCACTCCTCAGATGGCGGCGATACCGTAGACGCGTTCAAGTTTGCCGCCTCAGGCGAAACATACAGCATGTCGCAATTCCTGACTGCTTTGGGACACGATACCGCCCATCAAGGCGTTTTGTAAGCTTCACAAAGCAATAAGGCAGCATTGTCGATTGATTTGTTTTTTCAGACGACCCCTGAAGGATTAGGGGTCGTCTGAAACTTTATTGTGTGACCATAGACGATAAAGAGGAAACAGCCCATCTGATTTTGACTGGGTTGTTTGGGGAACAGGGTAAAGTAAGAATATGATTGATGTTCAAAAATAAGGAATAAACCGATGAAGCATATATTATTAGTGGCTGCCATGATTTTAAGCAGTTTCGCTAACGCAAATGAAATGAGCAATCCTTGTGCCTATCATCCTGATTTGCCGGGATGCGCGGGCAATAACCGACCGATGGGACAGGGAGGTAGGGTAATTAATATTCCGAACCGTTGGGGGGCGATTTATTTTAATCCGGTCAATCGTGCGGTAGGCTATTCTGAGAATAATACCGAAGGTTATCGTTCGGCTAATAAGGAAGCATTGGAAAGCTGTATTAAAGCTGGAGGTGGAAAAAATCCTATTGCCCGTGACGGAAAAGGCTGTCGGTTGAAACACGAATACCGTAATATCTGTGCTGCTATTGCAGTTGGTGGTAAAGAAGAAGGTAAAGGAGGAACTGGAACCGCTGGAGATGATGATGTGGAAATTGCCAAAGAACTTGCGCTGAAAGGATGCAGCAAACATTCCAATGAATGTGTTATCCGTTACTCTGGCTGTTCTCGTCATCCTGATTACCGCTATTAAGTGATTTTATTTTTCAGACGACCCCCGAAGGATTAAGGGTCCTTGGATTCGGATTTCAAGTGCAACACTAGGGTACCAGTGGTTGGAACAGATTCAAGAATAAAACACTTGGCGTTTCGTAGCCAAGTGTTTTTCTTGGCCGGTGGTTCAACTCATCTTGAACCCTGCGTATCTCCCGATCGCTGATATTTCGGAAATCGGTTTGTTTGGGGAAATATTGTCGGATGAGTCCGTTGGTGTTCTCATTCAGCCCTTTTTCCCACGAATGGTAAAGGCGGCAAAAATAGGTTTCCGCCTTTAATGCTTTGGCTATTTTGGTGTGTTGGTAGAACTCTTTGCCGTTATCCATGGTGATGGTGTGGACTCTGGCTTTATATGCCCTTAATACCCTAATGACTGCCCGGGCAGTATCTTCGGCCTTTAAGTTATCCAATTTACAGATGATGGTGTAGCGGGTAACACGTTCGACTAGGGTCAATAATGCGCTTTTCTGATCTTTGCCGATGATGGTGTCGGCCTCCCAATCGCCGATACGGGTTTTTTGGTCGACGATGGCGGGTCGGTTTTCTATGCCGACGCGGTTGGGCACTTTGCCTCTGGTCCATGTGCTGCCGTAGCGTTTGCGGTAGGGTTTGCTGCATATTCTGAGATGTTGCCACAAAGTGCCGCCGTTGCTTTTGTCTTGGCGGAGGTAGCGGTAAACGGTGCTGTGATGGAGTGTGATCCCGTGGTGTTTATGCAGGTAGGCGCATACTTGTTCGGGACTGAGTTTGCGGCGGATAAGGGTGTCGATGTGTTGAATCAGCTGCGAATCGAGTTTATAGGGTTTTCGCTTACGCTGTTTGGTCAGCCGGCTTTGCCTTTGGGCTTTATCGGCGCTGTATTGCTGCCCTTGGATGCAGTGCCGCTTGATTTCGCGGCTGATGGTGCTTTTGTGGCGGTTGAGCTGTTTGGCGATTTCTGTGACGGTACAGTGGCGGGACAGGTATTGGATATGGTATCGTTCGTCTTGGGTCAGTTGTGTGTAGTTCATGGCAATCTTTCTTGCAGGAAAGGCCGTATGCTACC
>NZ_AJMT01000032.1:0-13642 GCF_000260655.1 Neisseria sicca VK64
AGACAGCGGCAGGGAGGAATCGGTAGAGGTGGCGGTGATTTCGACGCGGTAGGCGGTGTTGGCGGCTTCGGAGGCGGTGAAGGATTTGACGGAGAGGGACGGGGAGAACCGGGAGAAGGTGAGGTGGTAGGATTGGCGGGCAGTCATGGCGTTGAATTTAAAGATGACAATGAGGTTCGTATGGTAACTTGAATGTCATTAACGGTAAAGCAAATGGGATAAACGGTAGAAAGGTCGTCTGAATGGAGGTTTTCAGACGACCTTTTAACAACTTATAAAGAGAATGCACCTAATTTCTCAAAAATTTCAATCTCTCTAAATATTAACTCACTTTATAATAATCAAACAGTAACTTTATCTATCCCAACATCAGGAATTAATAATTTTTTAGGTGAACCGATGAAAGATAAACCATCCTCCCTCTGTTTCACATGCCATAAAATTAATCCATTCTGCCATGACTTCCATAGCTCATCAGAGTAATTGATAGGTTCTTCTAAAATGGCTCCAACAGCAAAAGGAGGAATCCAAATTTCTGTTAAAACACCATCCCCTTTCCAACCGGCATGCCTAAAAGCTGTAGTAATAATTTGATACTCTTCATCCTGTGGATTTAAATTGCTAACTTTGCAAAAATCTAATAGATCAATCCACTCATAAATGTAAACATAGAGATTCTTTGATTTTTTTAGGAAAACCAATTGTTCTTCGTAAACCATCTTTAGAAAACCTTAAATTGTTAAAAATATTGTAATGATTCTTTCCTTCCTGGCTCTAGAACCTAGAGATGAAGTTATGGATTTGAGTTTTTAAAGAGAAAACTTTTCCTCTGTAACGGTTAGATTTTCAACCCAACTTACTCTTATTTCTCTATGCTATTCTAAAGTAAAGCAAAAAATTCCAGTATTAGCTATATCGTATAATTCTAGGAATTGCATTTTTAAATTATTCTCTATGACCATCTTTTTAAATTCATCCGTAACCCCATATATATAAGGTCTCAGCTTGTCTCTAAATATGTACTTATAAGAAATATCTTTATAACAATCTAGAGATTTATTATCTAAAAAATCAATATTAAATTTAAAATAGTCTGAAATGCTATCCTTGTTGTTACCTTTTAAATTAAAAGAAAAATCAACATTAATGTTTTTTTGGGGGAAAATTGTATAGAGTTGCATATTATCTGATCCTATTTTTTCTTACGATAAATCCATAGAATAATATGTTAACGCTGATGGCCTTGTTCAGGAGGTATTATTTTATTACTTGGCATTCTACCACTATTAGTGGATCGCAAATCCCATGGTTCAATCCAGCCCGTTGGAGTATCTGCATAGGTATATAAATTATCCCTACCTCATAACCCGATCATATCCTGACTTATACATCGCCCGATTTCAGGGTCGTAATACCGGAAACGGTTGTAGTGCAGCCCGCTTTCTTGGTCGTAATACCGGAAACGGTTGTAGTGCAGCCCGCTTTCTTGGTCGTAATACTGACCCTTGGAAGCAGTTTATTACCGTTGTCAGCGATAGAACTAACTATATTAGGCAATTAGATAGATACTTCTTTCCTACTTTCAATCAATTTTTTCCATTGATATAAAAGGGACAAAAAGTATCCAAAGTCATAAATAGTTACTTCCATTTCAGTAAATTCGTTAAAAATATTTATCTTATCTTTTGTTATGGAAATTGTGTGGGCATTGCCTGTTCCCTGCCAGTTTTCTATTTCATCATTTTTAATTTGATCAATGATATCAATGAGAAAGTTAACATAGTAATCAAAACCTTGAATATCTCCTTCAAAAAAATCTCCGATAACTTGTTCATCAGGATTAGCAGTATTTTTTACACAACAATAATTATCTTTATCTAAAAAGAACTCCATGTTTTAACTCCTTTTATCAATATTTTGGATATGCAGTATTGATACCCCCTTTTATTGATGCACCTTTCAATTATGACAAAATTAAAAGTAAACTCTAATTTAGATATATGTTTGTATCCGCCCTATATACAAATCAATAAGCATACAAACTATATTTCTTAGAATCAGGCTGTTAATGATCTTTATTAGACATTGAATCTTAATCCAAGCTAAGATTAACTAAGCAAATATAAATCCTTTATCAAACCCATGTTCATGTAACTCAAATATTAATTCATTAGAAAAAAATAAATCCGTTGAACATGCTGGGTTGTTATGCCTACCAATACCTATAACTTTCAGTGAATCGTCATTTAATTTCATATTATCTGATGATAAAAACGAAGTATTCTCATCGATATAAATTCTTTCTGATTCTTCTTCATCAATTATATTTTCAGTATGCAACGAATTAATTAGAAAATATTTATCCGACAGAATAGTATCTTTACATACCAACTCAATTGGAATTATCTGAATTTCTTGGTTATATTTATTTATTAAAAAATCAGCTAACTTTTTATCTACTAAAATGGTTGTTGCATTAGTCAGTAGTATATGATGGTTTTTTAATTTCGTACTTTTTGCTTCTATTTCAAATCTAGGTATAAAATCTAAACTTAATCTTGTTGAGTCACAAAATCCGAAATAACTAAATTTATCTTGATCTAAATAAAAAGCTGAAAATTTCCCAGATTGATTTAATTCATATATAAGCTTTGCCATTTCTTTCTTCCTTAATCATTTAATCATAATTGCCCTGGCAGTGATTTAGCCCATCTCCTTCTATTCTTATTATGCTTTCTTTCTCCTGATGTCGGTTTAATTCGCTCTGCATTCATTATTCTGAAAAGCAAGTAACGTGGAGCTCAAGCCAGCATAACCATCAAATTATTTAATATTCGACTCGTTGGCATAGAATACCATTTTAGCTTTGCTCATCGTTCCGCCCATCTTAATTTAAAAATCCGGATTTTCCTTACGGTATGCTTCGTTATCTTTTTTCAAAGTTTCATGAAACTGATGCATAGGATTTTCCGGCCTCTGCCTACCGTAACTTGAAATTAATACACGCACTGAATAATCCGGCAAAATGTGAAACTGCAATAATCCGTTGTCTTCATCGGTAAATTTATCTACCTTCGCATTAACGTTACACTCTTCAAATTCATTTGTATCCGTGCTTATCATCAAGGTCAGTGGCAGTGTCATCCCCTCATGCCAGCGGGGGATGGAAACGCAACATTGTCCTCCCCCTTCCTCTGAATAAGGCCCTATATCACTTAAAGTCCATGTCTCTCCAGCCTTGTGATAAGTTATCATTACACCTTGGTCAGAATAGTTGTTTAGCATGAATGCAAACGAGCGTTCCTCATCGGTATCCACAAAAAAATCATCCTTTTGATTGAAGATTTCTTTTCCCGAAGAGGCATAGATCGATAAAACCGGAAGAGCGGCGACTAAAACTACCAAGCCTAAAAATCTAAATAATTTTTTCATTTTTTTCCTTTTTGCCCGCCGCAATGTTCAGGGCGGCGCATTTTTAAATGACAACGTAGTTCGTATAGTAGCTTGAACGATGTAATGGGTAAAGCGAATGGGATAACCGGCTGATGGGTCGTCTGAATGGTTGCAGACCCGTTGGATTTGCTTTTTTCAGACGAGCTTTTGATGTGTGTTTTCTCTGATGCTATTGATTTAAAAGAAAGGTCGTCTGAAACCTTAGATTTCAGACGACCTTTCTTCATTAAACCTTTGATGTTTAGAAAATCAGCTATTTTCTAAAGTCCGGCAGTTTTCTGCTGTGTTTATTTGGGGTTCTTCTCGATAAGGGCGACGAGTTGGTCGATATAGCCTTGAACGAAGCTGCACGCCGATTCGATGAGTTTGCCGTTGTCGTCAAACAAGGTGGGGGAGTTGCCGAGGAAAACTTCGGGCTGTCCGGTCAGCGGCATATTGAAGTAGGACAAGGCAAGGCGCAGGTTTTTTTGCGAACTGTAACCACCCATTTTACCGACGGAATGGCTGATGATGCCTGCAGGCGTGTTTTTCCAGGCGACGTCGGCGTTGGGTTTGGAGCCGATGTCTATCGCGTTTTTCAGGCAGGCGGGGACGGTGCGGTTGTTTTCGGGGGTAACGAACAATACGCCGTCGGAAGCTTTGATGGTTTCGCGGAAGGCAGTGTAGCTTTCGGGTGTGGGGAAGTCGGTTTCGGCGGGGTCGTCGTAGTCGAAATTGTAGAGCGGCAAATGACCGATTTCGACGATTTGGGCATCGTAGCCTTCGGGGAACATGGGGATGACGTTTTGCGCCACTTTGCGGGCGAACGAGCCTTTACGCAGGCTGCCTACTAAAATGCTGACTTTTTTTGCCATAAATTCTCTCCTGATGATGTAAAAATAATAACGATTCTTGAATTCATTTTAAAGCCGCCGGTTGATTGTCGTCAATCCTGTTGGGAACAAATTGACCATTCTGCGCAAGGTGGATTTGATTTGGAGAATTGGTTTAATGTGGCTTGCCTGCCCTGCCATAGTTTCGAGACGGTCATTTTCTAAAGTGCTGAAACATCATTGAGGTCGTCTGAAAACCCTATCGGGCATGAATCAAGACGACAATGCTATAATCCATCCTAAAATTTTTATCTTGAAGAACACGCCATGCAAGCCGATTTCAGACGACCCGTCCTTGCCATCGACACCAGCACTTCCTACCTGTCCCTCGCGTTGCAAACCGATGGGCAGATTGTTTCGTTTCATGAAGATGTCGGCACGAAACAATCCGATTTGATTCTGCCGCAGATTCGTGTTTTATTTGAACAAGCGGGTATTGCGGCGGCGGATTTGGGTGTGATCGTCTATGCACAAGGCCCCGGCGCGTTTACCGGTTTGCGTATCGGAACAGGCGTGGCGCAAGGTTTGGCGACGCCGTTTGGTACGCCCCTCATCGGCATCCCCTGTCTGGATGCGGCGGCGTATCTGCTGCCCGGACAAAGCTGCGTACTGGCAGCGACCGACGCGCGTATGGGCGAGGTGTTTTACGCATGGTTCGACACGGGCGCGCACCGACGGCTCGGCGATTATCAGGTCGGCAAAGCGGCTGAAATTGTCGAACCCGAAGGCCGTGCGTTTACCGGCGGCATAGGCAATGCGTTTGCGCTGACCGATGCGCCGCCCTTTGCTGGAACGCCGAAAATGCCTGCCGCTTCCGACTATCTCAAGCTGGCACTCAGCGGGCGTTATCCCGCGTCCGATGCCGCGCACGCCGAATTGCTTTATGTCCGCAACAAAGTCGCCCTGACCGCCAAAGAGCAGGCAGAACGGAAAGCGCAGGCATGAATATCCGCCCCGCTTTTTCAGACGACTGCCCTGCCCTTGCCGCGATTGATGCGGTCGGCAACCCGTCGCCTTGGTCTGTTAAACAATTTGCCTCCGCATTGGCGCAGAGTACGGATAAACTGTGGGTCTGTGAGACCGACGGCGTCATCAGCGGCTTTATCGTGTGGCAGGATATATTGGATGAATCCGAGCTGCATTTGATTGCCACCGCTCCCGAATACCGCCGCCAAGGCATTGCCGTCGCACTTTTGGAACATTGGCTCCGCCACGCCCAAACCGCCGGTATCACGCGCCTGCTGTTGGAAGTCCGCGCCGGCAATGCCGCCGCCCAATCGCTGTATCTCAAATACGGCTTTACCGCGGTCGGCATCCGCAAACATTACTATTCCCTGCCCGAAGGCGGGCATGAAGACGCCGTATTGATGGAAAAACCATGTTAAGCAGCCGCTATCTCCACTTGCATCAGGCATTAGGCTTAGGCCCGATGTGGCTGAACCGTCACGCCAAAGTCATCCCGCCTGCGGGCGATGCGTCCGTTACGCAGCCGCAGAAACCTACTGCCGCCCAAGTTGTCGAAGCCGTCCGCACGATTTCCGCATCGGCACATCATGCCCGCATGGCGGCGATGGCGGCGGTTCAACATGAAAAAACCGCCTCCGCAACAACGCCCCCCATCCCGCCGTCTGCCGCGCCGGTTGACGCACCTTCCCCATCCGCGCGGACACATTCCGTACCCGAAAACACCGGCAAAGCTTCCGCTTCAACCGTTTCAGACGACCTCCCGCGCCTGCAAACCGAAGCGCGTCCGTCCGAAGTCATCATCATCAGCATCTGTCCCGCAACCGAAGACAGCCTGCACGGACAACTCTTTCACGGCGCGGTCGGCGTCCTGCTCGACAATATGCTTACCGCCATCCGCCTGACGCCCCAACAAGCCTACAAAACCAGTTGGGTCAAAGCAGCGCCCGTTTTCAGCCCGCACCCTACTGACGAACAAATCCAAGCCGAGCTGCCCCAGCTTGCCCGAGAGCTTGCCGATACGCAGGCGAAAGCCGTGTTATTGGTGGGGCAAATATTTGAAAAACCCGAACTTGCCCCATTGATAGACACACTCTGCGGCAACACCCCCCGCTTCATCCTTCCCCACCCTGCCCGCCTGCTGCGCCAACCGCAACTCAAAGCAAAAGCTTGGCAGGTTTTGAAACAAGTGCGGCAGATACTGAATTAAGGCACGCCGACAGCATCCCAAACAAACGCCGCACCTCATCCACCCCCTTCCCTATCCATCATGTACCTCACCCAAGAAAAACCCTACCGCCCGCTGCTGATTGCCCTGATTTTCCTGACCCTGCCTCTGGCATTGCTGCTGCACGAAATCATCACAGTCGGGCTGTTCCGCCATTCCGGACTGCTGCTGACCTTCCAAAACGGGCAGTTGCGGCAAGTAGCGGGCTGGGATGACGCCATCGTTTGGTTTATCTGCGGCGTATTCGGCTTTTTCAACTTGATTATCGCGGGCGGACTGACCAAACTCGCCTACAAAAAAATGATGCGCCGCCATTTCCACTACGCCCTGTTTTTAAGCGGGGCGGCGGCGTGTGCGGCGGCTTTGGTCGTGATTATCTTGGAATCTTTGCTGGGCAGCGCGGCATTGGGCGGCATGCGGCAAGGCGGAATATTTCTTTACGCATTGAGCGTCTGGATATTGGCGATGCTGACGCTGCCGCGCCAACTGACCCGCGCGCCGGAACAGCCCATCATCTTCCACAAAATGAAAAGATAAGCCTGGCAGCAGGGAGTCAAAGCAACGTCTTCCTTCATATTCTCCGGCAAGAAACCATAAACAAGGGGTCGTCTGAAACTTTTCAGACGACCCTTTTACCTAAATTCATCCGTTCTTAGCGTTTGAATTCAGTTAGGATTTTTATAGTGGATTAACTTTAAATCAGTACGGCGTTGCCTCGCCTTGCCGTACTATCTGTACTGTCTGCGGCTTCGTCGCCTTGTCCTGATTTAAATTTAATCCACTATAACGTTTGCATCAATCCGCCGGCAGGCAAGCATCGGATTTTCTGTTATGATTTTTCTATCTTGCCCCAAGGTCGTCTGAAAGAAAGCGCACGATGAAACCTAAACTGATTATCTTCGACTGGGACGGAACGCTGGCAGACACGACGCGCCCGATTATCCGCACCTTCCAACAAAGTTTTGCCGACTGCGGTATGCCCGTTCCCGATGACGATGCCGTCCGCGCCCTCATCGGTTACAGCCTGCCGGAAATCATTCGCCGCCTCGCCCCGCATGCCGGCGAACACATGCGCGAAGAATTGACGGAAACCTACGCTGCACACTATCTCAACCCCAACAACCACAACATGACGCTCTTCCCCGAAGCCCTGCCCTGCCTGCACACCCTGCAAAACCAAGGCTACTGGCTCGCCGTCGCCACGGGCAAAGGCAGGATAGGACTCGACCGCTCTATCACGCAAACCGGTACGGCCGATTTTTGGATGGCGACGACCTGCGCCAGCGAACAAGCCTCCAAACCCGCACCCGACATGGTTTTCAAACTATGCGACGAACTGGGGCTGACGCCGCAGGAAACTTTGGTTGTCGGCGATACGACCCACGACTTGGAAATGGCCGCCAACGCCAAAGCCCCCGCCGTCGCCCTCACCACAGGCGCACACTCCGCCGCCATGTTGAACACCGCCCCGCATCTCGCCATACTCGACAACCTCTCCGAGCTGCCTGACTTCTTGGAAACGTTTGATTGGACGGGCAAGGTTTAACGCAAAGCACAAACCCTTTAACGATGCAGACAGCCAAACCGTAGCGTGGGCTTCGCCCGCGAAAAACTCGGTTTATGATCCGATTTAGAAACCGATTGGCAGATCCCGTGGGCAAAGCCCACGCTACACTTTTCCCGAAGCATTGCGGCGTGCTGCCGACTATCGGACGAAGCAAACCTGTTCGGAGAAATCCTCCGCGTTGAATGAGCAAATCGCTTCCCTATCCCAATTAACGTTGATCTACCACCGTAGCGTGGGCTTTGCCCACGAAAAACTCGGTTTATGGTCTGATTCATAACCCGATTGGCAAATATCGCGGGCAAAGCCCACGCTACGCTTTTCTCGAAGTATCACGGCGTGCTGCCGACCATCGGACGAAGCAAGCCTGCTCGGAGAAATCCTCCGCGTTGAATGAATCAATCGCTTCTCCATCCCAAACCCTCCTCCCGATAAAAAAGGTCGTCTGAAAACCTGTTTCCCAAGTTTTCAGACGACGTTTTTTATTTCACTAAAACCAACCGCTTCTCCCTATCTCAACAATTCATCCGTTATCCGTTGCAAAAACTCGATGCGTTCGGGTTTGGCTTCGCCTGTTTCGGCGGCGACTTTGACGGCGCAGCCGGGTTCGGCGCGGTGGGTGCAGTTGTGGAAGCGGCATTGCCCGACAAGATGGTTCAGGTCGGGGAAGTATTGCAGCAGGTTGGCGGCTTCTAGGTGGTGCAGCCCGAATTCTTGCAAACCTGGGGAGTCGATTAATTGGGTTTCTTCGTTTAAATCGTAAAGCTGGGCGTGGGTAGTGGTGTGTTTGCCGGAGTCGAGCGCGGTGGAGATGTCGCCGGTGCGGGCAGTTTGGTTGCCCAAGAGGGCGTTGGTCAGGGTTGATTTGCCCATGCCGCTTTGTCCGAGCAGGATGTTGGTATGCCCTTGTAGGACGGGACGCAGGATGTCGGCGTTTTCCAGCGCGCGGGTTTCGATGACGGGATAACCGAGCGTTTCGTAGAATTTGAGTTTTTCGCGCCAGAGGGCGGTTTCGGGCAGGTCGGCTTTGTTCAGGATAATGACGGCTTGGATGCCCGCGGCTTCGGCGGCTAGGAGGGCGCGTTGCAGCAGGGCTTTGCTGGGCGAGGGAACGGCGGCGGTAACGATAAGGAGCTGGCTGACGTTGGCGGCGATGAGCTTGGTTTTCCAAGCGTCTTGGCGGTAGAGCAGGCTTTCGCGCGGGAGGTGGTCTTCGATGACGGCTTGTTCGGCGTTGATATTTTGGATATGCACGCGATCGCCGCAGGCGAAATCCACCCGCTTTTTGCGCGTGCTGGCTTCGTAGGTTTTGCCGTCGGGCGTGCGCACGATGTAGCGGCGGCCGTAGCTGGTGATGATTTGGGCGGTATCGGTCATGAACGGTTGGGTCGGGTGGGGTGGATAAAGGGAATGTTCGCGGCGGCGTGGCTGCCTTGCGGCGAAGAGAAAAGGTATTGTACCGAAATAGGCAGGGGTCGTCTGAAACGATTCTATAGTGGATTAAATTTAAACCAGTACGGCGTTGCCTCGCCTTGTCCTGATTTAAATTTAATCCACTATATATCGGGTTAACTGGAAACCGATACGGCGTTGCCGCTTGTCTTGATTTCAACTCACCCGCGAGATTCGGAAGGTTTTCAGACGACCTCTCAACCCGTCACAATCCGAGCGACCACGCGTTGACGCCTTCGGAAAAATCTTCCAAGCGGTTTTCGTAATGCGCGAAGATTTCTTCGATGATTTCGTCTTCGCTGTCAATCAGTCGAATTAAATCCATATCGGCTTCCGCAATCAGCCCGCGCCCGAGCAACTCTTTGCGTATCCAGTCCAACAAGCCCGACCAGAAATCCTTGCCCACTAAGATAATCGGACGGTCGGGCGTTTTGCCTGTCTGCACCAGCGTCAGGCTTTCAAACAATTCGTCCAGCGTACCGAAGCCGCCAGGCATGACGACATACGCGACCGCGTGTTTCACAAACATCACTTTGCGCGGGAAGAAATGTTGGAACTTGATGGACAAATCCTGATACGGATTGGCTTTTTGTTCGTGCGGCAACACGATATTCAGCCCCACCGCCGGGCTTGCGCCCGCAAACGCGCCTTTGTTCGCCGCTTCCATAATCCCCGGCCCGCCGCCCGAAATAACGGAAAAACCGGCATCCGAGAGCTTGCGCGCCAGACGCAGCGTAAATTCGTAGTCAGGATGGTTTTCCGGCGTGCGCGCGCTGCCGTAAATGCTGACCGCAGGCTGAATCGCCCGCAGCTCCTCGCCCGCCTCGACAAATTCCGAAATAATCTTCAAAACATGATACGACTCCCGCGCCTGAATCTCGCGGCGCGCCTCATCGGTCAGCATAGGCTTGGGCAGTTTTTTGAGCAGGCTCACAGTTTTTCCTTCATCTTATTGAACCCCCACATTGTAACCGACAGAACCCGAGGTCGTCTGAAAACGCAAACATGAACGGCAGTAAGTGTTCCTTATTTGAACCGAATCATGCGTTCCAGCCCAAGATTGCCGTCTCAGCCGCGACCGCTTGCGTTACAATCCCCCATTTCCGCCCACATCAGACCATGCTCGACATCCTCTACCGCGACAGCCGCACCATCGCCGTCAACAAACCCGCCGGAATGCTCGTCCACCGAAGCTGGCTCGACCGCCACGAAACACAGTTCGTCATGCAGACCCTGCGCGACCAAATCGGACAACACGTCTATCCCGCCCACCGCCTCGACCGCCCCACATCCGGCGTCCTCCTGTTTGCCCTCGACCCCGAAGCCGCCCGCCTGCTGACGCAACAGTTCGAACAAAAAACCACACGCAAAACCTACTGGGCAATCGTGCGCGGATATTTGCCCGACGACGGACTCATCGACTACCCCCTCAAATATCAGCCCGACAAAATCGCCGAATCCCAAACCGAAGCCACCCTCCAAGAAGCCCAAACCCGATACCGCTGCCTTGCGCGCACCGAATTGCCCTTCCAATCCGCCGCCCGCTACCCGACCTCGCGCTACTCGTGGGCAGAACTCATCCCGCACACAGGCCGTAAACACCAACTCCGCCGCCACATGAAACACATCTTCCACCCCATCGTCGGCGACACCAACTACGGCGACCTGCGCCAAAACCACGCCACCGCCGCCCACCTCGGCACCACCCGCCTCATGCTCCACGCCCGCAGCCTGTCGTTCCAAAGCATCGAAAACGGCGAAACCCTGACCGTCTGCGCCGATACCGACGAGAGCTGGCGAATTTGGCTGGATGCGTTTGAAGCGTAAGTGAAAAGTCGCGTCAACAGGCGATTTGGTTATACTGCAAAGCCGGACACGGGTTTCAGACGACCTTTATTCATCAAAACACGCTTGAGATAACCGAACCCCGTAGCGTGGGCTTTGCCTGCGGGATTTGCCGTCCATCAGTCTGAATCGGGTATTTGTGCTGACATCTGCTTCGCGGGTAGAACCCGCGCTACGGTTTGTTGTGCCGATACCGACGAGAGCTAGTGGATTTGGCTGGATACGTTTGAGGCGTAAGCGCAAAGTCGTGCCAAAAGGCAGGCTGGTGATGCTGCAAAGCCGGACACGGTTTTCAGATGACCCCATCCCTGCCACCCCATTCCGTTCAACCCTCATTTATGCCGAATAATCCTACTTTGCGGTAAAGGTCGTCTGAAAACGCTACACTCTTTCAGACGACGTTTGTCATACCAACATAAGGACATTCCATGAGCGACATCACAAAGCAACTCGCTGCCATCCGCTATACCGCCGACCGCACCAAACGCTACAACGAACATGGCTTTACCCTGTTGCAACTGGGCATACGCGGCGTGGTCTATTTCAATACCCGCGAGGATGTCGCCGATGCCTTAACCGGTTTGATGGATTTCTATTACGAATGGGCGAAAGACAAGCTGACAATAGCTTGGCACGAAAAAGGTCATAGGGATATTAAGGAAGTCAAACTGACCGAAAAATCATATCTGAAAGAACGCGATAAAATCTACCGTTGGCTGGATAGTCGGGAGAAAAATCCGCCCAACATCGAGTGGGGAATGCAAAGCGAGCATGCAAATACCAGTGCATCCTATTATTTCAATATCACCTCCATTGCTGCAGGTTTGGCAAATGAGCCGTATATGCCGTTAGGCACCCTGCTTTTTAATCTGCCACTGGAAATTTTGTCTTCTCCCCAAGATTTGGCAAAACTGGATGAGTTTGTCGGTAAGATTTCAGAGAAGCTGGATGTTTTCCACGGTTATATCGGACTGGCAGCAATTCCACCGCATAATTATTACGACGGTGCGCCGTATGAATACGGGGTTTGCCGCGAAAATTTGGGGCTGAGTCCGGTCACGACCGATTATCTGTCAACGTTTTATAGATACAACATACGCAGTATCAGTTGGTACACACTGGTCGGTAGGGAACTTTACCGACAGCTTCCGGCAGGCAGGATAGAGTCTGTTTTGGCAAATCATCCCGATATTACTCTGCGCGACTTTGCCGGTATCAAGGTTTTTAAAATCGGCAGCCTGCCCGAAACAGGGGATATCCGCGAAGATTTACCCTTGGACTACATTGCGCTAAACCGCGCTTTAGAACCGATACGCGAAAAATATCCGCGCGAGAATATGGGCGGCATTACCCGAGAACAGATGTATTATTGGTCGAGAAGATGGGACGGCTGGGAAGTCGAAGAAAAGGACGGTAAGCGGATCTACACCCAAGCGCCGCAGGAAATCATCGGCGTCGAGGAAGAGCCTGTTCCGATTTCGGGCATGTGGAAAATCACCAGCTTTGACGGTGAAACCCGCCATTTCAATAAAGGCGAAATTTTCCCTGAAGGAGAAGGTGTGCGGACACAAGATGTGCTACTCGGCCCCCAAATGGGTCTGACCATTTGGGAGCTTGTCAAAGGCGACCATAACGAACCTTTGCGCAGAAAGGCAATGTGGTAAGCCCCTCCCCGCCTTTCCGAACGTCAGCCGATACGTTAAAATATACCTCGTCTGAAACCCCGTTTTTGAAGGAAAACCGCCATGACCCGTATGGTTCACTGCGTCAAACTCGGCAAAGAAGCCGAAGGTATGAAATTCCCACCGCTGCCCAACGAATTGGGCAAGCGCATTTTTGAAAATGTATCCCAAGAAGCTTGGAATGCGTGGACACGCCACCAAACCATGCTGATTAACGAAAACCGTTTGAGCCTCGCCGACCCGCGCGCACGCGAATATCTGGCACAACAAATGGAACAGTATTTCTTCGGCGACGGTGCAGATGCCGTTCAAGGTTATGTGCCGCAAGAGCCCAAATAACGCCATCATTTGCTCAAAAGGTCGTCTGAAAACGAAAATCGGATTTCAGACGACCTTTTTGTATCAATAAACTTGCGGCAAAGCCGTTTCATTTTATAGTGGATTAACTTTAAATCAGGACAAGGCAACGAAGCCGCAGACAGTACAGATAGTACGGCAAGGCGAGGCAACGCCGTACTGGTTTAAAGTTATAGCCAATTAAAAAAAAATAGTACAATACTCAACTTTGAAGGTCTAACCATGG
>NZ_AJMT01000033.1:0-2572 GCF_000260655.1 Neisseria sicca VK64
AAATTTAAATCAGGACAAGGCGACGAAGCCGCAGACAGTACAGATAGTACGGCAAGGCGAGGCAACGCCGTACTGGTTTAAAGTTAACCCACTATAAAAGGCTTTATTTTTTTGTTTGTTAAACCAAGTTCTATTAGATAGTTATGTTCTATCGTTTATAATTTTAATAAGTCCGATAAACTATCATCTTCTTCTGTTGCAACCGTATATTTCTCTTGCGCCCATTCACCTAAGTCAATCAATCGGCAGCGTTGACTGCAAAAAGGCCGGTATTTGCTCTCTTCATTCCATATCACCGGCTTTTGACAGGTCGGACATTTTACAGTCGTTACTTCAGTCATTATTTGTTCCTTACAAATCATTTATGCTTTGTCTGTTGATTGAAATATTTCACGTTAGGGCAATGATGTACCAAATTTCGAGTTGCCGGAATATCCCAGATAAAACCTATGCAGTCCCTGAATTTTTTGGGTCAATTCAGATAAAGTCCCTTCATTTTCTAAGACATCATCTGCATAGAGCAGCCGCGTTTTGCGGCTGGCCTGAGTGTTCATAATGCGCTTGATCTCTTCTGTGTCCAAACCGCTTCTTTGCTGAACGCGAAGAATTTGGGTTGCTTCAGAAACGTCGATAACCAATACTCTATCGACAGCCGCTAAAAATTCCGGATTTTCAATCAGCAAAGGTACATCGATAATGCCGTATGTAGCACTAGGATAGCGGGTTTTTGCCGATTTGATTTCATTTAAAATCAAAGGCAGCAACACCTCCTCCAATTCTTTTTTGGCTTGAGGTTGTCTGAAAACCAGATCCCTCAAAGCAGCACGGTTCAGACTGTTTTGGGTATGAAAAACCTTGTCGCCAAAAAGACGGCGGATAGCCGGTAATGCTATACCGTTATCCGCCGTCAGGCTTCGACTCAGGGCGTCGGCATCAATGTGCGGGACACCCAAATCAGAAAAGATTTTTGCTGCTTGAGATTTCCCGCTGCCGATACCACCCGTCAAACCTATCCATAAAGTCATATTAAAATCCTGATTTGGTCAGCCACCAAGTGACGGCACGATGTACCGGCTCGTTAGCTACCAAAATAATCCAGCCGGCAATAGCCAAACTCGGACCGAAAGCAAAATATTGTCCTTTGGCAACCCGTCCGATAATCGCACCAATCAGACCAATTAAAGCTGCCATAAAGACCAATACAGGTAAAATTCCGGCACCAAGCCATGCACCTAGAGCGGCCAGCAATTTAAAATCGCCGTTACCCATACCGATTTTTCCAGTCAAAAGCTTATAGATAAAACACAACAGCCATAAGCTCATATAGCCGAAAACCGCGCCTAAAACGGCAGATTTTAATGGAACAAAAGTGCCATTCAAATTAAACAGCAAACCTAACCATATCAACGGCAGGGTCAGGCTGTCGGGTAAATATTGAGTATCCGCATCGATAAAGGTTAATGCAATCAATAGCGCAGTCAATATCAAACCGCCAAATGCAGCCATCGTCCAGCCATATTGCCACGCCACTACGCCAAACAATATACCGGTCAATAATTCGATTAAGGGATAACGGATGCTGATGGGCGTTTTACACGCACCACATTTACCGCCAAGCATCAGATAACTGACAATCGGAATATTTTGCCAAGCCTTTACCGGAGCATGACACTTAGGGCAGCGTGAATCCGGTTTCATCAAATTGAATGGTTGCTGCTCTTCTTCCGTTAATTCAAGTTGCAAATGCTCTTTCGCAAACTGAGTCCAGCCGCGTTCCATCATGACAGGAACGCGGTAAATGACAACATTAAGAAAACTTCCGATCAACAAACCAACGACGACAGATAATGGAATATCAAATGGCGCTAATGTATCCAAAGATTCCAACATATTAACCTACTACGTTACCGAGGTTAAACAGCGGCAGATACATTGCTACCAACAATGTTCCGATGATGGCGCCTAAAACTACCATAATGATGGGCTCCATCAGTGAGGATAATTGTGCTACAGAGTTATCAACTTCATCTTCGTAAAATTCAGCAGCCTTATTCAACATATCATCAAGGGAACCGGATTCTTCACCAATAGCGGCCATTTGAATAACCATATTGGGGAACATATCCGTACTTTGCATACTCGAAGTCAAAGAAAGACCTTGAGTAACTTTCGCACGAATGTCTTGTGTTGCCTCCTCATAAAGGATATTACCGGCTGCTCCTGCTACTGAATCTAAAACTTCTACCAAAGGTACGCCTGCGGCAAACAAGGTGGAAGTGGTACGAGCCCACCGAGCAATAGTCGCTTTACGGACAATCGGACCAAAAATTGGTAAACGTAAGATCATTGCATCTATACGTTTTTGGAAACTTGTTGATTTTTCATGTAGTTTATAAACACCAAAACAAACGGCAATAAAGATAACGATCATCAGCCATCCATATTCCACAAAAATTTTGGAAATATCCATAACAATTTGGGTTAAGTCAGGCAGTTTCGCTCCCATGCTTTCGTAAACCTTACCAAATTCAGGCAATACCCAGCGCATCATCACAAAAATCAATGCTATTGC
>NZ_AJMT01000034.1:0-2086 GCF_000260655.1 Neisseria sicca VK64
CTGATTGAAACGGGAAAAAGCAAGCGTAGATTGGCTTCAAAAACCCATATTTCGACGATTTGACGGTTTTGCAGAAGTACCCGGCCTATTTACCCTATCGATATAAAAAGTTTTATATATTGGTGATTTAAATGAATTCAAAAACTAAACAGTGGCTTTCAATTTTATTAATGCCACATATACTTACCGCTCTACTCCTAGGGCCGGGCATGCTGATTTATTTTATGGGCGGGATTTTTGGAGTCTACTTGATCTTTCCATATTTAGGTCAAGGCAGATATTTTGACAATTTAATATATATCGGCTTACCAATTGTTTTCATTACTTTAATTTTAGGGTTTGTTTTACGGAATAAACTTATCGGACGCCGTTTGGTTTCCTTAGCCATATATCTATGGTTCGTAATCGGTTTTCTCTGTCTTTCTGCTCATTATTAGCAAGTAATATAGTGGATTAAATTTAAATCAGGACAAGGCGACGAAGCCGCAGACAGTACAGATAGTACGGAACCGATTCACTTGGTGCTTCAGCACCTTAGAGAATCGTTCTCTTTGAGCTAAGGCGAGGAAACGCCGTCCTGGTTTAAAGTTAATCCACTATATTCCCCCTATCCGATGTATCCCAAGTATTGCATCCAATGCATCTCCACAATAAAAACCAAACTCGATAAAGGCGAGGTTTGCAGACTATCGCTTGCTATCCCCAAATTTCCGTTTTGACCATACAGCATCACCTTATTGAATTTCGTTAAACCAACCCCTCTCAAATAGGAAATCTTTGAAGCAAAAAGGATTGGCTTTACACCAGCGTACAGCCTTACCTCATCCACTCAAATTTTAAAAATACCATTTTCCAGAACACTGAAAACAAGGCGAGAATTTCTTTCATCCAAATCCATTCATTTTCCCCTGCCCTTTTCACTGTCTCCGGCTTCATCGCCCTCACCAGCTGCAAAGTTCGTCCGTCATTATTTCCTTAACATCATCCCCACCTTGCAGCACCAAACATTAATCCCCCGCCCCTCAAAATCGGTATTTTGTTGATTCGTGATATATCTTTACTTAATTTCAATTAGCTTTGCGTAAATCAAATCCACTGTTTTCAAAAGAACAAATAGCACTTTATTGATAATGAGTATCGTGTTTTCATATATGGACGAGACAAGCCTTCTTTTCTCTGTTAAGGTAGGGCTTTCTGTCAGTTTATGCTGACCCCGATAGACTAAATCCGGAGTAACTTGATGAAATCCAATCTGAAATTAATCGTTCCCGCCGTCCTTATCGCTACCGCGCTGTCTGCATGCGGCAGCTCCGGCTCTAAATCTAAACCGGAAACTGCTCCAACTCCTACTGCGCAACAATCCGCTCCCGCGCCTGAAACGCCTAAAACCATGGAAGTCAATAATATTGAACGCACCAAGGAAGTGGCTTACAAATGCGGACCAAACGGTACTGATCCTTTGAATGTCATGTACGGCTTCCAAGGTGATGAGCCTGTGATTGCCCAAGTGAAATACCAAGGCCAGCTGACTCCGGGTCTTTCCCGCATTGTCGGCACCGGCAATGATGTCAATGGCTTCTGGGGTGAAGGCGTGGCATGGATTGCCAACCGCGCCAACTATGCCAACATCGACAAAGTGGACGGTAATATGCTGACTATCCGTCAACAAACTGTCGTCAACGGTCAAAACCAAGTCGTGGACAACATCATCACCAAGTCCTGCGTATTGGACCAAACCGCTACGGCACAATTGAACAAAGCACCTGCCAAACCTGCTAAGGGTAAAGGCAAAGCGAAGAAATAAAGACGTTTTATAAAGCGAAAGGTCGTCTGAAAACTGAACTGGCCCCCAAATCTTGGACACTCATAAAAGCCTATTCAGGCACTCTGTGCAAGCTGGGTTCTGTATGCGACAGGACTCAGCTTTTTCAATTTCAAACTGCAACGCTCCCGGTTGTAGTAATCCATATAGTCATCTATCTGCTTCATCAATTCATCTACCGTCAATTCACCTGCGTTATAGAAACACTCCGTCTTTAACACCGCAAAGAAGCTTTCCATCGGCGCATTGTCCCAACAGTTCGCC
>NZ_AJMT01000035.1:0-7473 GCF_000260655.1 Neisseria sicca VK64
AACCTGAAATACAAAGACTTTTATTTCAAAATATTCTCAAACCAAACTCAATCAACAGTAAAGGTCGTCTGAAATCCCTTTCAGACGACCTTTATCATAAATATCCGAAACAATTTCAAATATACCGAGCTTCAACTCACAACCTAAAGCCATCCACCCATAAGTCCCTGTTACTTTTTTGAACAGTATCCATGTTAGTATTATGACTTATTTGATTCAAATTGGATTGGGTTGCTGTAATGAGTAAACACATTCTTTTAGGGATAAGCGGTGGTATTGCGGCTTATAAATCATGTGAGTTGGTCCGATTACTAAAAAAACAAGGACATTCTGTAACGGCAGCAATGAGCCGTGCAGCCACTGAATTTGTTACCCCCCTTACGTTTCAAGCATTAAGCGGAAATCCTGTTCTAGTCGATACGCACGATGGTCACTCGACTAGAGGAATGAGTCATATTGATTTAACCCGAGAAGCGGATGTTTTTTTAATTGCTCCCGCTACTGCCAATACGGTTGCCAAGATCGCCAACGGTATTGCTGATAATCTGCTGACCAATTTGGCAGCAGCACGAAAATGCCCCATGGCAGTCGCTCCGGCGATGAATGTGGAGATGTGGAACAATCCTGCCAATCAGAGGAATATCCAACAACTGATTTCAGACGACATCACGGTTTTCCAGCCATCCTATGGCGAACAGGCTTGCGGTGAAATCGGGATAGGGAGAATGCCTGAAGCTGTTGAACTTGCCGATTTGATTCATGATTTATGGACGCCGAAAATACTTGCCGGCAAAAAAATCTTAATTACTGCCGGCGCGACCTTGGAAATGATTGACCCGGTCCGTGGAATTACAAATATTTCCAGCGGTCAAATGGGCATTGCCCTAGCCCGTGCATGCAGAATGGCCGGCGCACAAGTTACGTTGATTTATGGACAGTTACAGACTCCCCTGCCGACCGGTCTCTATCATATGAAACAGGCTATTAGCGCCAAAGAAATGTACGATGCCGTTCATAAATATATTGAAGATCAGGATGTTTTTATTTCCGTAGCCGCTGTGGCTGACTATAAGGTAAAAAACAGCAGTCCGCACAAATTGAAAAAAGAAAATTCAAAAGATACCCCGACCCTTGAATTGGAAGCCAATCCTGATATTTTGGCATCTGTAGCAGCCTTACCCAAACCTCCTTTTTGTATTGGATTTGCAGCAGAAAGTGAAAAAGTTTTGGAATATGCTCGAGCAAAACGTTTACGCAAAGGCATTCCGATGCTGATTGCCAATGACGTTTCTCAGGCAATGGGAAAATCTACCAATCAGATTACTATTATTACGGATGACGAGGAACTATCTTTCCCTGAGAAAGAGAAATTACAGGTAGCAGAAGAAATTGTTCAATCTCTTGCTCGCCATCTGGACAAACTAAACCTGTAAGTAATCAGGTTAACCTTAACTATCTTCTACAACAGCAAAGGTCGTCTGAAAATTTTCAGACGACCTTTGTGATATTTAATGCCCTGCTGATGAACTCCCATTAAACGGCGGCTTAGCAAACCAAATTATGGAAATCATGACGATGAACAAGATACTGCCAGCCAGAAAAATCTCGTTTGATCCCATAATGAAGCCTTGCTGCGTAATGGCATCGGAAATATTTTTCAAAACCTGCTGTTCACTCAGCCCCCGATTCGTCATTTCATGAACTGTTTGAACAGTCAAACTCGAATATGGATTAATCTGTTCACTCAGTTGCGTATGATGCAAAGCTTCTCTCCGCTCCCACATGGTACTGACTATGGATACACCCACACCACCCATGAAGACGCGCAAGAAATTAGACAGGCTACTTGCTGATGCAATTTGATCGGATTTAATATGGGACAATGTAATGCTGGTCAACGGAAGGAAAAACATGGACACACCCAAGCCTTGCCAGAATTGGGGCCAAACAACATTGCTCATATTCATTCCGGCATAAAAATCAGTGCGCCAATAGAAAGTAAAAGCAAACGTCAAGAAACTTGCGGTGACAAGAAGACGCATGTCAATGCGGTTGCCGAATCTACCTATAATCGGGGACAACAAGATAGGAAGGAAGCCCACCGGTGCAGCCGCCAAGCCCGCCCATGTTGCGGTATAGCCAAGATTAGACTGCAACACCAGCGGCAACAGCGTGAGCGTACCCATGTAAACCATAAAGCCCAATGAAGTTGCCAGTACGCCTATCGTAAAATTTCTGTTGCTAAACAAAGAAAAATCGACAATCGGGTATTTCTCGCCAAGCTCCCAAACCACAAAATACGTCAGACATACCAATGCAACGATGCCTAACACAATAATCTCTCCAGAGGCAAACCAGTCCAACTCTTTACCTCTATCAAGCATCATTTGCAGCGCACCGACGCCAACCACCATCAAGACCAAACCGATGTAATCTATCGGCGTCTTAACCACTTCTGTTTCCCTATCCCTCAATTGCTGCCACACAATAAGTGCAGAAATAATACCGATAGGGATGTTAATGAAGAAAATCCAACCCCAATGCCAATTATCCGAAATCCAACCGCCGAGAATAGGACCTAAAACAGGCGCGACGACAACGGTCATTGCCCACAATGCCAAAGCCAATGTCCGTTTTTCAGGAGGATACGATGCCATTAACAAACTTTGCGACAGCGGAATCAACGGTCCGGCTACAAAGCCTTGTAACACCCTGAAGATCACCAAAGCCTGAAGATTGGGTGCAATGCCGCACAACCACGACAGCAAAACAAATCCCACTACGGAGGCGATAAACAGTTTTACTTCGCCAAACCGTTTTGCCATAAATCCGGTTAGCGGTACTGAAATCGCATTCGCCACAGCAAATGATGTAATGACCCAAGTACCCTGAGTAGTCGCTGCCCCTAAGTCCCCGGCAATTACCGGTACTGCAACATTGGCAATCGTGGTATCCAAGACTTCCATAAAAACGGCAAGGCTGAGCGCCAACGTAACCAGCACCAGCCTAACACCCTGCAATGGCGGATAATTCATATTTCTTCGCTATTACTCATTCAATATATTGCACAGTGATTGCGCTTAGATACACATCCCTTTTCAGACGACCTCTTTGATGAATATTCACATCATCGCAAGCCACAAACAAAGTTCTGCCCTGCATTATTTAATCCATCACAACTTTGCTTCCTCATGCGCTTCGATATCTACTTGCTATCAAATACCCACATTCTCAGCAATTCAACGCATGAAAGGTCGTCTGAAAACATTTTTACTTAGCGTATTTCTCAAAAATCTTATCGATCAACGCATCGGCGGCAGCCCAATCTACGCCTTCAGTTTCTGGGGATTCTACATTTTTATCAGCGGCAGCCGTCATGTTTTTTCCTGAGCCGGCACCTGCAATATCAACCTTTACCTTCATAGATAAACCGACACGAAGCGGATTAGCCTGCAACTCTTTCGCATCCAAACTGATGCGGACCGGAACACGTTGCACAACCTTAATCCAGTTCCCCGTCGCATTTTGCGGCGGTAAAAGGGAGAATGCACTGCCCGTACCCGCTGACAAACCCATCACCCTGCCATGATAGACCACTTTATTTCCATATAAATCAGCAGTCATTTCAACAGGTTGACCAATTTTCATTTGACGCAGTTGCGATTCTTTAAAGTTAGCATCCACCCAAAGATTGCTCAAAGGAACCACAGCCATCATTGGGGAACCTTGGGCAATACGCTGCCCAACTTGAACATTTCGTTTGGCAATCTGTCCATTCATCGGCGCGCGAATTTGGGTGCGTTGCAGATTCAGCCATGCATCCTTAATATGGCTGATGGCTGTTTGCACCGCAGGTTGTTGACGCAGAGGGATATTATTACCTAAAACTGCTTGTGCAGAAGTCTCTTCCGCTTCCACTGCCTTCAAAGCCGCTTGCGCCTGAATCACCGCAGCACGGGCATGACTCAACTCTTCACCTGAAATCGCATCCGTTCCCGATAAAGCTTCACGTCGGCGCAAATCTGCCTGAGCCTTTGCCAATTCGGCTTTTCGCAAAAGAACCTGCGCTTTTGCTTTTGAGTTAACCGCAGTTTGTTGTTTATTCTGACGAATTGCCTGAATCAATTCATTTTGAGCACGCTCGTAAGCCAGCTGGAAATCGCTGTCGTCCAACGCAACCAAGACATCCCCTTTTTTGACCACATCAGTATCGTCATACATCACTTTCCTTACCGTACCGGTGACCTGAGGGGTAATTTGCACCAGATGACCTGCAACATAGGCATCTTCCGTCTCTTCCTCATATTGCCAGAATAAGAAATACGCAAGAGCCACACCGACTGCAATCAAAATAAAAAGCAGTGTAATAACTGCCAGATTACGCCCGCGTTTACGCCCCACCCTTGAACTTTTTGTCCCTGAATTGCGTAATTGTTCATTATTTTCTAGATTCGCATCCATGATTTCATTTTAACCTGGGTAATTACAGACTATTTTCCTTATGCACCCCATCCCACTAATATCTCATTGATTTTAATAGAATAGACAATACTGAAAAATACATACAGAGGTGCATTCTATAGCCGCATCGTTACTCAATCAAGTAACAATCATATTTAAAAACCATTTGGATATCCCCTTTTACCATTAGGCGCAAACAATCATTTCAAAGTCATCAAAGCAATACCGATTCCTGACAACCAAAAAGCAATTGGCGACATTCTGAATACATACATTTAAACGTTAAATGCATATCCAAAATATCGCCAATTGACTTGATTAAAAGGAAAGGGGTCGTCTGAAAACCTTCTATTGCGTTTTAAACCCACCGCCCAACTGGGCATTCAGATTGCTCCATGCAATCAACCGTTCAGATTGATACTGCACCAATTGCATTTTCACTTGCAACATATCATCTTGTTTTTGTAATGCGCTGAGACCATTATCCAATCCCGCCCTCACTCTACCCTGAGCATTTTTAACCGACTTTTCGGATATTTTCAGCATTTTATCCCAAGTAGACTGTTTGCTTTGCAGGCTTTGGTAATCTACAACAGCATCCGCAGCAGAACGCATCGCATTCAAAACCGTTTGATCGTACACGGCCACCTGCTCATTATATTCTGCGCGTTTGCCTGCCAATTTTGACTGTAATGCCCCAGACGTAAAAATAGGAAGATTGATAGCAGGAACAATACCCAGCATGCCTGATGTTTTACCCCTTACCACATTGAACGCATCAATATGTCCAAGACCCGCCAAGGCTTTTAACTCAATATTGGGATAAAACTCTGCTTCGGTGGATTTAACCGTATGCAGCTTAGATTCCAATAATGATTTTTGTGCCGCGATATCCGGTCGGGCTGCTAACAAATCCGCATGGATTCTATTCACAGGCACAACAGGAACCACGCCCATCCTACCGGGTTCTTGTTCGGAAAGTGCTCCCGGCACGTTACCGCTCAATACTGCCAAAGCATGTCGGACTTTGGCAATCTGTTGTTCCAATGACGTTTTTTCCAACTGAAGTTGCTGACTTGCCAATTCAAGCGGGTACAATGATTGTGCGGGCATCAGGTTTGCATGGATTCTGCGTGAGACCAATTGCTGCATTTTCTCTGACAGATTGATACGTTCCTGCACAAGAGCCTGACGCTCGCTCAAAGCCTGCCAAATAAAATATTGCTTGGCTACCGCGTTCGCCAGCTCAATCCGTGCCTGATGGGCTTCATACAGAATTGCCTGACGGCGTCCCAAAACCGCTGCAATCTGCTCACGGTTTTTTCCCCAAAAATCGAATGTCCAACTTCCCTGTACTGCCGCGTTTGCCAACAATAATGTATGGTCGGTATCGATACGGGAAGATGCGGGCTTGGGTGCAACATACATTCCAACCCCGCGCGCGGACATACCGATTTGCGTTTTGCCGGCGGCTTCGGTTATTCCCAGCTGCGCTTGTGCTTGCTCGAAACGCGCCTTGGCAATACGCAAATCCGTTGATGTCTGGATAGCTTGTGCAACCAGTTGATTCAGTTTGTTATCTTTTAATTGCAACCACCATCCGTCTTGAATGAGGGATGCCGACTTACCATCGGGCAAAGAATACACCGTTGGTTCTTCCAACGGTGCTTGTTTACCAAACTGCGCACAAGCTGCAAGTACAGATACTGCGATAATGCAGATGCCCCGTTTGGCAATATTTGATTTCATGGCAGACTCCGTTTTTTACTTTTATCCCTGCCACAATTCTTACTGCATCAGATCAGCTGTCCAAACGGTTCAACAGCTTGCCCAACAGATTTTGCAACTGGGTATAATCCTCATTGGTAAAATCTTCCCAAGCTTCACCGCTCTTACTGGAAATCTGCGGCCATACTTGTTGGATAAAAGACTCACCTTCCTGTGTCAATTTTAACACAATCTGGCGGCGGTCTTGCTGGTTGATATGACGACCTACCCATCCCCGTTCTACCATCTCATCGGAAAGACGGGTCGCACTGGTACGCGTCAAATCCATCAAGTCGCTCAAACGCGAAGGAAGGATTTCGCTTTTAGGGCTGACGTAAACCGCCATCAAAGCGAACCATAAATTCTCGTTGATACCGAAAGTTTTCAAATTTTCATTGAGATGACTGCTTAGACGTTCGGTTGTTACCCGTAACAGACGCCCTGTTCTTACCTGTTGTTCTGAAAATTCAGGCAGGCGGTCGGAAAGTTGGCGCAGCGCGTTGACCAAGTCGGTTTGTGAAAAACTCATTATAAATATCCTCTTCTTAAATTTGTTGGCTGTTTCTGCTGCAAATCAGAACAAATAATGACAATCTCATTTGCCTCAAAATACCAAATACTTATTCAATGCCGCTATACTAATTCAACTGATTATTTTCCGAATGAAAATCTGACAATCGGTCCAAGAAGATAACAAGTGGCGTTTTTTATGCATAAGTCATCTAATTTGTATGTAATTCCGAATTCTTACTCTACAAAATCAGTATTCAGAAAGGATAGATTTGTGGTTACCGACAACTTAATTTATTGTTTATATTGAAAACCCCATAATTTATTAGAGAGATGGCGCTTCTCCTTAGTTCTATAACTCAAAACATGACTTTTGAGATACTACTGAAAACACTTCAAAAAAATTTTAACTTTTACGATTAATGCGGAAAAATTAACTAGAAAAATCATAAATTTAAAAATCAGTTTAAATTCAATCCGCATTGCTTTGCAAAGGCATTACCGCCACATCAAAACATCCGCGCCCACCTATCATTTTTTGCATTTCCAGCCTAGCGTTCAACCGCTAAATAATTATCAAAAAAATCACACACATAGTTTCCCTTATATTACAATCCGCCTTTCGTGGTTCGAAAACCTCCCACATTAAAAAAACTAAGGAAATCCTCATGTCCCGCAATACCGAAGAGCTGCAAGGCATCTCTCTTTTGGGCAATCAAAAAACCCAATATCCGA
>NZ_AJMT01000036.1:0-7823 GCF_000260655.1 Neisseria sicca VK64
TGCCGTCTTTACCGTCGTCGATCCGCGCCAGTTCATCAACCCCGATTACGCGCAGCAGGCGTTGTATAAAGACCAAATCGGCATCTGTGATGTATTGGTCGCCAGCAAAACCGATTTATGCACCCCCGAACAGCTTGCCGAATTTCACGACAAAGCGGCAAAACTGTTTCCACCCAAAGCCAAAGTGGCCGAAGTCCAAAACGCACAACTCGACATCCAATGGCTCGATATTCCCGTCATCGAAAAATCACGCTACCGCCTCAAAGCCCTGCCGGACAACACGATGGGCTTCCAGTCGCAAGGTTTCACATTCCCCGCCGGACGCGATTTCGACGGCGAAAAATTGACCAACTTCTTCAACGACCTGCCCAAATTCACAGACGGCCTCGTCCGCGCCAAAGGCGTGTTCCAAGTGCTCGGTACATGGGTGTGGCTCAACTGGGTGGATGGGCAATGGGGCGCCAACCAAGTCTCATGGCGGCGCGACTCGCGCTTCGAGCTGATTGCCAAGTCGTTTGACGCGGATTTGATTGAAAAGAAACTGCAAGAGGCTTTGGAAAAATAAGAGAGGTCGTCTGAAAGTTTGCCGCTTCAATTTTCAGACGACCTAAACGATAGTGAAGTCTATTGGTTCAATTGCCAGAAGAATATAAAGCAACCGTGTAGCGTGGGCTTTGCCCGCGAAAAAATCAAATAAACATTGCAGGAAAGAAGAAAATGGCAAAATTTTTAAATACCAGCGGTACAACGTATTACTTGGAGGAGTTAATTAAAAATGCACAGGAACGGCTTTATTTGATTAGCCCTTATCTAAAATTAAACGATAGGGTAAAAGAGCTTTTGGAAGACAAAGACCGCATGAAAATCGATGTGCGGATTGTATATGGTAAAAGTGAATTACAGCCTTCAGAGGCAGCTTGGTTGAAAAATTTAAATTATGTTCGTACAAGCTATTGTCCGAATCTTCATGCAAAATGTTACGTCAGCGAAGATGCTTGCATTATTACAAGCCTGAATTTATATGAATTCAGCCAAGTAAATAATAATGAAATGGGTATCTTGCTGAAGCGTAGTGAAGATGGAGAAGTCTATCAAGATGCTTATAGCGAAGCGCAGCGTATTATCCGTATTAGCGATGAAGTTAAAATTTCAGTTGACGTCGTAGAAAAAGAGCAAGTTTCGCAGAAAAATCAGAATATAGAAATTGCTAAAAAATACGATACATTGACTGTCGCTAAGCTGGCAGAAAAATGGGGAGTAACAACGGAAGAATGCAATGCGAAACTGTGTCATGCAGGTTTGCAGGAAATAGACGGTAAGTTCCACCGTTTGACAGATACAGGTAAGAAAGCCGGTGCACTTATCAAAAAAGGGCGTTACGGATATTTTATTGTGTGGCCGGATAGTTTGACATTGGAAATGGTCGAAGCGGCTGGCAATAATCAGAAAGATTTGCTGGATAGGTTTATTAGCTGGCTTATCAGTTAAATTTTTTACAAGTATTAAAAGTATAGGTCGTCTGAAAGCAATCCGTACTTTTCAGACGACCTTAAAACCCAAATAGAGGAATACCCCAAGCATGTACCGTTACATCCTCCACCGCCTATTACTCTTATTCCCCACGCTGTTGGGGATTTTGGCGATTACTTTTGCCGTTATCCAATTCGTGCCGGGCGGACCGGTGGAGCAGATGGTGCAGCAGTTGACGCATGGTGCGGTCAGCGGCGAGACGGCGAATGCGACGGCGGGCAATATTATGAAAAACGGCAACCGCATCAGTCCGGAAGATTTGGCGGCGTTGAATGCGCTGTACGGTTTCGACAAGCCGCCGTTGACGCGGTTTGCGGATATGGTGTGGCGGTTTGCCCGTTTTGATTTGGGCAAGAGTTTTTTCCATCATGAAACCGTGTTCGAGCTGGTCAAACAGAAAATGCCGGTGTCGATGAGTTTGGGCTTGTGGACGTTTTTTCTGACTTATCTGATTTGTATCCCGTTGGGCATTGCCAAGGCGGTGCGCGACGGCAGCCGTTTTGACGCGGTAACGGGGATGGTGGTGCTGGTCGGTTATACCATACCGCCGTTTGTGTTGGGTTTGGTGCTGCTGGTGTTGTTCGGCGGCGGCAGCTTTTTTGCGTGGTTCCCGCAGGGCGGTTTGGTCGGCGATGATTTCGACACGCTGTCGTGGGCGGGCAAAATTAAAGATTATCTGTGGCACATGGCGCTGCCGATTACGGCTTCGGTGGCGGGCAGTCTGGCGGTAACGACGGTGTTGACGAAAAACGTGTTTCTTGAAGAAATCCGCCGTCAATATGTCTATACCGCCCGCGCCAAGGGTTTGCCGGAAAAGCAGATTTTGTGGAAACACGTTTTCCGCAACGCGATGATTCCGCTGATTACCGGCTTTCCCGCTGCCTTTATCGGCGCGTTTTTCACCGGCAGCCTGCTGATTGAAACCTTGTTCTCGCTCGACGGGCTGGGGCTGCTTTCCTACGAGGCGGTGATGAAGCGCGATTATCCGGTGGTGATGGGGACGCTGTATGTGTTCACGTTGATGGGTTTGCTGGCGAAATTGGTGTCGGATATTTCTTATTCGTGGGTCGATCCGCGCATTCATTTCGGCGGACAGAAATAGGTCGTCTGAAAAATATGTTTCCGAATCATGACTGATAAACCTTTCCAAACCATGAAAACACACACTTCAAACCCCACTTGGCAGGCATTCAAGCAACACAAACGCGGCTGGTTCGCGCTGCGGGTTTTAGCCGTTTTGTTCGCCGTCGCGCTGCTTGCGCCTTTGTGGAGCAACGACAAACCCTTGTGGATACGTTATCAGGGCGAATATTATTTTCCGCTGGTAAACGAATACAACGAAACTGTGTTCGGTGGCGATTTCGACACGCCTGCCGATTATCTTGATCCGCTGATACGCGGCAACATCACGTCAAACGGTAATTACGCCGTTTATCTGCCCAATCCCTACGATGCCGATACGCTCAATGATTTCGACACGCAGCCTGACCCTGCAAGTCCGTCCGAAAGGCACTTGCTCGGCACGGACGACCGCGGTCGTGATGTCTTGGCACGTTTGGTTTACGGATTCCGCGATTCCCTGTTGTTCGCCCTTGCGCTGACTTTGGTAACGACCGTAATCGGCGTGATCACCGGCGCGGTGCAGGGTTATTTCGGTGGCAAAACCGACCTCTTGATGCAGCGTTTTATCGAAATCTGGGGCGGGATGCCGGAGCTTTACCTCTTGATT
The DNA here is from genome assembly GCF_000260655.1 of Neisseria sicca VK64. Lineage (GTDB taxonomy): Bacteria > Pseudomonadota > Gammaproteobacteria > Burkholderiales > Neisseriaceae > Neisseria > Neisseria sicca_B. The sequence goes on from NZ_AJMT01000036.1 coordinate 3,260, forward strand.
ATCCTGTCTTCGTTTTTCAATCCCAGTCTGCTGATATTGCTGGTGTTGCTGTCGCTGTTCGGCTGGATGGGGCTGTCGGACTACGTCCGCGCCGAGTTTTTGAAAAACCGTCAGGCGGATTACGTTTTGGCGGCGCGTTCGATGGGTGTGGGCAACCGCGCGATTATGTGGCGGCACATCCTGCCCAACAGCCTCACGCCTGTATTGGCGTTCCTGCCTTTCCGCATCTCCGGCGCGGTGCTTGCGCTGACCAGCTTGGATTTCCTCGGTTTGGGCGTTCCCGCGTCGCAGGCGAGCTTGGGCGAACTCTTGGCTCAGGGCAAGGACAACTTGGACGCTTGGTGGATAGGCTTGTCCACCGTCGGTACGCTGACGGTTATGCTGCTTTTGCTGGTGATGATAGGCGAGGGCTTGCGTCAGGCGTTTGACGTGCGCGCGAGGGGATGATTTTCCGTATTGCGGATGAATATAAAAATAGCCGGCAGCTCATTTTCCTGCTATATAGATGGCTTTTCAGGCCGAGCTTGTTTTCAGGGCGAAAAACCTGTTTATGGGCGCGACCGCAAAAATATTTTACTCACTTAATTTTTGAAGAATTCCAATGAATCAAACACACAACACAAACTTCTACGAAATGCTGGCCGCTGCCTGCCATAAAAACGGCAAAGGTACTGCGGTGTTCAACGACAAAGAAAAAACCACCTACCACGCACTCAAGCAGGAAGTCGATGCCGTAGCCGCATATCTGCAAAATATGGGCGTCAAATTCGGCGACAAAGTGGCTTTGGCGGTATCCAATTCGCCGGAGTTTATCAGCGCCTATTTTGCCGTCTCCGCCATCGGCGCGGTTGCCGTACCGATGAATACGTTTTTGAAAAACAACGAATACGCGTATATTTTGAACGACTGCAAAGCGCGGTTTATGTTTGCTTCGGCAAGTTTGCAGAAAGAATTGAAGGGGCTGAAAAAACAGACCCGTGTTGAAAAAATCATTTGGATAGGCGAGGCGAAAGCAGCGGACGAAGCCGATGTGCGTTTTGAAGAAGCGCGCCGTTTCTCGGGTACGCCCGATTTGAGCCGCCAACCGAAAATCGATGATTTGGCGCATATTATTTACACTTCCGGCACGACAGGCCATCCTAAAGGCGCGTTGATCAGCTATGGCAACCTGTTTTCCAACCTTGAAGGCATCGAGCGCATCTTTAAGATTACCAAACGCGACCGCTTCGTCGTGTTCCTGCCGATGTTCCACAGCTTTACGCTGACGGCCATGGTGTTGCTGCCGATTTATATGGCGTGTTCGATTATTTTGGTGAAATCCGTTTTCCCGTTCTCCAACGTTTTGAAACAGGTTTTATTCAAACGCGCGACCGTGTTTTTGGGCGTGCCCGCGATTTACACCGCCATGAGCAAAGCGAAAATCCCTTGGTATTTCAGATGGTTCAACCGCGTCCGTCTGTTTATCAGCGGCGGTGCGCCTTTGGCGGAACAAACCATCCTCGACTTTAAAGCGAAGTTCCCGCGTGCCAAGCTTTTGGAAGGCTACGGCTTGAGCGAATGCTCGCCCGTCGTCGCCGTCAACACGCCTGAAAGGCAAAAAGCCCGCAGCGTCGGTATCGCCTTGCCCGGATTGGAAGTCAAAGCCGTCAACGACGAATTGGTCGAAGTGCCGACGGGCGAAGTGGGCGAACTCATCGTCAAAGGCGGTTCGGTCATGCAGGGCTACCTGAATATGCGCGATGCCACGGACGAAGCCATCGTCAACGGCTGGCTGAAAACAGGCGATTTTGTCACGATAGACGAAGACGGCTTTATCTTTATCGTCGACCGCAAAAAAGACCTGATTATTTCCAAAGGGCAAAACGTTTATCCGCGCGAAATCGAAGAGGCGATTTACAAACTTGACGCCGTCGAAGCCGCAGCCGTCATCGGTGTGAAAGACCAATATGCCGACGAAGAAATCATTGCCTTTATCCAACTCAAAGACGGCGAAACGTTGGACGAAGCCGACGTGCGCGCCCATTTGCGCGGACATTTGGCGAATTTCAAAATCCCCAAACAGATTTACTTTAAAGACGAACTGCCGAAAAACGCCACGGGCAAAGTGTTGAAACGGGTGTTGAAAGAGCAGTTTCAGAAATAATAAGCGTTCAGACGACCTCGGTTTGCGGGTTTGAATCAGAGGTCGTCTGAAAAGCAGAAAGCAGATGTTTACTGACTGTATGAAATGCTAATCATCCGATAGATTCTTGCCTGAGTGGCGCGAGTATTGCCGATTTGATTCCACCCGTTTTCCGTTTTCAGACGACCTCGATACCATGACGAAACCCATCCTTGAAATTGAAAACCTAAACGCCTTTTTCCCCGGCAAGCAAGTCCTGCACAATGTCAGCCTGACCGTACAGACCGGCAGGAAACTGGCATTGGTCGGCGAAAGCGGCAGCGGTAAAACCGTGTTGGCGCAGGGCATTATGCGGCTGAATCCGCTGGTGTCGTTTGAAGGTCGTCTGAAGTTCGACGGCAACGATTTGCTGACCCAATCCGAACGCGCCCTGCAAAAGCTGCGCGGACGGGAAATCGGTATGGTGTTTCAAGAGCCGATGACCGCGCTCAACCCCGTGATGCGCGTCGGCGCGCAGATTGCAGAAGTGTTGACCCTGCATCTGGGTTTGGACAAAAAACAGGCATGGGCGAGGGCGGTCGAACTCTTGGCGGAAACCGGCATCCGCGAGCCGGAGCAGAAAGCCTTTGCCTATCCCTTCCAGCTTTCCGGCGGACAGCGGCAACGGGCGATGATTGCGATGGCGGTTGCCGCCGAACCCAAGCTCCTGATTGCCGACGAACCGACCACCGCCTTGGATGTCGCCGTGCAGGCGCAGATTCTCGATTTGTTGGCGCGTTTGCAGCAGGCGCACAACATGACCATGCTCTACATCACCCACGACCTGAACCTTGTCCGCCGTTTTGCAGACGACGTTGCCGTGATGCGCGGCGGACGCATTGTCGAAACGGGTGCAGCGGCGGAAGTGTTTGCCCGCCCGCAACACGAATACACGCAAATGCTGTTGAATGCCGGCGCTGCGCGCAAGGTCGTGCCTTTGGCGGACAAGCCCGCCACCGTCTTGCAGGCGGAGCAGCTTTCCGTTGCCGTCAAAGAAACGGCGGGCTGGTTCAAAAAACGCAGCAAAACCCTGCTGGAGCCGGTTTCCTTCGATTTGAAAGCGGGCGAAACGCTGGGCATCATCGGCGAGAGCGGCTGCGGCAAAACCACGCTCGCAAAAGCCGTGATGCACCTTATCGATGCGGAAGGTCGTCTGAAAATCAACGGCGAAGCTTGGACGCGCGAATCGAGACGCGACATCCAAATGGTGTTTCAAGACCCCTTCGGCGCATTCAACCCGCGCATGAACGTCTTTAATATCGTTTCCGAAGCCCTGCGCGTCCACGAGCCCGATTTGTCACGCGCAGAAATGCGGCAGCGCGTGCAAGACGTATTGCGGCAGGTCGGTCTGCCCGAAGATGCGCTCGAACGCTATCCGCACGCCTTTTCCGGCGGACAACGCCAGCGGCTCGCCATCGCCCGCGCCATCATCGTCCGCCCGAAAATCCTTGTTTTGGACGAACCGACCAGCGCGCTCGACGTACAATGGCAGCAACAGATTCTGGAGCTGCTCGCCGATTTGCAAAAACAACACGGTCTCAGCCTCATCATCATCAGCCACGACCTCGCCGTCATCCGCGCCCTGTCGCACCGCGTGATGGTGTTGAAAGACGGCAAAATCGTCGAAGAGGGCGGCTGCGAAACCGTATTTGCCAACCCTTCCAGCGATTACACGCGCCATCTGATGAGCTTTAGGGCAGGCTGAACTGTCGGATAGGTCGTCTGAAAAACATTAGCCAATCCCGATGGCAACCTTACAAAAAAGCTATTACATTTTTGCGACACTTGAAATTTTCAGCCCCAAGCCCTATCCTGCACAACATCTGATTCAATTTGACACAAAAAGGAAAAATCCTATGAGCAGCGAACTGATTATTCACACCTCCGATGCAAATTTCGAACAAGACGTTTTGAAATCCGACGTCCCCGTATTGCTGGACTTCTGGGCACCTTGGTGCGGCCCTTGCAAAATGATCGCTCCGATCTTGGACGACATCGCCGCCGAATTTGAAGGTCGTCTGAAAGTCGTCAAACTCAACATCGACGACAACGAAGCCACTCCCGCTAAATTCGGCGTGCGCGGTATCCCAACGCTGATGGTGTTTAAAAATGGCGAAAACGTTGCCACCAAAGTCGGCGCTTTGGCAAAAGGTCAATTGACCGCATTTGTAAACGCTTCTTTGGCTTAAGTTTCAACAACGCAAAAGGTCGTCTGAAAATGTTCAGACGACCTTTTTGTATGTTTGGATTTTAGGGAAACGGGATGCTTTGCCTGTTCTCTTCTTTATCGTTTGAGGATTTCGGCAAACGGGCATTGCCCGATTAAATTCGTTTTAATCTGCGCCAAAAAGGTCGTCTGAAAACCTATAGTCAATTAAAAACAAAATAGTACAATACTCAACT
>NZ_AJMT01000037.1:0-2882 GCF_000260655.1 Neisseria sicca VK64
GTTTGGCAATCATGGCTTGTGCGGTTTGCCGGAAGAAGGTGCTCATGAGAAATCCCCTAAGTGTCTTGGTGGGAATTTAGGGGATTTTGGGGAATTTTGCAAAGGTCTCGGTCCGTTTACCACCTACCGCCAACCGATTTGGCGCAACTGGCTGTTTACCCAAACCGAAGTCAACTACTACAACAACCGCAAAGAAAACCAAAAACACCGCGTCGGCGCGCTGTTAAGGATTGAAGCCTTGTTCTGATGCAAAAAGGTCGTCTGAAAGCCTGTTAACGGATTCAATCCCGTCAATACAGCTTTCAGACGACCTTTTTTCTCAAAATTTTTTCAAACTTTCTCAAACGGATGATTCTTCCGAACCTTCTTCCCTGCCGTTGAAATACTCTGCCGCGCCACCGTCAAAAAAGCCCTGCAAAATCGCCTGAGCAGCCACTTGGTCGAGTACCGCCTTCTGTTTGCGCCCAAATACCTGCGCTTCGGCAAGCAGGCTTTCCGCATATAGCGAGGACATCCGTTCATCCACCCAATATATGGGCAGGTTGAAACGCCCGTGCAGGCGGCGGCCGAATTTGCGGCTGAGGCGGGTCAACTCGTGTTCCGTGCCGTCGGCGTGGGTCGGCAGTCCGACGACCAGATGCTTGGGCTGCCATTCCCGTATCAGCTTGGCGATGGCGTTGAATTTCTCATCGTTGCTGTTGCCGGTCACAGTCGCCAAAGGATGCGACAAGCCAAGTTCCGCATCGCCCTGCGCCACGCCGATACGCGCCTCGCCGAAATCAAACGCCAAAACCGTCCCCGCCGGTGCTTTATGCATGACCGGCTCCACAGACAAGTGCATCGGGCTGGATGCCCAGCTTGGCAAACGCAGCGGCGTAGCGATGTTCGTAAGGCATATCGAACAAAATATGCTCGTCCGCCTTAACCGTCAGCCAGACATTGTCCGCCAGCTCGCGTTCAAGCTGCCCTTTGCTCCAGCTCGAATAGCCTATGCTGATTAAAATCTTGTCCACCGCGCCCTGACGGGATAAGTTTTCAATCACATCGCGCGAAGACGTCAGCGCAATGTCGTCTGAAACAATCATACTGTTTTGCCAGTTGCCCACGGGCGTATGTACGACATAGCCGCGGTCGATCTGTACCGGCCCGCCCATCATGACGTGTTCGTGCTGCATCCTCAAAGGGATATTGCGGTCGGTTGCCGCAAAAATCATGTCCATCGTAATCGGCGACGGTTTGTTGATGATGATGCCCAACGCGCCCTCTTCGTTGTGTTCGCACACATAAATCACCGAATTTTCGAAAAACGGGTCGTCCATATCAGGCATGGCAATCAGGAAATGGTCGGTTAGGTTCATATCGCTCATCTTTTACTTGTTCGGCACAGGCGCATCCACGACGCACGCACCGTAAATCTGTTTGCCTTCCATACCGCCGGCAACTTGCTGCGCATCCGCTTTAGCACCGCCAAAGCACGACACCGCACTCAAAGAGTTCTTCGGCGAACCCTGAACGATTTTGTCGCTGTAAACCAAATACGCAAACGCCTTACGTTTAGGATCGTAATAACGGATAATCTGCTGGCTCTTGAACGCCAAGCTCGCGCTGCGCTTAAACACCTCTCGCGGCTTGACGACGGCTTGCTCGTTGTAACGGATGACCTCCGCCGTCTGCACGCACGACACGGAAGCATCGCTCGCATCTTCCTCCAAATTCACCGTTTCTTTCAAACCGCCTTTTTTCGCATAAGAAATATAACAGGCAACCCCTTGCACATCAGGATCGTCAAACCCCTCGACTTCAATACGGTCATTTTTCCCCAGCATATGAAAAACCGTGCTGGCACGTCCGATTTTGTCGGTATCGTTACCGCAGGAAGCAAGAAGCAGGGCGCAAAGCGCAGGCAGAATGATTTTATTCATGTAAATAAGAAACCTTTGAGGGTTGAAAATAAAGAAGCTAACACCGTAGCTCCTACTATATAAGACCGCTTGTTCAGATTGCAAGCATCGGAAAGACCCAAATACCCAATTGAATCCCTTCCCCGACTGCAAACCTCCCCACTACAAACCCCCATACCTTTCATTCCTTAGTCCATTCAAGGTTCAAAAAGAGAACTCTGGATTGAGCGCCAAGATCGTCAAGTTTACCGTCTGAACTTTGGCTGCAAACAAAAGGGTCGTCTGAAAACAGATTTTCAGACGACCTTTTGAACAGAGTGTTCAACGCCCACGTTTCCAGCCGGAAAACGCGGCATCAGTAATAACGCACCTTTATTTGACTTCAGAAGGCTGCTCCCCTTTCAGATAATTCTGATAATTATATGTACCATATATTTTTAAATATTCACCTGAATTATAGATATTAAAAGTACTAAATTGTTGTTTGTCTGTTTTCCAGATGAGCACAGTTTCATAAGAATTATTGCTCAAACGAAAGCTGACGAGAAATTTGTGTACAGTCGGTCTTAATGTATCACGATCAAATTCAGAAAATAAATAGCGTCCATATAGGGTTGGCTTAACTTCGCTGACAAAACGCTCATATGCCATTTCATGTTCAGTAACTATTTTTTTATGTAGTAAAATCCCATAAAGCTCTTGAATAAACAAATCAGTATCAGGCATAGGAATACCATTTTTATTAATAAAATCATGATCTGAAATCTTCAGGTACGTTTTTTCGTCAGACAGCCATTGTTTGGCACTAAACCACACCTTTTTTTTAAGTGGCGATTCAGCTTCTCCGTATTCTCCGCATTCTAAATATTCCAAATACCGAAACACATACATTTGATATTTCTTCTGCGTTAGATGATAACCACCAGCCAGTAATAATATTCCAATAAATAAAACAATAACTTTATTTTTACGGTTGATATT
>NZ_AJMT01000038.1:0-40582 GCF_000260655.1 Neisseria sicca VK64
TCCAGGAGAATACTGAAACATGAACATGCACAAAAACACCCGACTCACCCCGCACCACCGCCAAGCCATTTGGACAGCATACACACAGGAGAAGGAGAGCGTCACCTCCCTGGCCCGTCGTTACCAAGTCAGCCGCGTCACCATCTACCGCGCACTTAAAGCCGCAAGGGGTAGGCTGCTCAAACCCCAAACCAGCACCAACAACCGTTTCAAACAGACAAAGTACGGAATGAAACGTCTGGCCAAGGTAGAACGCAGTATTCAGGAAAAACTCAAAAAGCAGGCCAAACGCTACAACAAGTCCTATCCCGGCGAAATGGTGCACGTCGATACCAAACGACTGCCGCTGCTCAAAGGGCAGAAAGCCACCGACAAACGAGATTACCTGTTTGTCGCCATTGATGATTTCTCAAGAGAACTGTACGCCGCCATCCTGCCGGATAAAACCGCAGACAGTGCGGCCAAGTTTCTAACGGAACAAGTCATCGAACCCTGCCCCTATTTGATCGAGTGCGTGTATTCGGACAATGGCAGCGAATATAAAGGCGGGGCAAGTCATGCTTTCGGTACTGCCTGTTATGAAAACGGCATCAATCAAAAGTTTACCCGTCCTGCCCGTCCGCAGACCAACGGCAAAGCCGAGAGGGTTATTCGGACGATTATGGAAATGTGGCACGAAAAGCAGAGTTTTGACAGTCGGGAACACCGGCAAAAGGATCTGTGCCGATTTGCGAACTTTTATAACACCGTGAAGCCGCACGGTAGTCTGGGCGGCGATACGCCGTTTGAGGTCTTGCAGGCTTACTTTTCTCAACCTGTGGTGTAAACAATGCGGTTATTTTCTACAGCTGAGGTAGCCTAAAAATCTAAAACTTTGTCCCGTCCACCCCACCAAAGGAAACCCCATGCCCCTGCAATCCGGCGGCTACACCTTCAAGCCGCATGAAATGCCCTTTATGCCGGGTTCGCCCGCCTCGCCCGAGCATCCGAAAAAGCGGCGGCTCGCGTATCTTGCCATCGGTTTATTACTCGCGCTGTCGTCGGGCTTCCAAAACGGGCTGCTCACCGCCTCGCTGCCGCAGCTACGCGGCGATTTGTCGCTCGATTTGCAGCAGGGCGGCTGGATTCAGGCGGCGTATTTCATGGCTTACGCCTGCATGAGCGTCCTCTTTTTCAAAGTCCGCAAGGCGTATGGCCTGCAACGCTTCGTCCGCATCACCCTGTTCGCCCAGCTTGCCGCCAGCCTACTGCAACTGGTTTATCACCATTACGAAGTGCAACTCATCGCGTGTGTTGCCGCCGCCATCGCCGCCAGCGGCCTGCTGGTGCTGTCGATTTACTACATGATGCAGGGCTTTACCGGCACGAAAAAGCTGGTCGGGCTGGTGTTCGGGCTGGGTCTGATGCAGGTCGGCACGCCGCTGGCGCAGAGCCTCGTGCCGCTGCTGTATGGCGACGGCAACCTCAACGGCGTGTTCGCCTTTCAGGCTACCCTCGCGCTCGCCTGCACCGCCTGCCTGTTCGCCCTGCCGCTGCCGCCCGGCATCACCGTGCGCAAATCGTTCACGCTGACCGACGCGCTCAGCTTTACCCTGTTCGCCTCCGGCATCGCGCTGTTGTGCGCCTTTCTCGTGCAGGGGCGCACGGTGTGGTGGACGACGCAGTGGCTCGGCTGGCTGCTCGCGGGCGGTGTGGGGCTGACGGGGCTGGCGTTGTACATCGAATCGACGCGGCACAAGCCGATGCTGGACTGGCACTGGATGACCGTGCCGCAAATCCTCATCTTCGCCGTGATGGGCGTGATGGCGCGGCTCTTGACCTCGGAGCAGACCGTCGGCGCGGCGGGGCTGATGGGCGCGGTGGGCGTGGGCAGCGCGCAGATGAGCACGTTTTACCTGATTGTTGCGGGCGGAATGCTGGCGGGTGTGGTCGGCAGCCTGATTTTGCTGGATATCAACGACATCCGCCGCCCCGTGATGGTTGCGCTCGCCTGTTTCGCCCTCGGTGCGTGGCTGGAAATCGGCGTGGGCATGCAGACCCGCCCCGCGCAACTTTATTTCAGCCAGTTTATCGTTGCCTTTGCCTCGCTGCTGTTTATGGGGCCGATGATGCTTGAAGGCGCACTGCGCGCGCTGGCGAAAAGCCCCGACCACATGATGAGCTTCTCCGCCGTGTTCGGCCTGTCGCAAACCCTCGGCGGGCTGGCGGGTGCGGCGGCATTCAGCGCGTTTTTAACTTACCGCACCCGCGACCACCTCGCCGCCATCGCGCAAAACCTGACCCTCTCCAACCCCGCGCTCGCCGCCGACATCCAGCGCAACGCCGCCGCCCTCTCCGCCACCCTCTCCGACCCGGTGCTGCTGCAAGGCCGCGCCGTCTCGCAAATCACCGCGCAGGCGGGCAAAGAAGCGTCGGTGGCGGCATACAGCGACCTGTTCGCGCTGCTGGCGGCGATGGCGGCGGTATCGACCCTCGTCGCCGTCGCCCTGTGGCTGTACCGCCGTTATTACAAGATTGATATTCTGGCGGCGGAGAAGGCGAAAGTGTTTGCGGCGTTGGGGAAATAGTGTTTCAGACAGCATTAAAGGCAGCCTGAAAACCACCGCACCAACCCATTAACCGAATCAACCCCCAAATCAACGGAAAGCAAAAAATGTCCCAACCCGACACCCCCGAACAACCCGACACCGAATCCCAAAAAACCGCCGTGCCGCAGCCCGAGATGCAGCCTGAAACGTCGTCTGAAACCCCGTCCGAGCCGCAAGAGCCCGCCCAATGGCAGCCTGAAAAACACCGTTTCGGCAGCATCGGCATACTCGCCGCCAGCGCAATCGGCGTGGTGCTTGCCCTGTATGCCTTCCGCCTGCCGCCCTTCGGCATGGGCGAGGTTTACACCAACAACGCCTATGTGCGCGGCAGCGTAACCGCCGTCAGCCCGCGCGTGGGCGGCTATGTGCAGAAAGTGCTGGTGCGCGATTTTGACAACGTAAAAGCAGGGCAGCCGCTGGTGGAAATCGACCCCGCGCCCTACCGCGCCAAAGTCGCCCAAGCCGAAGCTGGGCTGGCGGGGCAGCAGGCGGCGTTGAACAAAACCGCGCAGGACAAAGCCTCCGCCCTCGCCGTCTCCAAAGCCAACCAAGCCGCGATTGACAACGCCCGCGCCCAGCTTGACCGCGCCCGCCGCGAATGGCAGCGCATACAGGCGGTGAGTGCCGATGCCGTGTCGCAAAGCAGCCGCGATGCCGCGCAAACCGCCGTTAAACAAGCCGAAGCGGGCCTGAAACAGGCGCAGGAGCAATACGCCGTGGCGCAGCAGAACATCATCAACACGGGCGTAGGGCGCGAGGGCGCACAGGCGGGCATCGCCAACGCGCAAGCCCTGCTGGACTTGGCAAAACAGGATTTGGGGCATACTGTGATTTACGCGCCCGCCAGCGGCAAACTCGGCGAAGTCAGCGTAAAACAAGGGCAGCTTGTGAGCGCGGGCACGCAGCTGATGTCCGTCGTGCCGCCCGAACGCTGGATCATCGCCAACATCAAAGAAACCGATATGGCCAACGTGAAAATCGGGCAGAGTGCCAGCGTGAGTATCGACGCACTCGGCGGCAAGGCGTTCAGCGGCAAAGTCGCCGAAATCTCGCCCGCCACCGCTTCCGAATTCAGCCTGATTAAAGCCGACAGCGGCACGGGCAACTTCGTCAAAATCGCCCAACGCATCGCCGTAAAAATCGTATTTGACGCAGGGCAACAGGATTTGGAACGCCTCGCGCCGGGGATGTCGGCGGAAGTGAACATTGCTACGAAGTAAGGTAAAAGGTCGTCTGAAAAGTTTTCAGACGGCCTTTCAGACTGCTTTTTTTATTGAAGTAAAGCAAATCGGGCATTATCCGTGCATCAATTGCCCAACCCACTCAACAAAAAGCAGCCTCAAACTCCATTCCCCCATTTTCAGGCTGCCTTGTAAAATTCTATAATTACGCTTTTATGCCAAACCATTTATCTGCGAAAGTCCCACACCCAATTTGACGTTGCCGTCATCGGCGCAGGCCCGTCAGGCTCGGTTGCCTCCGCCCTGCTTAACAAACAGGGCTTCAAAGTATGCGCGCTGGAAAAACAGCATTTTCCGCGCTTTGTGATTGGCGAGAGCCTGCTGCCGCACTGCATGGAAATGCTGGAAGAAGCCGGTTTGGCCGATGCCGTGCGCGCCGAGAAAGGCTTTCAGTTTAAAAACGGCGCAGCGTTCGCATGGCGCATTTCACGCGCATCACCGACAACATCGCCGCCGAAGCCGATTTTGACCGCAACAAAATCCTGATTACCCCCCACCCGCAGCACCGCGACGTATGGTTTTGGACAATCCCTTTCGGCGACAACACCTGCTCGCTCGGCGTGGTCGGCACACCCGACAAACTGGCGGGCGATTCCGAAGCCGTGTTGAAACAAATAGTGGCAGAATGCCCCAATCTGGTTGAATTTTTTAAACATTCCGAATGGGAAAACGGCTTCCCCTACCGCAGCATCCAAGGCTATTCCGCCAAACTCGCCGCTGACCTGCTTGCCCGCCAGCTCAAAGGCGAAGCGGCAGACTGGCAGCGCGAGTTCGCCGAGCCGCTGATGGTGGGCGTAAACGCTTTTCGCACCTATGTGGACGGCTGGTACGACAACCGTTTCCAAAACGTGGTGTACGCACCCAACCGCGCGCCCGAAATCAGCCGCATGATTTCCGCCATTCTCGCGGGCTATGCGTGGGATACGGCAAACCCGTTTGTAGAAAAATCGGAACAGCGGCTGAACACGCTGGCGGAACTGGTGGGGGATTTGGCGTTTGAATAGGTGTTGATGTCGTCTGAAAACAGTTGCAGGTTGGGCATTGATGCCCGACAAACACCGACCTGTTTATCTTAAAATGAGACCTTTGCAAAATTCCCCAAAATCCCCTAAATTCCCACCAAGACATTTAGGGGATTTTGGGGAATTTTGCAAAGGTCTCAAAAGGAGAAGAAATATTACAAACAGCTGTTCCGTTAATTGAGCAAATTGATGAGTTATTTTTCGGAAAGTTGGATAACAACGAAGAACAATTTAAGCATTTTCTTGTTAGATTAAACAAAGAATAAGAATATTATTTATGGAGTTGTCAATTTTGATAGCTCCATACCACATTTGAAACTCAAAAATAGAGCATAGCTATAGAACAGAAAGTTATTCAAGAGAAATATTTACACCAAAATATAGAAGTCCTCTGTTTTATTTTCAAAAAGTAAAACAGAGAACATAAATGGTTGGCTCTTGAAAGCAATGTGTAAAAATTTTACGTTAATATTGTAAAATATAATGATATAATTACTCTGTTATCGGGGTTATTTTTACGTATTTTTAAGAAAGTCATCAATATTTGATTGCAACAAGTTGAAATAATTAGAGTTTTATTTTTTCATTCTTTCCTTATATAGAAACAACCGTTCTGAACAGAAACAATATAAAAGGTCGTCTGAAAATTGGTTTTCCCGGTTTTCAGACGACCTTTTTGTTGTGTCTCGCAAGTTAAACCGGATTAATAGCCTGACAGCCTTCTGTGTTTACGCACAATCGTGAAATATGAATCTTGCGCGTTCTACTTGTTTAAAAACATAGTGGGCAAGTTTAAGCCGGTTCTGTTTTCGGTTTCGTTGCCTTGTCCTGATTTAATCTAAATCTACCCTGTATAATTTGAGGTTGATTCCGAATAGGAAAATACATTTGCACCAAAATTGTTTCAATGGGAAACCATTTAAGCAGAGAGTTTTCAGGATGTTTACTTATGCAGTTGAAGCAAATGAAAGCTACTTGGGTTATCATTGAAAATTACAAAAAGCAGTTGCAGAGCAGCCGGGAAAATTGTTGTGTTCGCTTTTTGAAGCGGGACGGCAAGTTATACAGTTTCACCGAATACAACAAATGAACATCTTTATTTATCAATCTTAACGCGTTATCTAGGATAGTATTTATGAGCAAACAGGTAACCTACAACCAACACCCCGAACAGCAAGCCCGCGACATCATCGACCAAAAACTGGAGCAGGCGGGCTGGGCGGTACAGTCGGTGAAGTATTTTAATCCCAACAGTAGTTTTGGGGTAGCGGTGCGTGAATATCCGACTGACAGCGGTCCGGTAGATTATCTGTTATTTGTCGATGGAGAGCCAGTTGCCATTATTGAGGCCAAAGAAGAAAACTTTGGCCATAAGCTCAATACGGTTGAAGAGCAAAGCGCACGCTATGCCGACAGCAAACTCAAGTATATTGAGCAAGCAGAGATTGCCTTTTTATATGAAAGCACGGGCGTAGTAACACGTTTTACCAACCGTAACGATCCCGCCCCTCGTGCCCGTGAAGTATTTCATTTTCATCGTCCTGAAACATTGCAAAAATGGGCAAACGAAGGCAAAAACACCCTGCGCGCCAAACTTAAAGCCATACCTGCGCTCAATCCCAACCGTCTGTCTGCGGCTGAACTCGGTTTGCGCGATTGCCAATTAACCGCCATCGAAAATATGCAAGATTCTTTGGCAAAAGATTTACCGCGCGCCTTGATTCAGATGGCCACAGGCGCAGGCAAAACTTATACCGCCATCAGCATTATGTATCGTTTGCTCAAATACACAGGCAAACGCCGCATTTTGTTTTTAGTCGACACTGTCAATTTGGGCGAACAGGCCGAGCAGGAAATGTTGGTTTTTACCCCGTCTGACGACAACCGCAAATTTACTGAACTCTACAACGCTCAAGTCATTAAATCGCCGCACATTCCCAACGGCGTAGAAGTCTGCATTTGTACCATTCAGCGCATGTATTCGCTATTAAAAGGGGAAGACCTGGCGATACCGGATGACAGCATGGAATTGGAAGAATGGGAAAACCGCTTAAAAGAACCATTGCCCGTTGCCTATCAACCGGATCTGCCACCCGAATTTTTTGATTTTATCTTTATCGATGAATGCCATCGCTCCATTTACAACCTGTGGCGGCAAGTGTTGGATTATTTTGATGCTTATCTGATTGGCTTAACCGCCACACCGGACAACCGCACTTTTGGCTTTTTCAATCAAAATGTCGTCAGCGAATACAGCCACGAGCAAGCCGTTGCCGATGGCGTAAACGTAGGCAATGAAGTCTATCTGATCAATACCAAAATCAGCCTTGATGGCGGCAAATTCAAAGCCGAAGAACTGGTCGAACACCGCGAACGCACCACACGCCGCAAACGCTGGCAGCAGCAAGATAGCGATGAAGACTATACCGCCAAGCAACTCGACAGGGATGTTGTCAATCCAAGCCAAATCCGCACTATTGTCCGTACTTTCCGCGACCATTTACCCGTAATGTTCCCAAATCGTCAAGAAGTACCCAAAACCCTGATTTTTGCCAAAAACGACAGCCACGCCGACGACATCATCAAAATGGTTCGCGAAGAGTTCGGGCAAGGCAACGAATTTTGCAAAAAAATCACTTACAAAGCCAAAGACGATATTGTGGGAGAGAACGGCGAAATCATCGAACACGGCGAAGAACCCAAAACCGTCTTGGCGAATTTTCGCAACAGCTACAACCCGCGCATCGCCGTTACCGTTGATATGATTGCCACAGGAACGGATGTCCGCCCGCTTGAATGCCTACTGTTTATGCGCGATGTCAAAAGCCGCAACTATTTCGAGCAAATGAAAGGGCGCGGCACACGCACGCTTGATAAAGAAGGCCTGCAAAAAGTCAGCCCCTCCGCATCATCAGCCAAAACCCATTATGTAATTGTCGATGCCATCGGTGTTACCAAATCGCTCAAAACGGCAAGCCAACAATTAGACACCAAGCGTTCGGTCAGCTTTTCCGATTTAGGAAAAGCCGTCGTCTTCGGCGGCGCATTTGATAGCGACAGCATCAGCTCACTGGCGGCACGCCTTGCCCGTTTAAACAAACAGCTGGATAACGAACAACAGCAGCGGATCACCGAAATCACAGGCGGCATCCCATTACCGCAATTGGTCAAAGACCTGTTTCACGCCATCAATACCGACGAAATCCATCGGGCAGCTTGCGAGCAAGAAGGCATTTCCATCGATGAGACGCCGTCTGAAAAAACAGTTTTAAAGATACAAAAACAGCGCGTCAAAGCCGCTGCACGTCCGCTTTCCATGGAGCTCATCACCATATTGGACGACATTCGCAAACAAAACGAGCAGAAAATTGACGCCCAGATTGATGAAGTCATCCACGCAGGCTGGGCAGAAAATGATGAAACCCTGACCCAAGATTTTGCCGAATGGATACACAACAACAAAGACGAAATTACCGCCTTGCAGATTTTCTATAATCAGCCTTATCAACGCCAAGCCTTAAGCCTTGCGATGATTAAAGAGCTGGCAGATGCCATCAAAAAAGCCAAACCGAAATTGGCATTCAGCCATATCTGGCAGGCATACGCGCGTTTGGATAACGTCAGCGAACAGGCAGAAAGCGAACTCACCGCCTTAGTCAGCCTTGTCCGCCGAGTGATTGGCATTGATGACAAAATCACCCCGTTTACCAAAGCCGTGCGTAAAAACTTCCAGACTTGGACTTTTGAACACAACGCCCGCGCCGACAAACCGCTGACCGAAGAGCAAATGCAATGGCTGACCATGATTCGTGACCACATCATCACCTCCTTTGCCATCGAAGGGAACGACTTTGAACTTACCCCGTTCAACCAACATGGCGGATTGGGTCAAGCCTATGATGTATTGAGTGAAATTGCCGCCAACGACCAAGACTTTAACGCCCTATTAGACGAGATTAACCAACAATGGACAGCATAACAATGACCACAGAACAGCAATTGCCTGAAGGGTGGAAGAAAACGACTTTGGGGGAAATTGCCACTTATGTAAATGGGCGAGCTTTTAAGCCAATAGAATGGAGTAAAACAGGCATACCTATTGTTCGTATCCAAAATTTAAATAATCCAAATGCTGAATATAATTACTACGATGGAAATATTGAGGAAAAATATCATATTAGAAATGGAGATTTGCTTTTTGCATGGTCTGCATCACTTGGAGCATATATTTGGAAAGGTAAATATGCTTTCTTAAATCAGCATATTTTTAAAGTGTTACCAAAAGAAAATATAGATAAGACATTTATTTATTATTTGCTTGATAAAGTTACTAATGAACTTTATGCCAAAGCTCATGGTTCAGGAATGGTTCATGTAACAAAAGGAAAATTCGAAGCAACATCCGTTAATATTCCTCCATTTGAAACCCAACAAACCATCGTCAATAAAATCGAAAGCCTGTTTGACGAAATCGACGAAGGCATAGGTCGTCTGAAAACCGCAGCGCAGCAAATCCAACAATACCGCCAATCCCTGCTCAAAAATGCCTTTAACGGCGAACTCACCAAAGAATGGCGCAGCAAGCACGCAGATGCCTTGCCGTCTGAAAACGAACTGCTCGCCCAAATTCAGACGACCCGCGAACAACACCACGCCCAACAGCTTGCCGATTGGCAAACGGCTGTCAGCCAATGGGAACAAAATGGAAAAGAAGGGAAAAAACCGAGCAAACCATCAACTTTGAAAAAACTTGAATCAATTGAAAAATTGAATGAAATTGAGCTTACAGAGTTGCCAGATGGTTGGTTTTGGGAGCGTTTAGGATTAATGACTTTAGGGGTTGAATATGGTACATCGGCCAAATCACAACCTGAAGGTAAAGTTCCTGTTTTACGCATGGGCAATATGCAAAACGGCAAAATTGATTGGACCGACCTTGTTTATTCTGATAATGATGAAGAAATTAAACAATATTTACTAAAAAAAGGTGATGTCTTATTTAATCGTACAAATAGTCCTGAGTTAGTTGGTAAAACATCAATTATTGAAACAGATGAAAAGGCAATTTTTGCAGGTTATCTTATTAGAATAAATCATTTAACAGAAATTACTGATGGACGATATTTAACCTATTTTCTAAATTCAATGATTGCAAAAAAATATGGCAATTTTGTAAAAACTGATGGTGTCAATCAATCTAATATTAATGGACAAAAACTAATTAATTATCCATTTGTATTTTGTTCTTTAAAAGAACAAAAAGAAATTGCTGACATTCTTGAGCAAAAATTTACCGCTTGCGATCAACTTGCCGATGAAATTGCCAAACAACTCAAACAAGCCGAGCTGCTTAAACAGGCCGTATTGAAAGCGGCTTTTTCAGGTAGCCTTTTGGATAAATAAATTAAAGAGAAAACGAATATGACCACAACGCAAAACCATACATCAAATGCCATCGTTCAAAAGGTTTGGAGTTTCTGCCATATGCTGCGCGATGACGGCGTAAGCTACGGCGACTATTTAGAACAAATTACTTATCTGATTTTCTTGAAAATGGCTTTTGAATACAGCCAGCCGCCCTACAAGCGCGATGTCGGCATTCCGGAAGAATACAACTGGAAAAGTCTGACCGATCGCACCGGCGCGGAATTGGAAAGCCATTATCTCGCTTTGTTGCGCGATTTAAGTATGCGTAAAGGCTTGCTCGGCCAAATCTTTGCCAAGGCGCAAAACAAAATCCAAGACCCGGCCAAATTATCCCGTTTGGTGGCGATGATTGATGAAACCAAATGGACGCGCTTGGGCGTGGATGTAAAAGGCGATATTTACGAAGGCATTTTGGAAAAAAATGCCGAAGATACCAAATCAGGTGCGGGGCAATACTTTACGCCGCGCGCTCTGATTGAGGCAATTGTTGAATGCGTCCGCCCGCAGGCAGATACCCTGATTGCCGACCCGGCGGCAGGCACCGGCGGCTTTTTATTGGCGGCATACAGCTATTTGGAAAAACATGCCAATTTAAATGCCGAGCAAAAAGTGCGGTTAAAAAACGGGACGTTTTTCGGTAATGAAATTGTCGCCAATACCCGCCGTTTGTGTTTGATGAACCTGTTTTTACACGGCATCGGCGAAATGGACGGCGATAGCCCGATCAGCTCCGATGATTCCTTGGTTGCACCAAGCCCACGCAAAGTGGACTTGGTTTTGGCCAATCCGCCATTTGGTAAAAAAAGCACCATGACCATTACCAATGCCGAGGGTGAAGCTGAAACCGAAGATTTTGTCTATAACCGCCAAGACTTTTGGGCAACCACCTCCAACAAACAAGTCAACTTCTTGCAGCATATTTACACCATGCTCAAAAACAACGGGCGGGCAGCCGTGGTCGTGCCCGATAATGTACTGTTTGAAGGCGGCGCAGGCGAAACCGTGCGCGAAAAACTGTTGCAGATAACCGATTTACATACGATTTTACGTTTACCAACGGGCATTTTCTACGCCCAAGGCGTGAAAGCAAATGTGTTGTTCTTTGATAACCGTCCCGCACAGGAAAAAGCCGTTACCCAAGAAGTCTGGGTATATGACTACCGCACCAACGTGCATCACACACTGAAGAAAAAACCGATGCAGTTGGCAGATTTGCAGGATTTCATTACCTGCTATTGCCCCGAAGACCGTTCAAAGCGCGCAGAAACCTATCATGCCGAAAACAATCCCGACGGACGCTGGCGTAAATTTAGTATCGATGAAATCAATAAGCGCGAAAAAACCAGCTTGGATATTTTCTGGCTGAAAGACCATTCTTTAACCGACTTGGACAATCTGCCCGCCCCCGATATTTTAGCCGATGAAATCATTGAAAATATCGAAGCGGCTTTGATGAGTTTTCGAAGCGTTGCAGCGCAGTTGGCGGATTAGTTAGACCATCAATGATATAGACTAAGGCAACTGCCGCATCTCATTACAACTTCAATGATTTTGTGAATTAGTTTACTAAGCAGTGATAGCATAAAAGGTCGTCTGAAAATCGGTTTTCCAGTTTTCAGACGACCTTTTTCGTTGCGTTTAAACTGCTAAACAGTCTTATCAAAAAGCAATCAAGATATCGAATAAAACCGATTTACTCCTGCCAGATAATCTCGTGTTTAGAACCATAAGTAATCTTTTTAATATCGCGGTCAAGAGCAATTTCTTTATCTAGCTTTCCTGAATATTTTGAACCTGCCAATTTTTGAAATAAAGTAATATTCAGCTCATCCTTGTGGGAAGTTGTTTTGATATCTGAAATGCCCATTGCGCTATTGCCTAATAAACCTGTCAAATGAACCTGCCTATAATCCTTAGCTTCATTGACTGTAATTTTGAAATTCCCAATATCATCCAACTTGATTTCGTCATTGGCAAAAAAGCAGCCGGACAATATCAAGCCGGTAATGCCCAGCATAGTCACCTTAATTTTCATCATCATTTTATCCTTTTATAGAGGCATCTTCTAATGTGCCGTCGAAATTGCCATCCATAACAATACGGTATCTCTCAACAAATCTTCATCATTGAAGTCGACAATACGCTATTTAAAATTCTTTAGAATCATAAATAAAGGTTTGAAGAGAATTTTCAGACGACCTGACCGACGGTTTTACCCCTATTTATCCTGTTTATTGACAAGGCTCCAATGAGAAAAGTTCTTTGATAAGCGCTTTAGACATATAAACCTACAAAGTATGATGTAATACTGTTTCTTACCCATTTGAAGTAAATGTATAGATAATGGGTAACTCTTTTGCTGTATTGCCCTTGTTATTTAGAAAAAATAATAATGATACGGTAAGTTTTATTATGTAATTTCAGGTTGTTTATCCATCATCCAATTTATCGTAGGAGCGATTATGCCTCAAATGAAATTTAAATTATGGCTGCCGGTGTTGCTGGCTGCCGTTTTAGCAGCCTGTTCACAATCACATCAAGCAGTTGAAGCACCGGCTGCCACCAATTCAGCCGTACCGAGCCAAAGTGCGCAAGCGGCAGAGAAATTAGGAACGGGTTGGGGCGATGAGGTGGAATCTCCTGTTCATTCTGTGGATTTGCGCCGTGTCAGTCAGGAACCTTTGGCGCAAAGCGTATTAAACTACTCTTCCAAAGATTATCGCGGTCGCAGCGTCAATTCGATTGCTTTAGCTTCAGGCAAAGTGGAATTGTCTGTACGCGGTGACGATGGCAGCCTGCTGCCGATATTCCGTGACACAGGCGACTACTATCTGCGCGGTACAGACGGACAGTCATACCGTTTGGTCTATCAAAACAACAGCAACAAAACCTTGGAAATCGTAGCCAGCGTTGATGGTTTGGATGTGATTTCAGGCAAATCGGCCAGTAAATACGCCGACGGTTATGTCTTGTACCCTCATGATTCTTTAGAAATCGAAGGTTTCCGCAAAAGCAGCAGCGCGGTGGCGTCGTTTGTCTTCAGCAGCCCCCGCGACTCTTATGCCGCCAACTCGGATAATGGCTCCATCCGCAATACGGGTGTAATCGGCACTGCAATTTTCGAACTGTACGACCCGAACCGCAGCAGAAATGAACCTCAAGCCTTTCCCGCCGATGACGGATACGCCAAACCGCCTACCCGATAAGGCATAAATAATAAAAGCGGTCTGTAAACCAAATAAGGTTTCAGACCGCTTTTTATTTTGCAGTAGCAATGAAAATACAGTGGATTAAATTTAAATCAGGACAAGGCGACGAAGCTGCAGACAGTACAGATAGTACGGCAAGGCGAGGCAACGCCGTACTGGTTTAAAGTTATAGTGGATTAAAATAAAAATGAGACAAGGCGGCAACGCCCGCCGTGTACGGGTAGTACATAAGGGCGTTGGCAACGCTGTATCATTGCAATTTTAATCCACTATAAAATAACTTGATAAAGATAAACAATAATAATCTGTTCTAAATCGTCCTGAGACAAAAGGTCGTCTGAAAACCGGTTTTACAGATTTTCAGACGACCTTTATGCTTTTGAAGCTCAGTTCAACCTATTTCTTCAAAATATATTTGCGTACAGCGGCATTGTGTTCTTCCAGATTATGGCTGAACTGGCTCAAGCCGGTGCCGTCCATTTTGGAGACGAAATAGAGGTATTTTTCATTCGACGGATGCGCGGCGGCATCAAGGGCGGCTTTGCTCGGCAGGGCGATGGGGGTCGGGGTTAAGCCGCTGCGGGTGTAGGTGTTATACGGCGTATCGCGCTGGAGGTCGGCTTTGCGGATTTTGCCTTTATACGCGCTACCCATGCCGTAAATCACGGTCGGGTCAGTCTGCAGGCGCATGCCGATGTTGAGACGGTTGACGAATACTGAAGCAACATGGGCGCGGTCGTCTTCGTGGGCGGTTTCTTTTTCAATCAGGCTCGCCATAATCAGCATTTCATACGGATTTTTGTAGGGCAATCCGCTTTGGCGATCTTCCCAAGCGTCGTTCAGACGACGTTGCATGGTTTGATAAGCGGTTTGGTAGATTTGCAAATCGCTGCTGCCTGCGTCGATTTCGTAGCTGTCGGGGAAGAACTGGCCTTCGGGATTGCTGCTGAGCGCGTCGGGGGCAATCGCCTGCATGAGTTCCGCATCGCTCCAACCGCGTGTTTTGTGTTCGATGTCGGGGGTGTTGTCGATGATTTTACGCATGGTGGCAAAACGCGAACCTTCGACGATTTGAACGGTAACGGCATCGGGTCTGCCGTTGCGGATTTTCTGTAAAATGCCCCATGCGGAAATGCTGGAAGGGAGGCGGTACGAGCCGGCGTTGAGTTTGTTGTGTGCGCCTATCAGGTAGGCGGCTGCGACCAGCACATGGCGGTTGTAAACGACTCCGTCTTCGGCAAGCGTACGGCTGACGGAAGAGATACCTTGGTTTTTGGCAATTTTGATGCGGTATGCTTTGCCGTTGTCTTTGGGAACGAACAGCAAGGCGGCGAACACGGCGGCAACGGCAACAAAAAATACCGCAAACCATTTCAACATTTTTTTCAGCATGGTAGGATTTTTGATTTGTGAACGTCGTGCGACAGTATAACCGAAATGCGCGCCTTCTTCCCTGCACGCCCGCCCGACGTATGTTTTTTCCGCCTCAGTGGTCGTCTGAAATAAAGGGTCGTCTGAATATGAATCTTCCGTCCGAATGCCAAGACATTGGCTGGCAACAAGGCTGGTGGCAGCCTGCGCGCCGCGCGTTTTCGCCAAACTTCGAGCCGCGTGCAGAATCAGAAGCCGTGTCGCTGGTGGTTTTACACAATATTTCGCTGCCGCCTTTCGAATATGGGACGGGCGCGGTGGAAAAGTTGTTTACCAACCGCATCGACCCCGACGAACATCCGTTTTTCAGCGTCATCCACACCTTGCGCGTTTCCAGCCACTTCTTGATTACCCGCGAGGGCGAGGCGGTGCAGTTTGTTTCTTGCGACGATATGGCGTACCACGCAGGCGTGTCGTCGTTTCGCGGACGTGAAAAGTGCAATGCGTTTTCGGTCGGTATCGAATTGGAAGGCTGCGATTTCGAGCCGTTTGCCGAAGTGCAATATCAAACGCTGGAAACCCTGGTGCAAGCGTTGGTCGGGCATTACCCCATCACCGCTGTTACCGGCCACCAAGACATCGCCCCCGACCGCAAAACCGATCCCGGCCACTTTTTCGACTGGCAAAGATTGCAGGCGGCGGGTTTTCCGGTTGTCCGTTAATCGCTCAAAAATGCCATATAGCATTTTTCAGACGACCCAGCCCGATTTTGGGCTATCATTCACGGCATTTGCTGTCAGAAAAGTTTATTTTCGTTATAATTGAACGTTCATACGGGACAATCCGTGTCCGACTCCGACGAACTTACTCGCGGCAATACGATTCCGCATACGCCCAAAGGCAAACCGCCCCGGGCAACGAAGACGGAATGCCGCTCTTACAAAAAGTGATTACCCATGATTTTCATCGTCTTAGGCTTGGCAGTCATCCTTGCCGTCATCGCCTACAATATGTACCAAGAAAACCAATACCGCAAACAGGTGCGCGAGCAGTTCGGCCACTCCGACAAAGACGCGCTCCTGAACAGTAAAACCAGCCATGTGCGCGACGGCAAAGAATCCGGCGGCAAAGGCCTGTTCGTCAAAAAAGCGAACAAAGCCCAAGAAGCCGCGCTGCGCAATCTGCAAGAACAAGACGAAATCTTCGCCGCCAAAGCCAAACTCGCCAAACCTTCCGCCATCAAAACCGATGTCGAGTTGGCGATTGAAGACGACTTTACCGACGAGCCGGTACAGCATACCGTCATCGGCCTGAACAACGAAATCACCACCCAAGCCGCCAGCGACGAGCCGGTCAACCTGCCGTCCGCCGCCAACCAGCCTTTGGTCAGCTTGGACGAATTGTCTCAAGTCGAATTGCCGTGGTTTGACCCGCGCTTCGACTACCTCGCCTACATCGCCCTCTCCGAAGCGCAAGAGCTGCACGCCCTGCCCCGCCTGTCCAACCGCCACCGTTTCCAAATCATCGGCTGCACCATGGACGACCGCTTCCAAGTTGCCGAACCGATTCCGAGCGTGTATTACCAAGGTTTCGTTGTCGGCCTGCAAGCAGTCAGCCGCAACGGTTTGGCAACCCAAGAAGAATTGCAACAGTTCAACCAACAGGTTGACACCTTCGCCCAACTGATGGGCGGCAAAGTCCTCCACACCGATTTGGCAGCGTTTACCGAAGTCGCGCAGGCATTGGACACCTTCTGCGCCCGTGTCGATCAAACCATCGCCATCCACTTGGTTTCACACAGCAACATCAGCGGCGTCGAACTGCGCGCTTCTGTTGAAAACCTCGGCTTCGTATTGGGCGAAGACGGCGCATTCCACTACACCGGACAAACCGGCAGCCCGATGTTTGCCATCCATAGCCTCACAGGCGATGCTTTTACCAACGCCCTTTTGGACAACCAGTCCTACAAAGGCTTCAGCATGCTGCTCGACATCCCGCATGCGCCCGCCGGCGAAAAAACCTTCGACCTCTTCATGGACTTGGCGGTACGCCTCTCCGGTCAGTTGGGCTTGGATTTGGTCAACGACAAAATGGAAGAAGTTTCTACCCAATGGCTCAAAGACATTCGCAATTACGTCTTGGCGCGTCAGGAAGAAATGCTCAAAGTCGGCATCAAACCCGGCAGCAAACAAGCCCTGCGCCTGTTCTCCTAAAATCGAATGTAATCAAAGCGGATATGTCGTTACGGCATATCCGCTTTTTTTCGGGTAAAATTCAGCTGTTTTCAACTTATCCTTTTTCAGACGACCTTTGCCCGTCCCATCATGTATAGTGGATTAAATTTAAATCAGGACAAGGCGACGAAGCCGCAGACAGTACAGATAGTACGGAACCGATTCACTTGGTGCTTCAGCACCTTAGAGAATCGTTCTCTTTGAGCTAAGGCGAGGCAACGCCGTACTGGTTTAAAGTTAATCCACTATATCAGACAAAGGTCGTCTGAAAACCTTCCTCCATGAATCCGACCGCACAACACATCCGCCACCTCACCGACCTCCTCAACCGCTACGCCTACGAATACTACACCCTCGACGCGCCCAGCGTACCCGATGCCGAATACGACAAATTATTCCGCGAACTCGAAGCGTTGGAACGAAACCATCCCGAGCTCAAACTGCCCGACAGCCCGACCCAGCGCGTCGGCGGCGAGCCTTTGGCGGGATTTGCCGAAGTGCGCCACGAAGTGCCGATGCTGTCTCTGACCAACGCCTTCTCCCCGCAAGATGAAAACGGCGTGTTCGACCATGCCGAAATGTACGCCTTCGACCAACGCGTGCGCGACGGCTTGGACGGCGGCAATCCCGAATACGTTATCGAACCCAAATTCGACGGCCTCGCCATCAGCCTGCTCTACCGCGACGGCGTATTGGTGCAGGCGGCGACGCGCGGCGACGGCACGACGGGCGAAGACGTTACCCAAAACGTCAAAACCGTCGCCAACATCCCCCTGCGGCTGCACGGCGATAATCCGCCCGAACTCATCGAAGTGCGCGGCGAAGTGCTGATGCTCAAAGCCGACTTTGCTGCCCTCAATAAAAGACAAGCCGAAAACGGGCAAAAACCCTTTGCCAATCCGCGCAACGCCGCCGCCGGCAGCCTGCGCCAACTCGATTCGCGCATCACCGCGCAACGCAAACTGCACTTTTTCCCCTACTCCATCGCCCGCCAGCAAGGCGGTTTTGTCGCGGAAGAACACATCCAAGAACTCGCCTATTTCCGAGAACTCGGCTTCAGCCTGCCTAACGGCAATTTCGGCTGTTTCAAAAATATCGACGAAGTATTGGCGTTTTACGAACAAATGCAGCAAAAACGCCCCTCCCTACCCTACGAAATCGACGGCATGGTGGTCAAAGTCAACAGCTTGGCGCAACAGCGCGAACTCGGCTTCATCTCCCGCGCGCCGCGCTGGGCGATTGCCCACAAATTCCCCGCCGAAGAAGCCCTGACCGTCGTTGAAGCCATAGACGTGCAAATCGGGCGCACCGGCGCCGTTACCCCCGTCGCCCGCCTGCAACCCGTATTCGTCGGCGGCGTCACCGTCACCAACGCCACCCTGCACAATCAAGACGAAGTATCGCGCAAAGACGTGCGCGTCGGCGACACCGTCGTCGTGCGCCGCGCCGGAGATGTGATTCCTGAAGTCGTGCGCGTGATTTTCGAACGCCGCCCGATGCAGGAAACTACCGTTGCCGTTTCAGACGACCTCAAACATCAGCAAGACGACCTGTTTGCCGAAACACCGTCCGCCAACCAAACCCAATCCGTTCCGCTCCATAAGCCCTACCACCTGCCGACCCACTGCCCCATCTGCCGCAGCGAAATCGAACGTGAAGAAGGCGAAGCCGTCGCCCGATGCAGCGGCGGCATGCTTTGTCAGGCACAACGCGCGCAAGGCTTAATCCACTTCGCCTCGCGCAAAGCCATGGACATCGACGGGCTCGGTCAAAAACAAATTGAGCAACTTGTCGCCCAAGACCTCGTCCGCCATTTTGCCGACCTCTACCACCTCGACATCCCGACCTTGCAAAAAATGAAGGAAACGGCGGATAAAGCGTCGTCTGAAAACGAAAACGGCAACACAGAAACGGTTTCAGACGACCTGTCTGAATCCAACACCCAAAACGGCAAAAAACAACCGACCAAGTGGGCGGAAAACATCCTTGCAGGCATAGAAGCCAGCAAAACGCCCGAACTCGCCCGCTTCCTGTTCGCGCTCGGCATCCGCCACGTCGGCGAACGCACCGCCAAAACGCTGGCGCAGGCATTCGGCTCGCTGGAACACGTCCGCCGCGCACCCGAACCCATTCTCGCCTGCCTGCCCGACATCGGCACCGTCGTCGCCCGCTCCATCGCCCACTTCTTCGCCCAAGATGCGCAGCAGGCGATGATAGACGAGCTGCTCGCCGCAGGCGTTGCCCCGCAAACCCAAGCCGTTACCATCCCGCCCGCCCGCCATGCCGAGCCGCAACGCTGGATTGCCCGCCTGCCCGGTTTCAAAATCAGCGAAAACAAAGCCCAAACATTATGGGAACTCGCCGGCAAAAGCATAGAAGGCCTGCAAACCGACAAAGCCCTGCCTGCCGACTGGCAAGCATGGCGCAGCGAAACACAAAACGCCGCACTGCTCGAAAACCTAAAAACCTTCTTCGCACAAACGTCGTCTGAAAACCAAGATCAAGCGTTTTCAGACGACCTAAACGAAGCCGTAGCAGGCAAAACCTTTGTGTTAACCGGCACGCTGCCCACCCTCAAACGCGACCAAGCCCAAGCCTTGATCGAAGCCGCCGGCGGCAAAGTTTCCGGCAGCGTGTCCAAAAAAACCGACTACGTCGTCGCCGGAGAAGCTGCCGGCAGCAAGCTAGAAAAAGCCAACGCCTTGGGTGTGGCGGTTTTGAGTGAGGAAGAGCTTTTGGCGATGCTGGATTAAGCATTTATTAAGGATAACCGAGCCAATTTTCCGACTGTCCAAATCGTTGATTCTGTTCTCAATCAATTTGGCAACTTATCGGGGAATGAACACTCTAAATCTGTTGAACGCCTTTTAAATACCTTACCTTTTTGCCGCCGACAATGTGGCAACCAAGTCAAACCTAGACAACCGAGGTCGTCTGAATTTTCGATTCGACAATCAAATAGAAGGAAACTGAATGAAACCGATCAAAAAAGCCGTCTTCCCCGTAGCCGGTATGGGTACACGCTTTCTGCCCGCTACTAAAGCCAGCCCGAAAGAAATGCTGCCCATCGTCGACAAACCGTTGATTCAATATGCGGTAGAAGAAGCAGTAGAAGCAGGCTGTACCGAAATGGTGTTCATCACCGGCCGCAACAAACGCAGCATCGAAGACCATTTCGACAAAGCCTACGAGCTGGAAACCGAGCTGGAAATGCGTCAAAAAGACAAACTGCTGGAACACGTCAAAGACATCCTGCCTTCCAACATTACCTGTCTTTACATCCGTCAGGCCGAAGCTTTAGGCTTGGGACACGCCGTATTGTGCGCCCGCGCCGCAGTGGGCGACGAACCCTTCGCCGTTATTCTTGCCGACGACTTGATTGACGCGCCCAAAGGCGCGCTGAAGCAAATGGTTGATATCTACAATCAAAGCGGCAACAGCGTTTTAGGCGTGGAAACCGTCGATCCGTCGCAAACCGGCTCGTACGGTATTGTTGAAGTGGAAAAACTGAAAAGCTTTCAAAGAATTACCAATATCGTCGAAAAACCGAAACCCGAAGAAGCGCCGTCCAACCTTGCTGTTGTCGGCCGCTACATCCTGACCCCGCGCATTTTCAGCCTTCTGGAAAACCTGCCGCGCGGTGCGGGCAACGAAATCCAACTGACCGACGGCATTGCCCGCCTGTTGGATCACGAGTTCGTCCTCGCCCATGCCTTCGATGGCAAACGCTACGACTGCGGCAGCAAACTGGGTTATCTCGAAGCCACCGTCGCCTACGGCTTGAAACATCCTGAAACCGGCGCGCAGTTCCGCGAACTGCTGAAACAATACATCCCCCAATAAAGCAAATGACAAAAGGTCGTCTGAAAATTTCAGACGACCTTTTTGTTTGTACGGACACACAGTTTTCTGTGTATAGTGGATTAACTTTAAATCAGTACGGCGTTGCCTCGCCTTAGCCCAAAGAGAACGATTCTCTAAGGTGCTGAAGCACCAAGTGAATCGGTTCCGTACTATCTGTACTGTCTGCGGCTTCGTCGCCTTGTCCTGATTTAAAGTTAATCCACTATAAAAACCAAAGTGCAATGCTTAAAGCTTAAAGCGGCCCCCGTAAATCTTCCTGCGTATTGCAGCTGAAAAAAACATGTTCCGAACCAAAATGCACCGATCTCGCCCGTTGCTGATGCAGCCAGCCGCTCAAGGTTTTCATCCCCGAATACAGATACGGGACGGTGCTTTGCAGGATTTGCGGACGGATATACATTACGTTGTAATGCGGCGTGACCGGTGTTTCCACATAAAACGCATTGCACAAAGGCGTGCGTTTGGAAACCGTTTCAAATTTCGCCACCAAATCAGGCGGCAGCGCAGGCATATTGCACGGCACCACCAGCAGCCAATCCGCCGCCGCAATCTGCAAATCATTGGCAGCCGTACACAAAGCCGCCAGCGGTCCCAAATGCTGCCATTGGCGCGAATCGGCAAAAATATGTGCACTACGGCGAGCATATTCCTCCAGATTCCGGTTGGCGCTGATGGCAATGTGTTCAACTTGCGGACGCAACGCTTCAATAACATGATCAATCAAAGGTTTGTCACGCCACAATACTAATCCTTTATCCGTCCCTCCCATTCGCTCTCCCTGCCCGCCGGCCAATATCAATGCGAAGGTTTTCATTTTGGTAGTCCTTTGTGAAGTCGCTGGTTTTGTGTGCCCATACTGTTAATCGGCTGATTCTTATGTTTTTAATTCATAGGTGTTATGTTCCTACCGATTCCCTGCGAAATCGGCACATCATCCCAGGTCGTCTGAAAAGACGGTTGCCCGCGATAAAATTCATATAAAGTGAATTTTATCATAACACGATTTTACATTAAAGCGCATATCACCTCATTCACACCAAATTCCCCTTCGGACAGGTTGTTTCCCCGCCTAAAGGATGATATGTTTATAACATTTGGCAACAAAACGCCCTTCCTTTATTCCATGAGCTTACGAACCCTATTTTCAGGCGGCCTGAGCCTGTCCTCACGATTAAAACTGCTGACTGTCTTATGGGTTGGTTCGGCTTTATTGTCCGTCATCCTGACCCTGATTTTATCACTGAGGCTGGAAAACGCAGCCACCGTCATTGATGATGCCGCAAGCTTGAGAATGCAGGTTTACCGTTTGGCTTACATGGCCAGCGAACGCACCCCGCAAGCGCAAATCGACAACCAATTGCGCGAATTTGAAGGAACACTCCTGCGCATCACCCAAAGCGATGCCATCTATCCCCTGATGCCTTCGGAAACACCGCCGGCCTATGGCCTGATCCAATCCATGCTCTTAATCGACTGGAAGTCAAACATCCAACCCGCGCTGAAACGTTACCGCAGACCGACGCAGATCGAACTCTACCGCTTTGCCGGCAATATCGAATTGTTCTTGCAGGCATTGGAAAACGCCAACGAAAAAAACACCTTATGGCTGCGCCGTTTCCAAATGGCGATGATGCTGATGATTTTTGTCGCCGCAGGTTTAATGATCGTATGGCACTACGCTTGGATTATCCGTCCGCTTGAAACCCTGCGCGACGGCGTGGAAACCATCAGCCAAGGCCGATTCGGCGTACAAATCGATACCGAACAGATTCAAGAGTTTGCGCAAGTCAGCAAAGGCTTCAATCAAATGAGCAGTCGTCTGAAAGTCCTCTATACCGATTTGGAAGGACAAGTCGCCAGACAAACCCAAGACCTCGCCCGTCAAAACCGTGACCTGACCCTGCTCTACCAAACCACGCGCGACCTGCACCAAACCCTAACCCCGCGCGAAGCGGCAGAAGAATTCCTAGCACGGACCCTGCCTGCCGTTTCCGCAAGCGCAGGCAGCATCCGCCTTTTAGACAACGACCGTAAAAACACAAATCTTATTGCCTCCATCGGACTGTCTGAAGCCGAAGACAGAGATTCAGATACCGAACAAACCCAGCCTGAAGAAGAAACACCCCTATTCAAACATACCGTCGTTTTTCCCATCACCTATCAAGAAGAAGAACTCGGCATCCTGACCCTATATTTTTCAGACGACCCCACACTTAACGACAACGACAACGAACTCCTGCGTACATTATGCGGTCAATTAGGTGTATCCATCGCCAGCAGCCGTCTCGAACAAGAGCGGCGCCTGCTTGCCGTACTCCAAGAGCGCAACCTGATTGCCCAAGGTTTGCACGACAGCATCGCCCAAGCATTGACCTTCCTCAATCTTCAAGTTCAAATGCTGGAAAGCGCGTTCCATGCCAACCAGAAAGAACAAGCCGAAGAAAACATCCGCTTCATCAAAGACGGCGTGCAAGAATGTTACGAAGACGTGCGCGAACTCCTGCTGAATTTCCGAACCAAAATCAGCAACAAAGACTTCCCGGAAGCCGTAACCACCCTGCTGTCCAGATTTAAACGCCAAACCAAAATCAATGTCGAAACAGTATGGCAGGACGACGGCCGCACATTAAACGATGACGAACAGCTGCAAATCATCTTCATCCTGCAAGAAAGCCTGTCCAACATCCGCAAACACGCCAAAGCCCAACACGTCAAAATCAGCATGCTCAACCAACAAAACTTTACCCTGAGCATCGAAGACGACGGTATCGGCTTTAACCTGCAACACCTGCACAAACTCTCCGGCGAACATGTCGGACTCGGCATCATGCAAGAACGCGCCCGCCGCATCAATGCCAACCTAGACATCCAATCCCAGCCCGAACAAGGCACAACCGTTACCTTAACCTTACCGCAACACAAGAGAACGACCCATGACTATTAAAATCATCCTCATTGACGACCACACACTCTTCCGCAGCGGCATCAAAGCCCTGCTCTCCCGTCAAAGCGACTTCGAAGTCATCGGAGAAGCCGCCGACGGTTTGTCCGGCGTCAAAATGGCGGAACAGCTCAAACCCGACGTCGTCTTACTCGACCTTGACATGCCCGTCATGAACGGTCGCGAAGCACTGGCACAAATCTTGGGCGTCAACCCGAACCAAACCGTCATTATGCTGACCGTTTCCGAAGACAGCGACGACCTGACCGAATGTATGCGCATCGGCGCACGCGGCTTTTTGCTGAAAAACATCAACGCCGACTTCCTACTCGACAGCATCCGCAAAGCCGTCGACGGCGACAACGTCTTCTCTCCCGAAATGACCACCCGCCTCGTCCAATCCCTGATTTCCCCATCCGCACCGCGCACCGACCAGGCACTCTCCACCCTCACCCCGCGCGAACTCGAAATCCTCGGCTACCTCGCCGCCGGACACAGCAACAAAGTCATCGCCCGCCATTTGGACTTGGCAGAATCCACCGTCAAAGTCCACGTCCAAAACCTGCTGCGCAAACTCAACCTCAGCAGCCGTGTCCAAGCCGCCGTTTACGCCGTCCAACACAAAGTCCCGCAGCCTGAAATCAATTAAACGGCTCAGGATATCGATGCCAAAGCGGTAAAAACAAAAAAGGTCGTCTGAAAACGGGCAGAACGAATTTCGCTCCAACGTTTTTCAGACGACCTTTTCCATCAAACAGGTGTAGAAATAAAGATACTGATTTATTCGGTTTTATAGTGGATTAACTTTAAACCAGTACGGCGTTGCCTCGCCTTGCCGTACTATCTGTACTGTCTGCGGCTTCGTCGCCTTGTCCTGATTTAAATTTAATCCACTATACTTCCCATCAGCTTGCTTGTCCTGCCAGCTCATCGGCTTAATGCTCCCTAAAACACGCCGACTCAGCAAAACAACCATATTCGATGCACCGATAAACCGTGTCTACCAAACCATTACCGACAATCAACATTGGCAATACCGCTCTTCTTTGGACAATTTACAAATTATCAGCCAAGAAAAGACGAAAAAATAACCGCTCGAAAGCGGTTAGATTTTATAGTGTGACGGAGGGACACAAACTAAAGGCATAATTCATTGTTTTATATTATAAAAATAATAAAGCAATTCAAATATACCCACAAAAAACACCACATTTTGCAAAGGTCAAAAAATAATTTAGCAGTTTAGGCCGGTCATTATAACTTTTTTTGGGCGTGTTGTTATTTGAGTGATTAGGCCGGCGGCTTCTCTCTCAAATTTAAACTGCTATATATATATAAAAAACACTGGTTACCCTGGTTACCTGGTTACCAGCCCCTAAAAACCTTTATAAATCAACGATAATGCGGTAACCAGTTATGCTCTTGTCATTGGTTACCAGTGCCGGTTAAGTGGTTACCCGCCGCGTTTTGCTTTCTTTTCATGGACTTGCAAAAATCTAGGGACTGCATTATTACGCGCGCGCGCGTATTGGTGTCGAAATTATTTATTCCACTGCCTGCCTTTTGGGTAGATATGGCGTAAATAGGCTAAAATTGCGCTGTAAGCGTGTTTCATTGATTGGGTAGCAACTGTATTTTGCCCGACGGGGTGAAAAATACAGTTGCTACACCTTGGTTTTAAAGTTTGTGCCACCCTCAGGTGGGGTGTGTGGCGCAGCCACGAACGCGGTTAGCGGGGATGCAGGCTACGGCTTACTTTTTTTGTTGTGTGCTTTAAGCCATTTTTGCATTTGTTCAATTTCCGCTTGTTGTGCGTTAATAATATCCTCAGCAAGCTTACGCATCTCAGGATTCTTTCCGTATTTTAATTCAACTTCCGCCATTTTTACTGCGCCAATATGGTGTGGCAACATACCTGCTGCAAAAGCAACATCAGGGTCTTTATATTGCGCAGCTGCCATCATGTCTTGATTCATTTGATTCATACCTTGCATTAATTCTTGTTGCATTGCAGAATCTGTCGACATTGACATATTCATGTGCGCTTGATGCGGTTGTTCATTAGCTTGGGCATAATTTGAAATTGCAACAGCGCTAAGTGTGATAAAAGTCATAAGTTTTTTCATGTTTTTCGCCTATGTGATAACTGAAGGAGCACAAATCATAAACTTTGACCTAAGGTTAAAGTCAATATTTATTTCGATACACAAGGGTTGGTATAAGGAAAGGGTCAAACAGTCCTAATTTTTGAAATTTAGGGGCTTCCTGTTGATTTTATGCTTTCTTGGTTGGTCTGCCTGAATGTTTGGACGTAAAAAAGCCCGCCATTGTCGGTAATAGCGGGCTTGCTCTTGGTTATTCGTCAAAGTCGGGAGGGGCTTCTCCCATCAAAACATAGAATCGTGCTGACGCGCCGTTGTATTTGCGCTGGTGTTGCCATCTGCCGTTGTTTGGTTTTTTCAGCCATTGCTCGGCGTGTAACACTTCGCAAACTTTCAGCTTGTCGAAGTTTTGGCAGATTTCTTCTTCAAATACAACAGGAATCAACCAATACTCAGTTATATGCCCTTCTTGTTTCCGATAGCCTGCGTGATTTTGGTTCACGGTTTGGCTGTTCCAATCTGAAAAGCGCATGGACAGGGCGTAAACGTCCATAAATGCGGCTGCCTGCTCGATGATTCGGCGGTCTTCGTGTTTCCCCGCCCCGTTGGTTTCCAGCCATTCGTCAAAGCATTGTTTCACGCCTGCCATGCCTACGCCTGCGGCTAAGCCTGTAACGGGGGCGGCAAGCTCCAATGCGGCGGCGGCAAGGGCAAAGCGTTTTGCCACTCTTCGCGCCTGCCCTGACAATTCGGGGACGGTCTCCATAAATGCGGTCATGCGCTCGTTTGCCTGCCGTTTGGCTTGCTCTAGGTCGTCTGAAAGCCGTCGGATGAACGCTCTGCCCGCCGCTCCGTGATATTGCTCGGCGGATTGGGCGATATGTTCGCTCAATAATGCGCCGCTCTCGAAGCCGTGCAAGGTGTCGTAAATACCGTATCGGGCGGCGGCTCTGATACTGGGCAGACGGGCGGCTTGCCCTGCGTTCCAATCGCCTTTGTGGTGTTTCAGGATGGAATCGGGGGTCTTTTCGCCTGTCGAGAACATCATCACTTTCCAGCGGCTCAAGGCGCGGTTGCCGCCCTGTTTTGCGCCCTGTACTTTGTTGATGCCGTTCATGACGCTGTAAACGGTGTCGCCGATGACGTGGGGGCTTGCCTGCCCGATTTCGTCTAATACCAGCAAGCCGTCATTGCGGGCGGCGGCGGTATTGGAAAAGCCTATTTTCGTGCCGCTCCAAGACAACAGGCTGCCCGATGGTCTGCCCCATACGCTCAAGGCTGCTTTTGCGGCGGTAGTCTTGCCGTCGGATGAATCGCCCGTTAGGTGGAAGCCGCCTGATTCTTCGCTCAACAGGGACAGCAAGGGGGCGGCAAATGACGCGCCCAATGCCAGGCAAAGGCGGCTGTTCCCCGCTGCGTATCGGGCGATATTTTGCTGCCAGTCGGTTAATTCTCCGTTTGGTCGGTATGCCGCCGCTTGGCTGGTGTCGCCGTTGTAGATGACGGCGGGCGTTTTGCCGTCTGCCGTGATGGTTTCGCCGCTGGGTATGATGTAGGTGTCGCCGTGCCAGCCCGCGCGGTCGGTAATGGTAAAGGCGGTACGGCCGCCCTGTGTCTGCAAATAATCTGCCAGTCTTTCCCTTTTTGCCCGCCCGCTCATGACGGTCAAGCCGTAACTCTGCAATCGCTGCCAGCCCTGAACCGTGCCGATTTCCGCTTGTGGGATGGCGGCGGTCTTGGTTTGGCGTGTGATTTTGTCCTGCCAGCGGATAACGCGGTAATACGCGCCGTCGTTGTCCTGCCCTGTGCCGATGATATCGATAGGGTCGGAAAGCAATAGCGGCTCTGTTTCGATGGCTTCGCCGTCTTTGCCTATTCTGACGTTTATCCACCATACGCCCCGATGGTCGGTATCGAAGCGGGGGCGCGGGCGGTATGGTTCGATGTTGTCGATGTTGTAGTCTTCAATGGCTTTAGCGTCTATAATTACGTTTGTTTTCATGGCGTAACATCTCCGTTTTGTTGGATAGGGTCGTCTGATTGGGCTTCAGACGACCTTTTTTCTTTCAGTTCGTCCAATGCGTCATAGCCTGCCGTATCGCTCTGCCATATGCGCGCCTTGATGCCCTGCTTGATGGCTCGGACTGCCAAATCATGCGCGGCTTTGAAACCTACGGGGCGCGGCGTGTCGTTATCGGCAATAATCACGATTTCCTTTAGGTCGTCTGAAAGTCGGTATTTCGCCATGCTGTTTGCGCTCAAGGCGGCAGATAAGCCCCAATCGCGGGCTTGGAACAGTTCGCGGGCGGCAAGGGCGGTTTCTATCCCCTCTGCGATAACAAGTCGTCCGTTTGCAGGGATGGGGAACAAGTGAACCGCCAGCCCTGAAATGCTGCCCTGTTTGCGGCTCTGCATCTTCTTGGCGGGCAAGGCTTCGCCCGTTTCGGGGTGTTTGATTGCCAGCTTTCGATAATGCGGGGCGTGTAGCCCGTTCTCTCCGTATGGCGTGTCATAGGTCGTCTGAAAATAGGTCATGTGCAAGCCTTGAAGCTCGCCGCCCGTATCGCGTATGGCGCAAACCATACAGGGGAAACGACCGATGAAAAGCGGCTTGTCCTCCCCTGTCGTCCAATAATCCGCCTCTCTCAAATAACGGATGTTTTCAGGTAATTGCGCCATGCCCAAACCGCGCGATTTCAGATACTGCACGGCGGTGGAATCGGCGGTTATCGGCTCTGCTCCGTTCCACAATGCGGCAAGTTTGCCGATTTGGTCTTTTTCTGGGCGTGGCTGCGTCTGTGGGCGTGTAGGCGGTATCGGCAAGGGGTTTGCCCCGCCCATGTTCAACACGCCTGCTACGGCGCGCAATGCTTCGTCAAAATCGCAATGCAGATAGTGCATGACCAAGCCGAAACCGTCGCCCGCGCCGTTGTTGTAATGGCTGCAAATGAATGTGCCGTTGCCGTCCTTGTCGTCGTATCTGAAACGGTCTTTACCCCCACACGCGGGGCAAGGCTGGTGTTTGTTTTTCAGGCATCGCGGGTCTATACCGATGGCGGCGTGAATTTCCTGCCAGCGGTATTGCGCGGCGGCTTTGATGTCTTGATAGGTCGGTTTCATTGTTCTGCCTCCCCTGTTACAGGTTCTAAAACCACCCCTGCCATCGGGTCGGTCTCCCATATGGTCGGCGTTGTCTGCATTGCCTGCTCCGTTTCTGCATGGGCAGGCTGGTTACAGGCTCGGATTGCCAAAGCCATCAACAACACCCCAAACACCAGCAAAGCGCGGTTGGAATAGCGGCGGAAACGGTCGTTTTTGTCAGTCGGTTTCATGGTTTCATGTCCTCCATGCCCCAGCGCACTAAAATTATCAAGCATTGAAAAATCAGATACTTATGAAAACACTAGGGCGAAGTTTGCCCTATGCCGTCCAAAACGGGCGGCATAAAGGCGGGTGTTTTTCAGGGATTTAGTGGATTTGTTCGGCTGTCGTTACGCTGAAAGCAGCCCATGCCTTGAGGTCGTCTGAAAGCGAAGCAATAAACGACTGACAGGCGGCAACGGCGGCGGCGTGTGATGGATAGATGCCCAAACGGCGGGCGGTGCATGAATGAACGTCAATATCGGCTAAATACGCGGTCGGTTCGTGGACGACGGCGCAAAAGCCTTGTTTTACTTGACGTTGAATGTCTTGGATTTGGATAGAATTTGAAGATTGCATTTGAAATGCTCCTAATCGTAAAGTGAGATTTGAGAATGCCCAAATAGGGGGCGGTGCTCTCTCCTGCGATTAGTCAGGCGTGGGCGTTACCGTTACCACACACCGCCATAACTCGTGATAGGTCGTCTGAAATGTTAACGTTTGATAACATTGCAAACGCCCGTGAAAGAATTTTGGCGATAAAAAATCAGCGTTTACCCTGCTGATTTGGGCTAATCGTATTTGAGAGAGAACCTAGATTCTGATTCTCAAGGCTCGATTTGTCAAATGATTTTTGCATCAGACGGCTAAATTTTTTTATCCACGATAATCATGGTTATCACATACCCGATGCGCTCTATATCTTCTCCAGTGGTTCCGATAATGTCTTCAAGCGTGATTTCTCTGTATGGCTTATTGAAAAAATCTCTCCTGATTTGCTGTATTTCTTCCTGACTTAGCAGGCATTTGCGCTCTTCCTGTTTTACTTGGCTGATTTCCGCTTCTGCCTTGATTTCCGCCTTATCCACCAGCAAGCCCAGCATTTTTGCCTTGCCCATCGTTGCCGATACCGCCGCGCTGCTTTGCGGGGTAGGGGCTGCCAGTGCCGCCGCCCGTGCCTGTTCCAATTCGTGCAACAGGTCGCCCACCGTTACCGCGTGTCGTTGCCGCGCTTCTTCCTTTAAGCCGTCCACCATCGCGGAAATATCGGGGTTTTGAAGCAGCTTATAGGCTTCATTCGTTACCGTTTCGGGCTTCATGTTGTCGGTGTTGTAGATTTGCCGATAGGCTTCGCTCGCATTGCCCGTTTCCACATACAGACGGGCAAACTGTTCTTGTTTAGGGGTCATGTCCTTAATCCTTTCAGAACGCCGCCCGATAGCCGTTTTTCAGCCTTTGGGCGGCTGTTTGAGTGTTGCTATTTCAAATTGTCCAAAGCCGCTTCTTTTTCTTTCTCCATATCCTCCAAGATGTCGAAAATAGCGTTTTCTTCTCCGCTTGTGCCGTCCATCATGTTGAAGAAGCCGGGCAAACGTAGATCAATGATTCGATTTGGCAAACCTTGCCCATAGGACGGGCAATCAACCCGCAAACCGTTTTCTTGTAGCTTCTCTCTCATCTCAACGGCGGCTTTACCGATTCCCACCAATTTCGCGGCGGCATTGGCATAGGCGCGCGCGGCTTCCAAATATTCGGGCAAGTGGGTTTCTTCTATGCCGATGATAAACATCTCATAACGGGAAACGGACAATAAATTGCGAAGCTCTGAAATGCGGTTCAGATGTTGGAGGCGTTCATCAAAAAGGCTTTCCAACAGTTCTTTTTGCGCTTCCAGCATATCGGCGGCGCGGTCTGCTTCTTCACGTTTGGCGGCAATCTCTGAATCAAGCCCTTTGGCTTCTTCGCTGTTTGTGGGTTTGCCCATTTTCAACAAATTTGCAAATATGCCTTTGCGCCTGTTTCGCAGCCCTGCAAATTCATTGATTACCGCCTGTGCTTCTGTAACACCGGCTTCCGCCGCTTCAATTTGGGCGGTCAGTTCGCTGCATTTGTCTTCTGCTTCTTTCAGTAACTTTTGACGGGTCTCAAAAGTTGTCTTTGTATATTCGATGTTCATAGTTAAAGCTCCTGATCTAATTGATTAATACGAACCGACCGCGTTTCACGGTTTTGCCAAACTGGTTTGTTACTTCTTCCATCACGGTAACGATGTCATGCCCCGCCCTGCGAAGCTCCACGATGCGCGTGTTGTAGCCCAATATGCCCATTTGGGTAAGTTCCCATGATGTAACGCTGCCCTGTTTCAATCGGGACAAAACGCGCTCTTTTTGGCTTGGCGTTTTTGCCTTGCCGTTGGTAGAATAGCTGCTCATGCTTAATAATCCTTTCCGCCGTCTGAATGTCCGTTCAGGCGGCATTTGTTTGCGCCTGATAAATCAATTTGCCTGCTCTTCGCGTTTGGCTGCCAGTTTGCCGATATAGTCGTCAATCTCGCTTGCAAGCCAGCCTGTCGCATTGGCGGAAATTTTGAAAGGACGGGGAAAATCAGGGCGGTAATGGCGGCTCTTAGGATTTACCCAATTCCAAATAGTCGCCCGTGAAACACCTAATGCGCGGGCTGTATCGTCTGCTCGCAATACTGTGTTATTCATATGCTTTTGCCTTTCTCTAGTCGGATTAGATGACAGGCAAAAATATAGCCGCCCATGTGGGCGGCTTCTAGGAAGTAGCTTGCTCATTTCCTGTAATAGCCTGATGACTTCCTGTAGTCAGCTAGCTTACTTCCTATTTTCAAAGTTGGTTATCCATTGAAGTATGGTTTTTTCTGTTGGTTCTTTAGGGGCGGAGATAGTCTGCGAAGCAATTAAATCTCTTATCAATTTGTACAATGTCGTTTTGCCGCCCTTTTGTTTCAGAATATCTTGTTTTTCTTCTAGTAGCTCATTCACTGCTGTTATTGTGCCGGCTTTCTCGTAAGGGCTTTGCTTAGTGCGTCCTCCTTTTCGGGCAGCTTCTATAAGAGATTCATCCGGATTAGCTTCAAGTTCTATTACTCCCAAAGAAGCGGTTATAAAGTTTGCAAGTCCTTGAAATTTATATAATCTATCTTCAAAGCTAAGACTATCAAATTCTGTTACATAATCAAAAATGGCTTTTGCTGTAAAGAAATTCAGCATATTTACGGCTGTTTCCCAGTCTGCATCATCAAGTATAAAGGATTCAAAAGGGTTTAGTTCCTCCAGATAATTATATGGCTGGTTATATTCCTCCTCATATCTTTTAATAGCCTCCAAACATTTTTGTTCAGTTCGTTCAATTTCTTTTATGCCCTTTATTATCCAGCCGGTAAATTCAGGGTGTTTTAAATGCTTGAAGTCATGGAAAGCCCTTATTAAAACTCTTTCAGCGTTAAACCAATATACACCCAATGCTTCATAGAACATTTTTGAGTTTTTTATTTGATAAATAGCGTTGTATTTTTCATAGTCAAGACAGGATTTATCATCGCTATCTGTACTAAAAAACATATGGTTAATAGGATATTCATCTTCCATGTCAGTTATCTGCTCAATAGGTTTGTCATCTGTAAAGTCAGTCATTTGCTTATATCTCCTCTGTTGTAGCCTCAAAAGGGTTTAAAAGTTTCACGCCTCTATGCTCACATACTGGCCGCTGTTGCGTGTTGCTCCGTGCCGGTATCATCTCCTACGTCCAGGCGATCAAACGAAAGCAAAACATCTAATGCACTGTATTTCATAGGGTTAATTTCTTTCTGTATAAAATGGTAACCAGTGGTAACCAGTTGGTAACCAGTAAATTTACGTTAACTGGTTACCGCTTTTTCTTTGTATTTATATTTATATTCATATAGTTATATTTGTTAAATTTTGTGGTAACCAGTGTAACCAGTATATTTACTCACGCGCATAGGGAATTTTTAATCCGTCTTGTCTTTTTGAATCATCTGTAATGCCTGGTTGTATCGCTCCCGTAAATAGTCGCTATACCATTGCATAAACTCGATCCGCTGGGGCATATAATCGGCTTGGTAGGCGTATGAATCCTTTATCTTGTTTTCTTCAACGTGGGCAAGCTGTGTTTCAATCGCGCCGCCGTTGAAGTTGTTTTCATAAAGCAAACTACTTGCTACTGCTCTGAAGCCATGCGGCGTGGCCTTGCCTTTATAGCCTAGTTTCTCGTTAATGATTTTTCCTAGTGTGTTCTCGCTGATATGGCGGTTTACGTTGGTTCTACTTGGAAACATAAACCGGCTATGCCCTGTCAGCGTGTGTAACTCTTGAAGTAGCTCTATTGCCCAATCAGAAAGAGGTACACATAAAGCGGGCTTTGGCTTCATCTTTTCATGCTTCATTCTTTCGGCGGGAATAATCCAACGCTTGTTTTTAAAGTCCACTTCTTCCCACTGGCCGCCGCGTAATTCGTTATTTCTCACAAACACCAGCATAACCAGCATGATGGCAATTTTGTTTTGCCGCTCTATATTGTTTGCCAGTATCAGGCGGCGGTAAAACTCCGGCAATTCTTCACGGGGTAGGGCGGGTTTGTGTTTGGTGGGTAAGTTGGGAATGTGATTTTTCAATAGGCGGGCGGGGTTGTTTTCTGATATTTCCAGCATGGCGGAATAGTCAAAAACCGCCCCGATCCAGCCCCTGATTTTGTCAGCGGTATCAGTAACGCCCCTTGCCATAATGTCATCAAGCAAGTTTTTGATGTGGGTTACCTTGATTTCATTAACGGGGATTTCTCCAATGACTGGGAAAACGTCATTTTTCAAATAACGCATGATCCGCTCGGCGTGATGTTCTTTCCAGCGGGGCAAATTGTCCTCGTACCATTGCTTGGCCAAATGCTCAAAAGTATTTAATAAGGCGGCTTGTCGGGC
The DNA here is from genome assembly GCF_000260655.1 of Neisseria sicca VK64. Taxonomy (GTDB): domain Bacteria; phylum Pseudomonadota; class Gammaproteobacteria; order Burkholderiales; family Neisseriaceae; genus Neisseria; species Neisseria sicca_B. The sequence goes on from NZ_AJMT01000038.1 coordinate 34,104, forward strand.
TGCTTTGGCTTCTTGCTTGGCTTTGTTGGGGTCTTGCCCTTGTGCAATCATGCGGCGGGCGTTTTCGGCGGCTTGGCGGGCTTCTACCAGTGAAACGGTCGGATATTTCCCGATAGTGAAGTCTTTCTCTTTGCCATCTATGCGGTATCTCATACGGAATATTTTTCCGCCCGCTGGTGTAACTTCAAGATACAGGCTATTTCCGTCAAATAACTTGATTTTCTTTCCAGTGTCAGACGGCTTGGCGGCTTTGATTTGGCGGTCGTTTAGTGGCATTTGTGGGTATGCTTTACAGTGGTTTTGGCTGATCCCCTGAATCATACCCACATTTTGTGCTTTACTCAATTAAATGGCATTGGGGGTATTTAGACACTTGGCAAGGGGTATATTGGCCTGAAAGCCTTGCCAGTATTGAATCTTGATTACTGTGTTAGATTTGATTAGACGAAAAAAAAGCCCCTAAAAGGGGTTGGGTGGTGCGGACGGAGAGACTCGAACTCTCACACCTCTCGGCGCCAGAACCTAAATCTGGTGCGTCTACCAATTTCGCCACGTCCGCGCGATGAAACTGTGGATTATACACAAAGTATCCTGCTCTGCAAACAACCTTTGGCTTGAAATTGCTTTATTCCGACCGATATAATGGCAGATCGGTTATCTGCCGGAACACACTAATATCAAAGAGGAACATCATGCCTGTTTTACTGATTCAGGATTTTTTACAGACACAGGGTTTGAAGCTGTCTTCAGACGACCTCCGTATTGCTTATCTGACCGCAAAGACGGTGATGGATATGGGCAATGCTTCGATTGACCGCTCGGTTTTGTGGCGTGAGGAAGACGGTTGGAAGCTGGCAGACCATATTGAAGAAACGCCTGAAAACGAAGCTTTGCTCAAACAGGTTTTCATGGCTTTGGATTCGGTATTCAGCCGTGCAACAGCCGTCAAAAGCGCGGCGGTTTACATCCACCTTCTGGGCGAACCGCATGCAAGGCTGGTTCGTATCTCGGCGCAAGGTGAGCCTTTGGAGAACCTGTTGGCGGTGCATGAAGAAAACGGTACGGTTTACCTTGCCTGCCGTACGGCGCAAAGCGGTTGGATGAATATTGCCAACGATATAGCTTATTGGCTTTCGCTGGACGAAATCCAAGGCAGCCGGAACGAGGGCAGCGGAAGCCAGTTGTCCATCCCTGTGGCAACGCAAAACGGCACGGTTTTAGGCGTGGTTCACGTTGAATTTGCCGATAAAGATCAAGCCGATGACGCAGCCCAAACAGATTGGTCGGCGCTGGCGTTGGCACTTGCCGAGCCGCTGAAAGCATTGGCAGGCATCGAGGACAAGGAAGAAGAGCATGAATAATACCTTGAAATTCGTCGCCTCTTGCCGCCTGCCGACCGAATGGGGCGACTTCACTATGCACGGTTTTGAAGAACTGAGTGGGCAAGAACACATCGCTTTGACGATGGGCGATTTTTCAGACGACCTCCCTGTCCTGACCCGCATCCATTCTGAATGTTTGACCGGAGATGCCCTGTTCTCCAAAAAATGCGACTGCGGCCCGCAGCTTGAGGCGGCGATGAAGGCGGTTCAACAAGAAGGGCGCGGTGTCATCGTTTATTTGCGTCAAGAAGGGCGCGGCATCGGCTTAATCAACAAAATCCGTGCCTATAAACTTCAAGACGAGGGGATGGATACGGTCGAAGCCAACCTCGCACTCGGACTGCCCGTTGACGCACGCGACTTTACGCTTGCCAAGCAAATCTACGACCATCTGAATATCCGCGCCGTCAAACTGTTGACCAACAATCCTGAAAAAATTCAGACGTTGAAAAATGCAGGCATCAATGTTGTCGAACGTATTCCGCTCCATGTCGGCGAGAATGCGGAAAACGAACGATATCTGCACACCAAAGCCGATAAATTGGGGCATATGATTTTTGATTGAGATAATACTAAACTTATTTATTATTTATATTCAAATAAATATATTTATCTTGAAACAAACGGCTTGCCCTGATAGAGGTTTTTTGGTTTAATCCCGAGTTCTCGGGTGATTAGCTCAGTTGGTAGAGCGTCTGCCTTACAAGCAGAATGTCGGCGGTTCGACTCCGTCATCACCCACCAAGTTTCCTTCATTGTTGTAAAACAATGATGCGCGGTGGTAGCTCAGTTGGTTAGAGTACCGGCCTGTCACGCCGGGGGTCGCGGGTTCGAGCCCCGTCCGCCGCGCCAAATTTTAAAAAGCACCGATTTGTCGGTGCTTTTGTTTTTTAGTTGCTGCATTTTAAATATTGGGTACTCAATCTAAAAAAGGTCGTCTGGAAACCGAATACAGTTTTCAGACGACCTTAATCTCAAAAAGCTTTATTTATGACCATATTCAGCAATATATTGTGCAATTGCAGCTTCAGGGTTAGCAGCGTTAATAAGTTGAGGTAATTCTACATAACCGTGTTTAACCAGATTTTTTTCACGCAAAGTATTACCGAACATGCCAAACGCAAGAAAAACACTGAAACCAAGAAGACTATTGATTGCCCTCAACAAATCATTCTGACCAGCTAATAAACTTAACACAACAAACGTGACAAGAATTCTAATTCCCAAACCCCACATTTGTTTCACACAAGCCCACATAGCCCAAAAGAAAAATGCAGGCCAAGACCAGCCTTGTTTGACCGCCTCGTACTGGTTCATAGGATCTTTAAAAATCTTGTAAAGTCTCATTAAACACCTTGCCTTTATGCCTTAAAACGTTAGCGTCATGATTCTATCAGAATACATTAACAAGTTGAGTCATTACAAGATAAAAGGTCGTCTGAAAACCAAATGCAGTTTCAGACGACCTTTCATTTACTTACACAATCCCAACCTTATCACTCAGCCCAGTTTTTCTTCTTACTGGTTTTGCCTATACCCGGATTGAAGCTGTTGGTCGGGTCGAGTTTGCGGTAGAACTGCTTGAGCGCAGGTTTGGCCTCGTATAAATGGCCGACGTTGTGTTCGGCGGGATACTGCGCGCCGCGTTGGTCTAAGAGATGAAGCATTTCGTGTTCCAATGCCATGCAGTCGTTGCCTTTTTTGATGATGTAATCCTGATGGAAAACGTGGCACATGAAATGTCCGTAGTAGAGTTTGTGGATGATTTTATTGTCGATTTCCGACGGCAGTTTTTCAAACCAGTCGCGGTCGTCGCGGCGCAGGGCGATGTCCAGCGCAACCAAGTCTTCCACTTCGTCGTCATGCACGGCGCGGTAGCGGATGGCGGCAGACGCGACGGCAAAACGGTGCAACATGGCGGCTTGGGTTTCTTCGGCGTTGCATTCGAAAAACGCGCCGCCGTGGTGTGCAAAATACTCTTTCAAAAACGCGCGCGCTTCATCGACGCCTTTTCCGCCCATTTTCAGAATCAGATGGTGTTCGTATTTGTCGCGGTAATCGCGCATGGATTTGGGCAGGTGGTCAGGCAAGTATTTGCTGACGAACTGCATGACCTTGTCGGAAAAATGTTTGGGCAGAAAGCTGACTTTTTTGCCGAAGCGGTCAACTTTGGCTTTAAAATCAAATAATTTCGGCAGTTGGTGCGTACCGAATTTTTTGATGACGTAGAACGTGTCTTTGCCGTACACGTCGGCAATATCAAAAGCATGACGGTGGATGTATTCGCCGGAAACAGGCAGGCTTTCAAATTTGCCCAAGGCGGCGCGGCGGATGTCGGTCAATTCGTTAATATCGTTAGTGCCGATGTAGAACACCGCGGTTTGCTTCTCTTGCGGGAAGGTGTCCAAGCGGACGGCGAAAACCATCAGCTTGCCTGCGCAGCCCGACGCCTCGTAATGGCGCGCTGGGTCGGCGTTAAAACGCGCGGCGGTCGGCTCGTCCACTTGGCGCACATGGTCGCAATAGGCGTGGTCGTGTCCTTTGCCTGCATCTTGCGTGATGTCTTTTCTTTGATAGTGATGGCCTTGAAGATTAGTCAGGATTTCTTCGGGCGTGTCGCCTAAATCTATGCCCAAATGGTTGACCAGCTCCAATTTGCCCTCTTCGTTGATTTGGGCGAACAGCGCCATTTCCGTGTAGGCCGGGCCGCGCTGCACCAATGCGCCGCCGGAGTTGTTGCACACGCCGCCCAAGACGGACGCGCCGATGCAGGATGAACCGATGACCGAATGCGGTTCGCGCCCCAAAGGTTTCAGCAGCAATTCGAGTTGATTCAGGGTTGAACCGGGCAGGCAGACGACTTGTTCGTTGTTGTTGATGGTTTGGATGATGTTCATCCGCATGGTGTTCACAATCACGATGTCGCGGTCGTAATCATTGCCGTCGGGGGTTGAGCCGCCTGTCAAACCGGTATTCGCCGCCTGCGTAATCACAATCACGTCCGCTTCGACGCATGCCTGCAAAATTTTCCACATTTCCAGAATGGTTCCGGGGCGCACCACCGCCAACGCCCTGCCCTCGCCGAAACGGTAGCCTTGGCGGTATTGTTCGGTTTTCGCGGGGTCGGTGATGATGTATTTTTCGCCGACGGTTTGAGTCAGGCTGCTGATTAATTGCGAGGCGTTCATGATGCGCTCCTTAGGGCTGGTTTTATTGGATTAAAATAGTGATTGTAGTAACGCGACACGGCAAAGTAAAGGTCGTCTGAATACGGTCCGACAAGGAATACTGCAAACCATCCACATCATCCGTCCACACGCCCTACCCCTGAATTGGCCATTTTCCCCGCTATACACAATTTTTTTGCCGAACGGTGTGAACAGCCTGTGAATAAGTTCTATTACCTTTTGATAATCAAACAAAAAAATACAATGCTTAAAAAATAGGCAGTTTGTCGGTTTAGTCACATACCGTGTTTGCCTTTGTGTGTGCAGTCTGTGGAAAAGTCAGCTAACTTATTCTATTCTCAACCAAAATATTCAATGATTAAAAATTAGGCAATACGGCGTATAATCCGATTGATCAAACACACCCACTCAAAAATCCCGATTTTCAAAAAAAGGAAAAGGAATGCACACCCTTTCGGAACAAGTCCGCTTAAATGAGGCGCGCAAAAAGTTGGCAAAAAGCAGGCGTTGGGCGACGGGCTTGCTGCTTGCGGCGTGCGTGCTGTTTGCAGCCTCCGCCGTTTATGTGCGCCAATATCCTTGGTTGGGATTTGTCAAAGCGTTTGCCGAAGCGGCGATGGTGGGTGCGCTGGCGGACTGGTTTGCCGTAACCGCGCTTTTCAGACGACCTCTCGGGCTGCCGATTCCCCATACCGCGATTTTGCCGCGTAATCAGGCGCGTATCGGCGATGAATTGGGGCGGTTTATCGAACATAATTTTTTGCAAGGCAAACCCATTGCCATGCGTATTTATCAAGCGCAGCCCAGCGATAAATTATTGAAATGGCTAGACGGCGAAGACGTGAAATCGCACTGGCTGCCGTGGCTTTCCAAGCAGATTCCGACCCTGCTCGCCATCGCCAAACCGGAACAGACGGCGCGTTTCACGGCGATGCTGCTGGAAGAACGTTACAGCGGCGGACAAATCGGCAACGCACTTGCCGACGGTTTGCGGCTGCTGAAAGCGCAAGGGATGCACGAAAAAGCGTTTGAAAGCCTGCTCCGTCAGATTCGGCGTTGGCTGAAAACGCCGGAAACCCGCGAAATGCTGGAGCAGAACCTGCGCGAATGGGCGGCAAAAATCGAAGGTGGCAATCCCGGAACTTGGGACAGGCTTAAAGCAGCGGTGAAATCAACCTTGGTGGAGAAAGTCGATGATTGGGCGGCAGAAAAAGCGTTGGCATGGATAGACGGCTATTTGGCAACAGCGGACAAGCAGGACAACGCGCTGCGCCGACAATTCTTGGTGCAATACGACGAACTGACCGAACGCCTGAGCACATCGCGCCTGTGGCACCGCCGTCTGGACAAATTCAAAAAACAGCTCGCGCAATCGCCCGCACTGCAACGTCAAATCATGACCTTATGGCGCGGCATTTTGGACTGGGCGCGGGAAGATGTGGAAAAACAAGACTCTTTGTGCCAAGCGCAACTGGAAAAGCTGCTGCATCATATGCGTTCGCAAGCTCAGGCATACCCGCAATTTATGCGGCGGGCGGATGTGCGGATTTCGCTTTTGGTTCGGGATTTTGTGATGCGTTATAAAGATAAGGCCGCTTTGTTCGTCGCGGACAAAGTCAAAGGCTGGGACAGCCGCCTGATGGTGGAAAAACTGGAATTGAGCGTGGGCAAGGATTTGCAATATATCCGTATCAACGGCACGCTCGTCGGCGGACTGGTCGGACTGGTGATTTATACGGTATCGCTGTGGCTGGCGGGATAGTATAGTGGATTAACTTTAAACCAGTACGGCGTTGCCTCGCCTTAGCTCAAAGAGAACGATTCTCTAAGGTGCTGAAGCACCAAGTGAATCGGTTCCGTACTATCTGTACTGTCTGCGGCTTCGTCGCCTTGTCCTGATTTAAAGTTA
>NZ_AJMT01000039.1:0-9137 GCF_000260655.1 Neisseria sicca VK64
CGGGACGAAATTGAAATTCATCAGATTTAAGAAACCCGTGCCAATGATTCCTCAGCCAACTGAATCATCGCCTGCTTGACTTCGCTGTCGGGCAATACTGCCAAAGAAGCCACGGCTTGCTCAACGGCTTTTCGTGCTTCGGAAATCGAATAAGTCAGCGCATCGGAATGGACAACATAATCATGGATTTTTTGGAAACTGCTGCGATCCGCATTTTCCAAAGCGTGGCGCACATCGTCCGCCACTTGTTTCGAACCGTTGCGCATCAGATAAATCAGCGGCAAAGTCGGTTTGCCTTCTGCCAAATCGTCGCCGACGTTTTTACCGATTTCTTCGGTTTCGCCCGAATAATCCAAAACATCATCAATAATTTGGAACGCCGTACCGACATACATGCCGTAGTCTTTCAACGCCTGCTCATGTTCGGGGGACGCATTGCCCAAAATCGCGCCAACCTGCGCGGCCGCTTCAAACAATTTGGCCGTTTTATATTGAATCACTTGAACATATTGCGCTTCAGTAATATCGGTATTGCCGATGTTCATCAGCTGCATGACCTCGCCTTCGGCAATAATATTGGTTGCATCCGCCATGACTTCCAAAATGCGCATACTGCCGGAATCAACCATCAATTGGAAAGCGCGCGTATACAAAAAGTCGCCGACCAACACCGCCGCCGCATTGCCGAACAGATTATTCGCCGTTTCGCGTCCGCGGCGCAAATCGCTTTCATCGACCACATCATCATGCAGCAGGGTCGAAGTGTGGATAAATTCCACCATTGCCGCCAAAGCATACAGCTTATCTCCATCATAGCCGACCGACTTACCTGCCAAAATCGTCATAATCGGACGCAGACGCTTACCACCGGCACTGATAATATAAGTACCGATTTGCGAAATCAGCGCGACATCAGACTGAACCGCTTGGTTGATCACCTCATTGACCCGTGAAAGGTCTTCAGGCAGATGGCGTTGGAAATAAGGCAGGTTTTCGAGCATAACACATTCTCAGTCAGCAAAATGAAGCAGGCTTGCCGTATAAATAAATGGGTTGGGTATAAGGCGGAAATAATATTGCCGCATAAAAAATATCGGCAATCCAACGCGCGATTATAGCAGCAAAGCCCGTTTGACACATCTTTCAGACGACCCTGCCCCCACAAACGAAATAAACTTTGACAAAACAGGCAAATAGCAATATAATCTCATGTTTCGCACAATGGTGTGCGGGATATTAACCATAATTCTCATGGAGTTGAGTATGTACGCGGTCGTAAAAACCGGCGGCAAACAATATAAAGTTGCCGTTGGCGAAAAATTGAAAGTAGAACAGATACCAGCCGAACTCGACAGCCAAATCGAACTGACCGAAGTTTTGATGATTGCTGACGGCGAATCTGTAAAAGTTGGCGCTCCTTTTATCGAAGGCGCAAAAGTAACAGCTAAAGTAGTAGCCCATGGTCGCGGCGAAAAAGTACGTATTTTCAAAATGCGCCGCCGTAAACACTACCAAAAACGCCAAGGCCATCGCCAAAATTTCACCCAAATCGAAATCGTGGCAATCGCCTAATTTTTGAAACTTAGGAGTATTACAAAATGGCAAGTAAAAAAGCAGGCGGTAGCACCCGCAACGGTCGCGATTCAGAAGCCAAACGCTTGGGCGTAAAAGCCTACGGCAACGAGCTAATTCCGGCAGGTTCCATCATCGTCCGCCAACGCGGTACCAAATTCCACGCCGGCGACAACGTAGGCATGGGCAAAGACCACACTTTGTTCGCCAAAGTTGACGGTTATGTTGAATTCAAAACCAAAGGCGCGCTGAACCGTAAAACTGTCAGCATCCGTCCTTACACCGGTTCTGAAGAATAATCCGAGTTTATCGTGATATTGAGAAAGCCGTATTTCTTAGGGAATACGGCTTTTTTGTTTGTATGGGTTGGCAATGATTTTGCCATCGCCGATTCAATCTTAAACAGCGCAAACAACAAAGCAACACACGATACAACAGACACGATAGGAAACTACACTGTACTGCTTAAAAGCCAAGCTATAGTGGATTAACTTTAAACCAGTACGGCGTTACCTCGCCTTAGCTCAAAGAGAACGATTCTCTAAGGTGCTGAAGCACCAAGTGAATCGGTTCCGTACTATCTGTACTATCTGCGGCTTCGTCGCCTTGTCCTGATTTAAATTTAATCCACTATACTACAAAATTTCAGACGACCCCTTCGCCCTCATGATAATCTTATCCTTCCCATACTATGGCGTAAGAAAAAAGCAAACCCATATAGCCGCTACTTATTGTTTTTAAAACATGGCATGATACGCAACACATTGCCGCCATTGACTTACATTAAGCGCAGCGTAAAAAATCATTCACGATATAAATACTTGAATTACTCAATCGATACTTTTGCTATAATCAATTACTCAATGCAGATTACCCTTATCTCATTCAAACACAGTAAACTTAAGGTCGTCTGAAATTATCCGTCCCCCTTTAACAAAAAGGATGCCTCATGAGCTTACACAGCGATATTCTTGTCGTCGGCGCAGGACCTGCCGGGTTGAGTTTTGCCGCAGAACTGGCCGGCAGCGGTTTGAAAATCACCCTGATTGAAAAAATCCCTTTAGAAATTTTACAAAACCCTCCTTATGACGGGCGTGAAATCGCATTGACCCACCTATCCCGCGAAATTATGCAACGCTTGGGCATGTGGGATTTGATTCCGAAAGACGAAATTTACCCCTTACGCGATGCAAAAGTCTTGAACGGGCAGTCCGATTACCAACTCCACTTCCCGCAACCGACCCAAGCGCGCGGCGAACCTGCCGACTGCTTAGGTTATCTGATTTCAAACCACAATATCCGCAAAGCCGCTTATGAAGTCGTATCCAAACTGGAAAACGTTACCATTCTGACCGGTACGGGCGTCAAAGAAGTCAAAACTTCCGAAGATGAAGCCCAAGTCATCTTGGAAAACGGCGAAGTTTTGAGCGGCCGCCTACTCTTGGCAGCAGACAGCCGCTTTTCCCAAACCCGCCGACAACTGGGCATTTCCTCCGATATGCACGATTACAGCCGCACCATGTTTGTCTGCCGCATGAAGCATACCCTGTCCAACCAGCATACCGCTTACGAATGCTTCCACTACGGCCGCACCATCGCCCTGCTGCCCTTGGAAGAACATCTGACCAACACAGTCATTACCGTCGATAGCGACAAGGCAGACACCATCAAAAAAATGTCTCCCGAAGAATTGGCTGCCAGCGTCAAAGAGCAGCTCAAAGGCCGTTTGGGCGACATGGAATTGGTCAGCACCATTCACAACTATCCCTTGGTCGGCATGATTGCCCAACGTTTCTATGGCAAACGCAGCGCCTTAATCGGCGACGCCGCCGTAGGCATGCACCCTGTTACCGCACACGGTTTCAACTTGGGCTTATCCAGCGCAGACCTCTTGGCAAAACTGATTCTCGAAGCGGAACAACGCGGTCAAGACATCGGCGCCGCCAGCCTGCTGGAAAAATACAGCACCAAGCATATGCTCCATGCCCAGCCGATTTACCACGGCACCAATATGCTGCTCAAACTCTTTACCAATGAAACCGCGCCCGCCAAAATCTTGCGCGGCTTGGTATTGCGTGCCAGCAACAACTTCCCGCCGCTGAAAAAACTGATTACCAAACAACTCACTGGCTAATCCGTTTAAACACATCAAAAGGTCGTCTGAAATACTTTTCAGACGACCTTTTGACTATCCAATCAAATATAGTGGATTAAATTTAAATCAGGACAAGGCGACGAAGCCGCAGACAGTACAGATAGTACGGAACCGATTCACTTGGTGCTTCAGCACCTTAGAGAATCGTTCTCTTTGAGCTAAGGCGAGGCAACGCCGTACTGGTTTAAAGCTAATCCACTATAACAAACTTCCCATGCCGTAAAACAAACCCGCTCATACGCCTGAGTTCTGCTGTTTCAGACGACCTCCAAGATTGCTATGATATAGTGGCTTGACTTTAAACCAGTACGGCATTGCCTCGCTTTGTCCTGATTTAAAGTGAATCCACTATCCCACTCCCGTCATCCTTCCAAACGGAATCCAAAATGTCCGACAACCGCCTCGACACCGCCCGCCGCCATTCCCTGTTCCTCGCCCGCCAGCTCGACAACGGCAAACTCAAGCCCGAAATCTTCCTGCCCATGCTGGACAAGGTCTTAACCGAAGCGGATTTCCAAGCCTTTGCTGACTGGGACACTATCCGCGCGGAAGAAAACGAGGAAGAATTGGCGCGGCAGTTGCGCGAGTTGCGCCGTTATGTGGTGTCGCAGATTATCGTGCGCGATATAAACCGTATCAGCGATTTGCACGAAGTTACCCGCACGATTACGCTGTTTGCCGATTTTGCCGTCAATACCGCGCTGGACTTTGCCTACGCCTATTATCGGGACATGTACGGCACGCCGATCGGGCGTTATACCAAATCGCCGCAGCATTTGAGCGTGGTGGCGATGGGCAAGGCGGGCGGCTATGAGTTGAACGTGTCTTCCGACATCGATTTGATTTTCGTCTATCCCGAATCGGGCGATACCGACGGCAGGCGCGAACGGGGCAATCAAGAGTTTTTCACCAAAGTCGGGCAGAAACTGATTGCGCTGCTGAACGACATCACCGCTGACGGGCAAGTGTTCCGCGTCGATATGCGGCTGCGGCCGGACGGCGATTCGGGCGCGCTGGTATTGAGCGAAACCGCGCTGGAGCAATACCTGATTACGCAGGGGCGCGAATGGGAGCGCTATGCGTGGTGCAAAGGCCGCGTGGTTACGCCGTATCCGAACGACATCAAAGCACTGGTGCGCCCCTTTGTGTTCCGCAAATATCTGGATTACAGCGCGTATGAAGCAATGCGGAACCTGCACCGCCAAATCCGCAGCGAAGTCAGCAAAAAAGGCATGGCGGACAACATCAAACTCGGCGCGGGCGGCATCCGCGAAGTCGAATTTATCGCCCAGATTTTCCAGATGATACGCGGCGGACAAATGCGCGCGCTGCAACTGAAAGGCACGCAGGAAACGCTGAAGAAGCTTGCCGAGCTGGGCATCATGCCGTCTGAAAACGTCGAAACCCTGCTCGCCGCCTACCGCTTCCTGCGCGACGTCGAACACCGCCTGCAATACTGGGACGACCAGCAAACCCAAACCCTGCCTACCTCGCCCGAACAGCAGCAACTGATCGCCGAAAGCATGGGTTTCGACAGCTACGCCGCCTTTTCAGACGACCTCAACATTCATCGGAACAAGGTCAATCAGTTGTTCAACGAAATTTTGAGCGAACCCGAAGAACAAACACAGGACAACAGCGAATGGCAATGGGCATGGCAGGACAAGCCCGACGAAGAAGAGCGGCAAGGTCGTCTGAAAGAACACGGGTTCGATGCCAAAACCATCGCCACAAGGCTCGACCAAATCCGGCACGGCCATAAATACCGCCATCTCTCCGCACACGCCCAGCCACGTTTCGACGCCATTGTGCCGCTGTTCGTACAGGCGGCGGCCGAGCAACCCAATCCGACCGATACGCTGATGCGGCTGTTTGACTTCCTCGAAAACATCAGCCGCCGCTCCGCCTATCTCGCCTTTCTCAACGAGCATCCGCAGACCTTGGCGCAACTGGCGCAGATTATGAGCCAAAGCTCATGGGGGGCGGCGTATCTGAGCAAATATCCGATTCTGCTGGACGAACTCATCAGCGCGCAGCTTTTGGATACCGCGTTCGGCTGGCAAGCCCTCGCCGCAGCCCTTTCAGACGACCTCAAAGCCTGCGGCGGCGACACCGAAGCGCAAATGGACACCCTGCGCCGCTTCCAGCACGCCCAAGTCTTCCGCCTCGCCGTCCAAGACCTCGCCGGACTGTGGACGGTAGAATCCCTCTCCGACCAACTCTCCGCCCTCGCCGACACCATCCTCGCCGCCGCCCTGCCGTGCGCGTGGGCGGACATGCCCAAAAAACACCGCGACACCCCGCAATTCTCCGTCGTCGGCTACGGCAAACTCGGCGGCAAAGAACTCGGCTACGCCTCCGACCTCGACCTCGTCTATCTCTACGACGACCCCCACCCCGACGCAGGCGACGTGTACAGCCGTCTTGCCCGCCGCCTGACCAACTGGCTTTCCGCCGCCACCGGCGCAGGCAGCCTCTACGAAACCGACCTGCGCCTGCGCCCCAACGGCGACGCCGGCTTTCTCGCCCACAGCATCGCCGCCTTCGAAAAATACCAGCGCGAAAACGCATGGACGTGGGAACACCAGTCCCTCACCCGCGCCCGCTTCATCTGCGGCACACCCGAAATTCAGACGGCCTTCGACCGCATCCGCACCGAAATCCTCACCGCCGAGCGCGACCAAACCGCCTTGGCAGGCGAAATCATCGAAATGCGCGAAAAAATGTTCCCCACCCATCCACCTGCCGACAGCAACGTCAAATACGCGCGCGGCGGCGTGGTCGACGTCGAATTTATCGTCCAATACCTCATCCTTGCCCATGCCCGCCAATATCCGCAACTCCTCGACAACTACGGCAACATCGCCCTCTTGAACATTGCCGCCGACTGCGGCCTCATCGACAAAACCCTCGCCGAACAAAGCCGCACCGCCTACCGCTTCTACCGCCAGCAGCAACACAACACCAAACTGCGCGACGCGGAAAAAACCGAAGTAACCGACGAATTACTGGCACATTACGGCAATGTCAGGAAATTGTGGCGGGAAGTGTTCGGGGAGGAGGCGAAACTCGGATAAAGCGGATGTTACGAAGAGGGATTAAGTCATTAGCTGCATAGCGTGGGTTCTACTACCTAAAAATCACCGCAAACCCGTAGCGTGGGCTTCGCTCATGAAACCCATTAAAATTTCAGACGACCTCTTTTACCCGTCATTCTCGTGGGCAAAGCCCACGCTACAACGCACACCGAAGGGGCAAATAGAGATGTAGGTCGGATACTTGTATCCGACAAAAACATTTGTCGTGTCTATCGTTTCCGAAAAACCGCTATTGGAAATGTCGGATTCGAGAATCCGACCTACAGGCTGAAATCAATAAGGAAGAACATTATGTCCCAAGTTTTTAAAGATTTTGATTTGTCCTCCGTATGGGAAGCTAATAGTTGGGCAGATGAAAACTACAAAGAAGCCCCGTTTACCCCTGAAATTTTGGCTGCCGTAGAAAGTGAGCTAGGCTATAAATTGCCGCAAAGTTTTATTGAATTGATGGCAGTACAAAACGGCGGGATATTTGTCAAAAACTGCTTTCCAACCACGCAGAGAAATTCGTGGGCAAAAGATCATGTGCAAATTTGCGAGGTATCGGGAATCGGTTTTGAAAAAGAAGGGAGTCTGTGCGGCGAGATGGGGCAAAAACTTTGGCTGGAAGAATGGGAATATCCGCCTATCGGCGTGTATTTGGCCACCGACCCGTCAGGAGGGCATGCCCTGTTTGCCTTGGACTATCGAGAGTGTGGAAAAGACGGAGAGCCGAAAGTGGTGCTTGTCGAACAAGAATGGGATTTTGAAATAGTCGAACTTGCCCCCGATTTCGAAACCTTTATCCGCAGCTTGCGGCATGAAAATGAGTTTTCAGATGAGTAAACACAAAATCGAAAAGAGTAAGTCGTCTGAAACCCGTAGCGTGGGCTTTGCCCACGAACCAAACCCAAAATTTCAGACGACCTCTTTTAGCCGTCATTGTCGTAGGCAAGGCCCACGTTACAATGTACACCGACGAGGCAAATAGTCGTCTGAAAACGGGAGAAGCAATTTTTGTCGAAATCTCTGCCGTCATTCCCTCGCAGGCAGGAATCCAGATGTAGGTCGGATACTTGTATCCGACAAAAACATTTGACGCGTCTGTCGTTTCCGAAAAACCGCTGTTAGAAATGTCGGATTCGAGAATCCGACCTACGGCTTGCTGCGCGGGAATGACGGCATTAAAGAATCGGCAGTTTGCAAATAGGTCGTTCAAATTAAGTGATTCGATTCTTATCTTTAGAATCCGAAAAGATTAATCAGCAAAAATAGGAAAGGGAAAAAAATGGGATTTTTTAGCGAGTTACATGATGATTTGGTGCAGGTTAAAAAGAAAATTGCCCAAGCGGATGAGTCGATGTTGTCAGAACAGGAGCGCGAACAGTATGAATTGATTACGGCGGTAGCGTCATCGATGATTGACAATCCTGAGTTATGGGAAAAGGATTGTTTATTCAATATAAAGTATATAGGTGATAATTTTAATAGCCAAATTCAAAATTTACAGAACAATATTTCGAAGGAAGAAGCTACAAACCTCTATGTTTGCATGGTGAGGTTTTTGGTTGAACTTGATTTGAGCTATGGGTTGGGAGGAATCAATTTTTTAGGAATAATTCATTAGATAAAGTAATAGAACCTTTAAGGGAAAAAATGTATTTCCCTCACAGTGAATATGCAAGGCAGCTTAACTATGCTTTTTACAAAATGCCAATAGATATACTGTGTTCTTACATGGGCGACGAGGGCTTTAAGACATTTTTTGAATTTGATGAAAGAAGAAACGTTTTAGAAAAATCGATTCAGCAATATCAGAATGAAGTCAACAAAAAAATAGTTGAAGTTCAGCAAAGAATAAATGACGTAAATAAACTTAAGGAAAAATTAGACGAATACAAAACAGCATTCAACTTTGTCGGCTTGTCCCAAGGTTTTGAAAATCTGTTAAAACAAAAAAACGAAGCCAAAAAGAAAACTTTTTGCTTGTTAGCAAGTTTAGCAATAGCCGCACTTCTGCCTTTAGGATTTAGCTTCTGCAAAAAATTCATTGCAAATGTAGATATTTCTTGGCAATCCATGCTGCCCATTATCGGCTTGGAGTTTGTTTTAATCTATTTCTTCAGAGTGGTTTTAACTCATTATAGTCAATTAAAATTAAAATAGGACAGTAGCGCATCGTCAAATCGGGCGTAATCAGACAATACGGTTCGCAGATACCGCTTAATATTCGCCCACACCTTCTCAATCGGGTTGAGCTCAGGTGAATAAGGTGCAAGAGGCAATACCTTATGTCCCCATTTTTCCGCCATTTTCCGTAAGACACCCATACG
>NZ_AJMT01000040.1:0-2033 GCF_000260655.1 Neisseria sicca VK64
ACTTTAAACCAGTACGGCGTTGCCTCGCCTTAGCTCAAAGAGAACGATTCTCTAAGGTGCTGAAGCACCAAGTGAATCGGTTCTGTACTATCTGTACTGTCTGCGGCTTCGTCGCCTTGTCCTGATTTAAATTTAATCCACTATAAAATGGAAAGGGAAGAGGTCGTCTGAAAACGCAGTTTCAATAAAGTTCAAAACCAAAATCAATCCAGAAAAGGAAACATCATGAATTATCAGGATTTCATCAGCCAAACCGAAACACAATACGGCATCTCCCTGCCCAACCTATACAAACGCCTCGCTGCCGACGGTATGTTGGACTGGGGCGAATTGGGTAGCAAATGGTATAGCGAAACCTTTCCCAAGTTGCTCGAACATCCGCCCCTGCTGCTGGTCGGCTCGGAATTTGAACTGCCTCACGCCGACGAATTGCAGGGAATCAACGAACAGCTATGCGATGACAGTGAATGGAGGAGTTTAAAACCTGAATACCGTGGCAAACTCATCGCCTTTGCCGAAGCGGGCAACGGCGATTACTACGCATTCGACTACCGCCAAGAAGGCGAACCATGTATCACACGCCTGTATCACGACGACGACTTCAGCGTAGTAGAAGCCGCAAACTTAGCAGACTTCATCTTCCGCAGGCTGCTCCAAGCCCAAGCGGACTATTTCCCCGAAGAAGATACCTCTCCCGAAGACTACCGCAGACAACTGTTTGCCCAATTGGAAAGCCACCGCCCCTACCTCTCCGCCGAACAATATGAATTCCTCCGACAAACCTATCAAAAACCCTATCAAAAAGACCAATGGGGCGGATTGTTCATGTTGAGTGACGAAGAAACCAGTGCCACCGAGCAACGGTTCATCTCATGTGAACGGCTGGACGAAGAATTCGAACCTTTCGACTACGACTAGCGGATATATTGGTTTCGGTTTAAATCAGGATAAAATACTAAAGAAAAAAGATGTAAGAAAACACCGCATTATTTACATAACAGGCGTAGGTTGAATTGGAAATCCAACTTTCACAAAGGTCGTCTGAAAATTTTCAGACGACCTTTGCTTCGTATTCGTTACAATAGCTGTTTTGCTTACTTGGAATTTCTATGTACATAAAACTATTTTCTGCATTGTCAATTTTGTTATTTACATTTAATTGTAATGCTTTTTCCAAAGCCCCTGATGCAGATGGTGTAGTTAGCATCAGGATGATAGATAATACCCCGTGTCTTTATATTGACAGACCTGACTTAATTGGCGCGTATTTCATAGATATATCTCAAGTTTTTTCAGAAAATATGGATAGCATGCTCTATGAGGCAACATTTGAAGAAAATTACCCGACTAAAGAAAAATGTATTATGTTGAATTCTTCAAACTTTCCAAATCTAAAATTAGAAGATGGTCAAGTTTATGCAATTAGGCTTCGCCCTAATCCAAATAAAAATGAACAATTAAGGATAGAGCCGAATTTCACTGGTTTTGGAGATACAATTTGCCTTAAAAAAGATCAAAATGGTCATTTTAGGGTTCAAGATTATATTAGAGGTGAATGTGTAGATAGGGTTCCTAACCAATCTGAACAGAAATCTTTAAAGGAAAATAAAGGAAGTTGGTTTGATCGGTTCATTGAGTGGCTAAAAAGCTTACTATCATGATTCTGTTATCTTAGATTATACAAGTATAGATTAGGTTCAAAACCAAGCATCTATCAAGGTCGTCTGAAACTCAACTTTCAGACGACCTTCTTTAGTCCCAAATCTATTCACCCATCACTTTCAAAAACCATTCATACGACATTTTTACCGCTTGTCATTAATCATTTGTCTTGCCTGTCTTTTTGATTTATGTTTAAACTTTCATCATAAATCCTCCAGATCGTCATGACTGCCCGCCAATCCTACCACCTGACCTTCGCCCGGTTCTCCCCATCACTCTCCGTCAAATCCTTCACCGCCTCCGAAGCCGCCAACACCGCCTACCGCGTCGAAATCACCGCCACCTCTACCGATTCCTCCCTGCCGCTGTCT
>NZ_AJMT01000041.1:0-20461 GCF_000260655.1 Neisseria sicca VK64
AGTGGATTAACTTTAAACCAGTACGGCGTTGCCTCGCCTTAGCTCAAAGAGAACGATTCTCTAAGGTGCTGAAGCACCAAGTGAATCGGTTCCGTACTATCTGTACTGTCTGCGGCTTCGTCGCCTTGTCCTGATTTAAAGTTAATCCACTATATGAAAAGGGGTCGTCTGAAAAGTTCAACGGCGCAAAAAGCAATCGGCATTTTATCCCTACTTCGTCCGTTTGTGTCGATTGAAGCTGCCGTTTTCAGACGACCCCTTGCTTTTTACGACTGTAAAATATCAATAACGCCATTTGCCTAATTTGATAAAATTACGGACCGAATTTGTGCCTGCCTGCTAAGGATGGTCTGTAAAACAGGTCGTCTGAAAGTTTCTCAGCCGTTTTGACGGCTTGAATGTGAATTTCGCGGGCAGATATGGACGGCAGCTTCAAGCCCATTACGCCGTTCAGACGACCCCTATTTAAGATTGATATGTATAAGTTCCTTCCTATTGTCCACGTTTTGTCCAGACTGGGGCTGCTGTTTTCAATGTTGCTCGCAGTACCGACGCTGATGTCGTATTTTTTTCTGGACAACGCGTTTCCGGCGTTTGCCTACACGGCTTTGGCGACGACGCTGACCTCTTGCGCGGTTTGGCTGCTGACCTTCCATTTCCGCCGCGAGCTGCGCCCGCGCGACGGGTTTACGTTGGTTTTGATGTTGTGGCTGGCATTTGCGCTGGTGGCGGCGATGCCGATCTATATTCACATTCCGGGCATCAGTTTTACCGATGCGTTTTTTGAGGCAATGTCCGGACTGACAACGACCGGCGCGACGGTCATGACGAGTTTGGACACGCTGGCCCCGTCGATAAATTTTTGGCGGCATATGCTCAACTGGCTGGGCGGCATGGGTATCATCGTGCTGGCGGTAGCGATTTTGCCGATGTTGGGCGTGGGCGGAACGCAGCTCTTCAAGGCTGAAATTCCGGGGATGGACAAGGAAAGCAAGATGGCGCCGCGCATTTCGCAGGTGGCAAAGAAACTTTGGTTCTTCTACACGATGACGACGGCGGCGGCTTTTCTGACGCTGCATTTTGCGGGGATGAGCTGGTTTGACGCGCTTTGCCACGCAATGTCGGCGGTGTCGCTGGGCGGTTTTTCGACACACGATGCCAGCATCGCTTATTTTGATTCGCTGACCGTCGAATGGGCGATTATGTTTTTCACGCTGTGGGGCGGTGTGAATTTTGCCACGCATTTCACGGCGCTGACACGGCGTTCGCTCAAATCCTATTGGCAGGACGAGGAATGCCGCGTACTGCTGGTGCTGCTGGCGGGCAGTATTTTGATGTCGGCGGTGTATCTGTGGCAGAAGGATTTTTATGCAACCTTTGGGGATTCGCTGCGTTTTGTCAGCTTCAACTTTGTCTCCATCGGGCTGGCAAGCGGTTTTTCCAACACGGATTTCGCGCAATGGCCGCTGATCGTGTCGCTGTGGATGTTTTTCCTGTCCAACCTGTTGGCAAGCTCCGGCTCTATGGGCGGCGGCATTAAAAACGTGCGGGCGTTGGTCTTGTTCAAATTCAGCCTGCGCGAGATGATGATTCTGCTGCACCCGAAAGCGGTGCGCACGGTCAAGGTCAACGGACGCATGATTCCCGACCGCATGGCACTGACGGTGATGGCGTTTATTTCGATTTATTTCATGACGACGATTGTGTTCAGCTTTTTGCTGATGGCAAGCGGGATGGAATTTATCTCCGCCTTCACCGCCGTCATCGCGTGTATTACCAATGCGGGCCCGGGCTTGGGCGAGGTCGGACCGGCGGGCAGCTATGCGGTATTGAGCGATGTGCAGAAATGGCTGTGTTCGGCCGTCATGCTGCTGGGCCGCTTGGAAATTTTTACGGTGTTGATTTTGCTGACACCGGCTTATTGGAAAAAATAAAGACGGGTCGTCTGAAAACGGATTTCGGGTTTTCAGACGACCTTTTTGTTATCAGGTTTGCCATGCGTGCAAAGCGGCAAGCCTTGAAAAGGAGCGGCTCTGCGTTAAACTGCAAGAGCAAAACAAGCAACGCAAAGGAAATACGATGGATATCCTTACCCGCCTTCAAAACTTGCCGCCGAGCAAGTTTCATTACAGACTTTTGGTGCTGGTCGGTATCGGCTGGCTGTTTGACGCGATGGATACCGGGCTGGTGTCGTTCATCCTGCCCGAGCTGGGCAAAGACTGGTCGCTTGCGCCTGCGCAATTGGGCTGGATAGTCAGCATCTCTTTTATCGGCATGGCACTGGGCGCGGTCATCAGCGGCTGGTTTGCCGATCGCTTCGGCAGGAAAACCGTATTTGCCGGGACGATGGCGGTGTACAGCGTGGCGACGGGTTTATGCGCGTTTGCACCCAACCTGTCCGCACTTTTATTTTTCCGCTTCTTCGTCGGTGTAGGACTGGGCGGACAGCTTCCCGTCGCGGTGTCCTTGGTCAGCGAATACGCCCCGCCGAAAGTACGCGGACGCTTTATCGTGTTGCTGGAAAGTTTTTGGGGGCTGGGCTGGCTTGCCGCAGCACTCGCTTCCTATTTCTTTATCCCAAAATTCGGCTGGCACAGCGCGTTTTTAATCGGCGCACTGCCGATTGTGTATATCCCGCTGGTGTTGAAATTCATACCCGAATCCGTACCCTACCTGCTCTCGCAAGGCAAAACGGACGAAGCGCACCGGCTGGTCAGCCGCTTGGAAGAAGAAGCGGGGATGACGCCCGCCGCAACAGCCATCGCACCGCCGCAACAGGAAAAACAGCGCATCCGTTTTACGCAACTGTGGCAACAGCCTTTCGCACGACGCACGCTGATGCTGTGGCTGGTCTGGTTCGGCATCGTCTTTTCCTATTACGGCATTTTTACTTGGCTGCCGAAACTCTTGGTCGAACAGGGCAATACGGTGGTCAAAACCTTTGAATATGTGCTGGTGATGATAGTCGCGCAACTGCCCGGCTACATCGCGGCGGCGGCATTGGTGGAAAAAATCGGGCGCAAAGCGACTTTGGCGGGTTTTCTCGCCGCCTGCGCCGTCTGCGCGTGGTTTTTCGGACAAAGCAGCAGCGCCACCGAAGTGATGGCATGGGGCAGCCTAATGTCGTTCTTCAACCTCGGCGCATGGGGCGTTTTATACACCTACACGCCCGAACTCTACCCCCTCCGCTTCCGTGCCTTCGCCTCCGGCTGGGCGGGCGCAATCGGGCGCATCGGCGGCATCCTCGCGCCTATGGTGGTCGCCAAAATGGTCGGCGGCAGCGGCGGATTCGGCAATATATTCATGATGTTTGCCGGCGTGATGATGCTGATTGTATTGGTGATTTTGGCATTGGGCGAAGAAACGAAAGGCAGGACGCTGGAAGACATCAGCTCTTAAACAACCGTATCGACAGCCCAAAATCAGCAAAGGTCGTCTGAAAACGGGATATTTGGTTTTCAGAATGGCTTTTTATAGTGGATAAAATTTAAATCAGGACAAGGCTACGAAGCCACAGACAGTACAGATAGTACGGCAGGGCGAGGCAACGCCGTACTGGTTTAAAGTTAATCCACTATATGTAAAAATTTCAGTCAATTCAAACACCGCATAACTACTGCACTTTGGATTTTCAGGAAACAAGCTGCTTAGTATTAGCATTTTTCCATCATTTCAAGAAAAGACAACTCCATGAAACCCTTGTTTATCTGTATTACGCTACTGTATTGCCAAACAACTGCTGCCGAAATCATGTTTTCCTGTCATGCAGGCAAAGACCATTACGAACTGAACCGCAACGGCAGCCGTCTGATACTTTCCGGCAACGGACAAATATTGTCGGACACTGCAGCCACCTCGGCATTACAAAGTTACACAGGCACTCATTCCATCAGCTTATTGGTGCAAAACAACGACAGCACCGATAATATGTATCAAATCACGGATTACAAAAATACCTCTTCACAATCTGCAACCATCGTACATTCCTATCTAACCGACAGCCATGAAAGAAAATCAAAAACTATTTCATGTAATCGGATTGTCCGCAGCCTTTACCGTGCCGATTTATCGGACATTCCTCGCGACAATTACACAGAATTTTGGGATTTTTACAAAGATTCTGACAACAACGAACAAAAATAAGCTGATGCAGGTCAGATTTTCAAATTCGACATTTCAAACATTACAACAATGGATGTAATGCCGCGAACGTTAACGATTTTGTCGAATATGGGCGGGTGCAATCAGACGCGCGGGCAGCAGCATCGGATTTTGCAATATATTCATGATGTTCACGCTGGTTATGCTGCTGATTGTCGCCGTCGTGTTGATATTGGGCGAAGAAACGAAAGGCAGGACGCTGGAAGACATCAACGGATAAGCGCCGTTCTTCAAATCATCCCGCCAAATATAGTGGATTAAATTTAAATCAGGACAAGGCGACGAAGCCACAGACAGTACAGATAGTACGGAACCGATTCACTTGGTGCTTCAGCACCTTAGAGAATCGTTCTCTTTGAGCTAAGGCGAGGTAACGCCGTCCTGGTTTAAAGTTAATCCACTATAAAAGGTCGTCTGAAAGTGTCACTTCACCAAAGTCAAACAACACTTTCAGACGACCTATTTCATTGAAATCCGGTTACGCGCCCTACTCTGCCCAAATCACTGTTTCCGACGCATCGCGGCGCGGTTTCGGGGTGATGTCGCGCACACGGTAGCCGAAAGTTGCGGCGACGGATAAGCCGTAATGTTCGGGATCGAGCAATCCGGCTTCGGCAAGGATTTTTTCCACTGCGGCATACTCCATGCCTTCGATGGCGCAAGAATCGATGCCGAGCATCGCCGCGCCGGTAAGCATATTGCCCAGCGCGATGTAAGTTTGCTTGCTTGCCCAGTCAAACAGGGCGCGTTCGTCATCGGCGATGGGCATATCGTGGGTTTGGAAACGGCGGTAGCGTTCAAATGCGCCCGCCCGTTCTTCGGCGGTCAGACCGCGTCTGTCCATCAATTCTTCAAAAGCAGGGCTGTCGTAGCGGGCGTGTTTTCGAGCCAACAGGAAAACGACGTGGCTGGCATCCGAAATGGAAGCCTGCATCCCCCAGGCGAAGGGTTTGATTTTTTCGCGCAAAGCTGCGTTCTGTACGACCACAAACTGCCACGGCTCGCAGCCGACGGAGCTGGGCGAAAGCCGTCCGAAGTCAAGGACGGCGGCAAAATCTTCGGCACTGATTTTGCGCGCGGGGTCGTAGTAGCGGACGGAAACACGGCGTTTGAAAATTTCGAGGGCTTGTTCGCGGGTCAGTATCATGATGATTCCTTTGATTGAGTATGGAAAGGGCTTCCTTTCGGACAATCAGAATGGTCAAACGTTCGCAAAGATTGCAACACCAGCGGCAGCGAAACCGTTTGACGGTTGTGTGCAGAAAGGTAGGCGGCGTTAATCAGCTCCAGCGATTTCAAGCCTTCGCGTCCATCGACAATAGGCTCGGCTTTGCCGCGCAATACATCGACAACATTTTGATAATACAGCGGATGCCCGAAACCGTACACCGATGTGGTTTCGTAATTGGCGGTTTTGACCTGTTCGTCGTAATCGCGTCCGTCGGCAAAATTCCATTCCTGAATTTCGTTCACCGCCATGCCGCCGATGCGTACCGTGCCGGTTTCGCCCAAAATGGTAATCGAGCCTTCGAGGTTTTTCGGGTAGGTGCACATGGTTACCGCCATCGAACCGAGCGTGCCGTCGCGCCAACGGAGGTTCATCACGCCCGTGTCTTCGGCTTCAATTTTTCGGTGGGTCGCAATCATCGCCTGCACTTCCGCCACCGGGCCGATGAGCCATTCCATCAAATCGACGTAGTGGCTTGCCTGATTCATGAATGCGCCGCCGTCCATCTTCCAAGTGCCGCGCCAACCGCCTCCTTGGTCGTAATACGACTGCGGGCGCGTCCAAAAAACATTCAAATGCACCATATAGATTTTGCCGAAGCGTTGTTCTGCGACCGCGCGTTTGAGTAGTTGCAGCGTGGCGTTGAGGCGGTTTTGTTTCACGACAAACAAGCGTTTGCCCGCTTTGTCGGCAGCTTCGACCATGCGCTCGCCGTCAGTAAAACAGGTAGCCATCGGTTTTTCGGTGACAACGTGAAAACCCGCTTCCAACGCCTCAACCGCCTGTTCGGGATGCAAACCGGACGGCGTGGTGATGACGATTACGTCGGCATCGGTTTCCGCCAACATTTCCGTATAGCGGGCATAGCCTTTCGCCCCGGTGCGTTTGACCGCCACTTCAAGCGCGGCAGGATCGATGTCGCACACGGCAACGAGTTCGCAATCTTCTTGCAATACTTCAAACGAACCGAAATGGTTGTTGGAAATACGGCCGCAGCCAACTAAGGCGAATTTGATTTTGCGGTTTTGAATGGCTTCAGACATTTTCAGACGACGTATATAGTTATAAAAAACGGAAAAAGATTATAGATAAATCAGCCCTCAACCGATACCTAAAATCATGAAAAATTTGACGGAGCGGCAGGATATGGGTGCGCTTTCCGCCGTCGGTCCTTTCCTTTCAAACTCAGGCCGATATGAAGTTAATTTACAACAAATGCGTATCGTGGTTTATAATCCTACTCTTACGAAACAGGGGTGCTGCCTGATGTTCTGGCGGCTGAGAAATACCCTTTACACCCGATCGGGATAATACCTGCGTGGGGAGTTTTCACGGATTCTGTCTTTCAGACGACCTTTTTGATATTGAGGTCGTCTGAAAAAGCAAAACGCTCCTGTTTCTTCTTTTCAAACGAGAAAACAGGAGCATTTTTTATGACTACGCCAAAGAAAACCGCCAAAACTTCCGGCAACGAAGCACGCGAGCTTGCCGACTTGAGCGAAGACATCGGCATCCGCTTCAAATATCCGAACTCGGAGCGCGTGTATCTGCAAGGCAGCCGCGGCGACATCCGCGTGCCTTTGCGTGAAATCCGTCAAGACGACACCTACACGGCGCAAGGCACGGAAGCCAACCCGCCGATTCCCGTCTATGACACCAGCGGCGTGTACGGCGATCCGGCGGCACACATCGACCTGAAACAAGGTCTGCCGAACGTCCGCACCGCATGGCTGGACGAACGCGGCGATACCGAAATCCTGCCCAAGCTCTCCAGCGAATACGGCATCGAACGCGCACACGACCCGCAAACCGCCCATCTGCGTTTCAACCAAATCACCCGCCCGCGCCGCGCGAAAATCGGCAGCAACGTAACCCAGCTCCATTACGCCCGCCAAGGCATCATCACGCCCGAAATGGAGTTTGCCGCCATACGCGAACGCATGAAGCTGGACGAACTTTTCAGACAGCCCGAATACGCCAAGCTCTTGAAACAGCACGCAGGGCAAAGTTTCGGCGCGAACATCCCGACCCATCCCGACCAAATCACCCCCGAATTCGTGCGCCGAGAAATTGCCGCCGGACGCGCAATCATCCCCGCCAACATCAACCACCCCGAACTCGAACCGATGATTATCGGCCGCAACTTCCGCGTCAAAATCAACGGCAACTTGGGCAATTCCGCCGTAACCTCCAGCCTGACCGAAGAAGTCGAAAAAATGGTGTGGTCGCTGCGTTGGGGCGCAGACACGATTATGGATTTGTCCACAGGCGCGCACATCCACGAAACGCGCGAATGGATTATCCGCAACGCGCCCGTTCCCATCGGTACCGTGCCTATTTACCAGGCTTTGGAAAAAACCGGCGGCATTGCCGAAGATTTGACTTGGGATTTGTTCCGCGACACCTTAATCGAGCAGGCGGAACAAGGCGTGGACTATTTCACCATACACGCGGGCGTGTTGCTGCGTTATGTGCCGATGACCGCCAACCGCCTCACCGGCATCGTATCGCGCGGCGGCTCCATCATGGCGAAATGGTGCCTCGCCCACCATCGGGAAAACTTCCTCTACACGCATTTCGACGAAATCTGCGAAATCATGAAAGCCTACGACGTGTCGTTCAGCCTCGGCGACGGCCTGCGCCCCGGCTGCATTGCCGATGCCAACGACGAAGCGCAGTTCGCCGAATTGCACACCTTGGGCGAATTGACCGACAAAGCATGGAAACACGACGTACAAGTCATGATCGAAGGCCCCGGCCATGTGCCGCTGCAACGCGTCAAAGAAAACATGACCGAAGAGCTGCAACACTGCTTTGAAGCGCCTTTCTACACACTCGGTCCGCTCGTTACCGACATCGCCCCCGGCTACGACCACATCACATCGGGCATAGGCGCGACCAACATCGGCTGGTACGGCACAGCCATGCTCTGCTACGTTACCCCGAAAGAGCATCTCGGCCTGCCCGACAAAGAAGACGTGCGCACCGGCATCATCACCTACAAACTCGCCGCCCACGCCGCCGACCTCGCCAAAGGCTGGCCGGGTGCGCAGTTGCGCGACAACGCCCTGAGCAAGGCGCGTTTCGAGTTCCGCTGGCGCGACCAATTCCGCCTCAGCCTCGACCCCGAACGCGCCGAAAGCTTCCACGACGAAACCCTGCCCGCCGAAGGTGCGAAAATCGCCCACTTCTGCTCAATGTGCGGCCCCAAATTCTGCTCGATGAAAATCACGCAGGAAGTGCGCGACTACGCCGATAAGCAAAAAGCCCAGCGGCAGGGCATGGAAGAAAAAGCGGTTGAGTTTGTGAAGAAAGGGGCTGAGATTTACAGTTGATAAAAAGGTCGTCTGAAAGTTTTCAGACGACCTTTTTCTATTTCCTGAACTCTTCCCTGACGATGTCCAGCCAAGCCCTGAGCGCGGGGGTGGGGCGCTGGTGTTTTTTCCACGCCATCGTCAGTTGCCAGCGGATTTCGGGTTTGGTCAGCGGGACGGCGGCGAAGGTGTCGGGGTTGATTTTGCGGGCGTAGTATTCGGGCAGAAGGGCGATGCCCATATGGTGCGCCACCATGTCGGCGAGCAGGTCCCATTGTCCGGTGCGGCAGACGACGTTGGGGGTGAAGCCTTGGCTGCGGCAGGCGGTTTGGATGGTTTCGTTGAGGGAAAATCCTGAGCCGAACAGGATAAACGGTTCGTGTTGCAGGCTTTTGAGGCTGAGGGCGGCATGGCGGGCTTGGGCGCGCGGCATGAGGACGACGAGCGGGTAGTCGCAGAGGGTAATGCTGTCGAAGTCTTCGTGGACGGGGGCGAGCAGTTGTCCGGCGTCGAGTTCGTTGTTGCGCAAGGATTGTTCGATGGCGAGCGAACCTTGTTCGAGGAAGGTCAGTTCGATGCCGGGCCATTGGCGGCGGAAGCGGAACAGGGCGTTGCTGAGCAGGTCGCTGCCGAGCAGTGCCAAACCCAGCCGCAGCGTGCCGCTCTTGATGTGGCGGTAGCCGTCGATGCGGGCGAGCAGCAGGTCGCGTTCGTGCAGGAGGTTCAGCGCGTGGCGGTAGACTTCTTCGCCGATGGGCGTGGTGGCGACTTGGCGTTTTTTGCGGCCGTTTTCTTTAACCAGCAGCGGCACGCCCAGCTCTTCTTCCAATGCCTGTATGGTTTTGCTGACGGTGGGCTGGGTCAGATTGAGCGCGGATGCGGCGGCGGAAAAACTTTGCAGGCGCACGAGTTCGGCGAAACAGTTCAGGCTTTTGAAGTCCATTATTCCTCTTTTGCATGATTTTGATGCAGATAATTCATATTATGCGCAAACTGCGTCCTTATAATCAAGCCTTCGTTTTGGATTACGGATGGATAAACCTTATGGGTACGCTGACGCGATTTTTTCAGACAACCTTGCAGCTTGCCGTAGTCGGCTTGGTGTGGCTGGTGTCAGATTTGATGGTGCGCTTTGCCCATCTGCCTGTTTCTTCGGGCGTATTGGGGCTGTTTTTAATGCTTGCGCTGCTGGGTTTGGGCGTGATTAAAACCGGCATGGTCGAGCGCGGTGCGAAATGGGTGTTGGGCGAGCTGGTGTTTTTCTTTATTCCGATTATGGTTTCCGTATTGCAATACCGCGATTTGCTTCTTTCCGAAGGTTGGCGGCTGGTGCTGACGATTGCGGTCGGCACCGCGCTGGTGATGATCAGCACGGCGTTGACGCTGAATTTCTGCTACCGCTGGAAACGCCGCCTGTATAAAAAACTGCATGCCTGATAGGGAACAAAAATGGATTGCGCCGCACTCGCCTGCTTCGCTTGGACCTGCTTCGCCTATTTTGTGGCGAAAAAAATCTACCGTAAAAAACCGCTGATGATTTTCTCGCCCGTCGTGACCGTTTCGGTCAGCACCATCGTCCTGATGCTGCTTTTGGGCATTTCCTACGATACTTACCACAAATACACGCAAGGCATCGTTTTCCTGCTCACGCCGGTAACGGTCGCCTTCGCCATCCCGATTTACGAAAACCGCGAAGTCATCCGCCGCCAGCTTCCCATCCTGTCAATAGCGATTTTGGTCGGCATGTTCGTCGGCGTGGCCAGCGCGTTTTTGATGGGTAATATGTTCCACTTCGACAGCGAAGTCACCAACAGCCTGATGGCGCGCTCGATTTCCACGCCGTTTGCCGTCGTGTTGGCAAGTGAAATCCACGGCTCGGCGTCGCTGGTGTCGCTGTTCACCATCATCACCGGCTTCGTCGGCATGATATTCGGCGATTTGTTTTTAGCGTTCACCCGCATCCGCTTCCACACCGCCAACGGCGTCGCACTGGGCAACGCCGCCCACGGCTTCGGCACTTCACGCGCCGGACAACGCCACGAAACCGAAGGCGTGATGGCGAGCCTGACCATGATTTTGGCGGGGCTGTTTATGGTCATCATCGGGCCGAGCATGGTGCATTTGGTGGTTTGGCTGATGGGCTGAACGGCAGTTTTATAGTGGATTAACTTTAAACCAGTACGGCGTTGCCTCGCCTTGCCGTACTATCTGTACTGTCTGCGGCTTCGTCGCCTTGTCCTGATTTAAAGTTAATCCACTATACAAAGATATTGGCAACGTCGTCTGAAAAGCCGTTTACAGGTTTTCAGACGACCTTTTTTTGAGTTTGCCGCGGATATAAACGTTGACAATGACAAAATATTAATACTATGCTGAAGTATTACTCACTAGCGGATATATTATGCAAACGACTCATCCGAACCCATCCCTCCGTCTCAACATCATCGGCACAGGCAAAGGACTGCCTTCGCGGCTGGTCCCTTCCACCGAAATCGACGCCCTGCTCGGCATCAAAGAAGGCCGCACCGAAAAACTCAGCGGCTTGGCGCAACGCTACTTTCTGGCGGATGACGAATCTGCCGATGCGATGCAGCTTCAAGCCGCAAAAAATGCGCTGGCGGCGGCAGGCATCACGATTGACGATGTGGATTGCGTCATCAACGCTTCGGGCATCGACCGTCAATGCATTCCCTTCAACGCCGCGCATACATTACGGCTGCTGAAGCCCGCGCACCCGATTGCCGCATTCGACGTCAATATGACCTGTTTGTCGTTCTTACGCAGCTTGGATTTGGCGGATTCGCTGTTACACAAATATCCCACCATTTTATTGATCAGCTGCGATGTCGCCTCTGTCGGCTTGGACTGGAACGATTTTCACAGTTCGACCATTTTCGGCGACGGCGCGGCGGCGGCGGTCATCAGGTCGTCTGAACGCGGCGGCGTGCTGACAAGCAAATTCGAGGTACATCCCGAAGGCTACGAATTCTGCACCATTCCTGCGGGCGGCTATGAAAACCACCCGTCCAAACATCCCGAAAGCTATGTCTCCCAAGCCTATTTCCACATGAACGGCAAAAAGCTCTACAAACTTGCCGCCGAAGCCATACCCGGCTTCTTGGATGAAACATTGGCGCAGGCGGATTTGACGTTGGCAGACATAGACTGGATCGTTCCGCATCAGGCAAGCCGCGGCGCTTTGCAACACATCATCAGTCGTCTGAAACTCGATCCTGCCAAAATCGTCGATATTTTCAACACCCACGGCAACCAAATCTCCGCCTCCATCCCCTCCGCGCTGCACCACCTACTGACCGACTTCCCCGTCCGATCCGGCGATAAAGTTTTGCTGTTCGGCACATCCGCAGGCGTGGGCTTGGGCGCATTGGTTTGGGAAAAACCATGAAAAAGGCTATCGTCACCGGCGCGACCGGCGGACTGGGGCGCAACCTTGTGCAGACGCTGCTTGCCCAAGGCTGGCAGGTAGCCGCCTGCGGGCGCAATGCCGAAATCGGCAAAATGCTGGGTACGGAATTTCACGCCTTCGATTTGTCCGACCGCAATCAGACCCTGAAGGCGTTTTCCAATGCCGATATCGTGTTCCATTGTGCCGCGCTGTCCTCGCCGTGGGGGCGTTATGAAGATTTCTACCGCGCCAACGTGACCGCCACGCAAAATGTCTTAGCGGCGATGCGGCAGCACCATATCGGCAAGCTGGTACACGTTTCCACGCCCAGCATCTATTTCGATTACCTCGACCAGCATAAAGTCCCCGAAACCTTCGTCAGCCGCCACTTCGTCAACGACTACGCCTACACCAAATTCCTTGCCGAACAAGAAGTCATCGCCGCCACCGACATTTCCAGCGTCATCATCCGCCCGCGCGGCATTTTCGGCGAATACGACACCGCCGTCCTGCCGCGCCTGCTCAAAATCTCCGAAAAAGGTTTTCTGCCGCTGATTCGGCGCAGCGGCCGCGAAGCGGGCGGCGCATTAGTGGACGTGACCTACGTCGGCAACGTCGTTCACGCGCTGATGCTGGCAGCCGAAGCCGATGTACCCCGCGCCATGCCGTTCAATATCACCAACGGCGAGCCGCAAACCATCGCCGCACTCTACCGGCAAATCATCGATACCCTGCATCTCGGATGTCGTCTGAAACCCGTCTCCTACCGCCTAATTGACAGCCTTGCCCGCCTACTGGAAACTCAGGCGCGGCTGACCCGTTCCTTTCGCGAACCCCTCGTCACCCGTTACAGCATAGGCACGATTTCCTTCGACCAAACCCTAGACATCAGCCGCGCCCGTTCGCTGCTCGGCTACGAACCCCAAATCAGCATTGCCGACGGACTGCGGCAATACGCCCGCTCCCTGAAAGGCTGAAGCTATGGACATCCGTTTCTACCACACCGGCTACTGCACCCATCCCGAATGTATGGTCGAACGGGGCGGCAGCCTGCGTAAAGCCGCCTTTCCCGCCATGACCGCCCACATCACCCACCAAGGCGGCAACCTGCTGTTCGATACCGGCTACGCGCCCCGCTTTTTCCAAGCCTGCCGCCGATTTCCCGAGAAATTTTACGCGCTGACCACGCCCGTCACTCTCAGCCAACCGACCATACGCGAGCGTTTGGGCGATGCCGCGCACGACATCAACCAAATCTTCCTGTCCCACCTGCACGCCGACCATATTGCCGGCCTCAAAGACTTCCCCGACGCGGAAATCATCCTTTCCCGCGCCGCCTACGATTTTGTTTACCGTACCGACAAACCCGAAAGCCTGACCAACCGCATCATCGAAGTCAAACAAGGCTTCCTGCGCGAGCTGCTGCCCCAAGACCTGCCGCAGCGCGCCCGCTTTATCGAAGATATGCCCGAAGTCCGCCTTGACGAAGCGTTTTACCCGTTTGAACAAGGCTACCGCATCAGTGCCGATTTGATTGCCGTCGCCCTGCCCGGCCATGCCGCCGGACAATACGGGCTGATAGCCGGAGAATTTTTCCTGATTGCCGACGCCGTTTGGCGGTTTGCAACCATCAGCCACAACCGCCGCCCCAACCCCCTTACCGGCCTTATCGCCCAAAACCGCAACGCCGTCCAAGCCACTATAGACCGCCTGCAACACCTCCACCGCCGCAACCGCGAAATCATCCTCGTTCCCAGCCATTGCGAACCCACCTTGCGTCGATTGGGCATGGAAGGCTTGGATTAAAGCAGGTCGTCTGAAAACCCGACGAGCAAAGCCCCTCAACTGCACAAAAGAACACACCATGAAACCTTCAAAATGGCAAATCCTCAAATCCTTTTTCCACACCCGAAACTACACGGAACGCGCCGCCCTTGAAGCACACCGGCAAAAACAGCTCGACCGCCTTTTAACAAACCACAACAGCCGCTTCTACCCCCACAGCGCCAAGCTGCAAGACTACCCCGTTATCAACAAACGCATCTTCATGCAGCATTTCGCCGACATCAACGCCTACGGCATCAGCGAAAAAGATGCCCTCTCCGTCGCGCTCAAAGCCGAAGAAAGCCGCGACTTCAGCCCCGTTTTTCAGACGACCTCGGGCAAAGAAATCACCGTCGGGCTTTCCTCCGGCACCAGCGGCAACAGGGGCATTTTCCTCGTTTCCCCCGAAGAGTCCGCCCTGTGGGCAGGCTATATGCTCAAACGTATGCTGCCCCGCCCCTACCTCGCCCGCCACAGCATCGCCTTCTTCCTGCGTGCCAACAGCAACCTCTACACCGCCGTCAAAAGCCCGCTGATACGCTTTGATTTTTACGACCTGCTCGAAGCCTTGGACGCGCACATCCCAAGACTCAACGCGCAAAAGCCCACCATCCTCATCGCCCCCGCCCAAGTATTGCAGCAGCTTGCCCGACACCCCGACCTCGCCATATACCCCAAAAAAATCATCTCCGTTGCCGAAGTCTTAGAACCGCAAGTCAAAATCCGCATCGAACAACGCTTCGGCACACCGGTTCACCAAATCTACCAATGCACCGAAGGCTTCCTCGCCCACACCTGCGCCTACGGCAACCTGCATCTGAACGAAGACATGGTCTATATCGAAAAAGACTGGATAGACCGCGAAAGCGGCCGCTTCGCCCCCATCATCACCGACTTCAACCGCAAAAGCCAACCCGTCATCCGCTACCGCCTCGACGACGTTTTGATTGCCAACGACGCTCCCTGTCCCTGCGGCAGCGCATTCGCCCGCATCAGCGCCATCGAAGGACGCTGCGACGATATCCTCGACGCACGCACGGCAAACGGCGAACCTTACGCCCTCTACGCCGACTTCATCCGCCGCGCCATGATTTCAGACGACCTCATCCAAGAATACCGCGTCGAGCAACACGGCAAAGCCCTGCACATTTTCCTCACGCCCGACACAGAACAAACCCGCGCCGCCGCCACCCGCAACCTGGACTGCCTGTGGCAGACGCTGCAACTTCGCCCCTTTGATTACGTTTTCCAGCCGGAACAAACCCGCCCCCTGCACCAAAAACGCCGGCGCGTGACGAAAATTTCCCCGTATGGTGAAAATCCGTAAGCGTTTTAAAACATTATCTTTAAAACCAAAGACAAAAAGGTCGTCTGAAAAATTTCAGACGACCCTTCCAGTAAAAAGAAAACGCCATACCCGACCTTACCTTCCTATAGTGGATTAAATTTAAATCAGGACAAGGCGACGAAGCCGCAGACAGTACAAATAGTACGGAACCGATTCACTTGGTGCTTCAGCACCTTAGAGAATCGTTCTCTTTGAGCTAAGGCGAGGCAACGCCGTACTGGTTTAAATTTAATCCACTATACTTTCCGTAATACCTGTCATGTTAAACTTGCAGTAACGCCCAACACTCTTTCAGACGACCTAAACCTTATGCGCTACCTTATCCCCCTCTTCTTCCTATCGTTTCCGTTAGCAACCTATGCCGGCGGTGATTCTTCAAAAGCCCAAGTCCTCAGTATTGTAGGCAGCCACGGTTACTATCAAATTTCCGTCCGCCAAATAGAACACCTAATTTATGACGATGGGTGTACGACATATAATATCCGTATTACTCCTCCTAGAAAAACCTTTTGGGATCTGCTTGGTCTGAGACAAGCTGGCGACCATCCCACCGCCGAACAAACACAAGCTGCTGCCGCAGTGTTGAAACAGTATGCTGCCAATCAGCACCCGCTAGAAATCGGCTATTTAGGTGGCGGACTGTATCCTGATCCTCAGCAAAAATGCCTTTATCACGGCACTGGGATGAGGTTTTATGCACCCGGACTATTTAGCCGTACGCCAAGACGCACGTATGGATCTATATCCTTATCTGACCAAACCATAAGTCCATCCCCGCCACAAAGCAAAAGGTCGTCTGAAAACGGACGCAGTCAGTTTATGCGGAGCTAAAACGAACTCAGTGAATCTTGAGAACAGTTTTTTTCAGACGACCCTTCCTAATACCAGCCAATCGAAATAAAAACCTCTCCCGCCCCAACCCGCTCGGTTCAAGCCTCATCTACTGCACGATATCGCCCCACTCCAAACCAAATTTCTGCAAATATTTGCGCAGCCTGTCGCTGTCATTGGTTTTGACACGGCTGTTTCGGGAAACATGAAACAATGCCCTTCCCGCCTGCGCCATGTTTTGGTGTTTGCGACATTCGTCAATCACGTTCTGCAATTGCAAGCGGTCAAACAAATCCAAATTTTCCCAATCGATTTTGTCGGGGTAATTATCCGCCTTTTCAGACGACCCCTTGTGCAAAAGGTCATCTGAATCCGCCTCTTCAGCCCATAACCATTTGAGCCGCTCAATTTCCGCCGCCACTTGCTCCGCCTGTATCCTGCCCTGCGGGGCAAGCGTGGCCAGACGCATGATGCTGGCGGCAAGGTCGCGGAAATTGCCGCGCCATCGGGCTTCGTTTGAATGGGCGAAGGCAAGGTAAGCGGACAAGGCTTCTTTATTGAAACGGGTGGCGCGGCCGAGTTCCTGCGAGGCAAGCGCGAGCTGGTGTTCGATATTCGGCTCGATGTCTTCGCGGCGGTCGGCGAGTGCGGGCAGCGGATAGTTCCAAATATTGATACGGGCGAACAGGTCTTCGCGGAAGCGTCCGGCGCGGATTTCCCGCCGCAGATCGCGGTTGGTACCGGCAATCAGCTGGAAACTGCTTTGCACTTCCTTGTCGCTGCCGACGGGATAAAAATGTTTTTCTTCAATAGCTTTGAGCAACATAGCCTGTTCGTCCAAGCCCAATTCGCCGATTTCGTCCAAAAACAACACGCCGCCGTCGGCGGTTTTCAGGTAGCCTTCACGCTTTTCCGCCGCGCCGGTAAACGCGCCTTTTTTGTGGCCGAACAGGGCGGAAGCCGCGCCGTCGCCGCGCAAGGTGGCGCAGTTCACATCGACAAACTCGCCTTTAATCAAATGGCGCGCCTTTTTCAACTCGAAAATCCTGCGCGCCAGCATCGATTTGCCCGCGCCGGTAGGGCCGGAGAGCAGAATCGGCGACGGGGAATGCAACGCGACTTGTTCGATTTCGGCAATCATGCGGTTGAAGGCGGCGTTTTGTGTGGAGATGCCGCTTTTCAGATAGCGCACCGCGTCATCGCGCACGGCGGCAAGGCGTTCGGCAAGCACATCGTAACGCGCCAAGTCCAAATCGATGATTTCATAACCGCCGATATCACCTTTCCCCATGCTGCGCCTTTGGTTTTTCGGCGGCGCAGTCTGCAGCAGCACGCCGGGGATTTGGCGCGATTCTACCAATAAAAACAGGCAGATTTGCGCAACGTGCGTACCCGTGGTGATGTGGGTGAGATAAGTTTCTTCTTCAGTATCAAACGTATAGCCCGCCGCCCAATCGTGCAGCTTGGTATAGACTTCGGAAAAATCCCACGGGTTTTCCAGCTCCATAGGCACGAGATTGACAACGGTGTGCGGCGACACCTGCTGAATATCGGCTTTTACATGATCCGCCAGATCGCGATATTTCTCCGCATAAAACAGCTCCATGCGGTCAAGATGGAAATCATGACGCTGATTCATGGCGACATTCGGCCGCCACTTCTGCCAACGCCCTTGACCGAAACCGCTGTCCAATACCGTACCGAGAAAGCTGACGGCGACTTGTTTTTTGGGTGCAGTATTCATTTTCAGACGACCTCTAAACAATTCTTTCCAAGACAAATGCGCCGTAATCGTCGCCCAAAGGCAGCTCGAAATCCGTATGTAAGATTTGGCGTTCCGCCTGTACGTTCTCTTTGGTTTGCGGGTTGAAGCCCTCTTTCAAGGTCGTCTGAAAATACACGCCGAAGCCGCGTTTCTGCCACGCGGGCAGTTCGTTGAAATTAATGTTATTTTCAAACAGCAAATCGTGTTTTTGAGCGCGTGTCAGCCCGCTGACGGCATCCGTGGCGCGGGACACGCTTTCGCCTTTTTTGCGCAGCATCCAATAGCAGTGGGCGTTGAGCGCGTTGCGGTGCGCGTCTTCATGCCGCCAACGGAAATAATCGACCACCAGTTTTTCGTTCGGCAAAACGCAAACCCGTGCATCAAAAGCGGCAGGTTGCCCGTGCGCTACCGAAAAGGCAGCGCTGGCTTCGCCCGCCAATACCGAAATGATTTTGCGCGTTTTGCGTTTGAACGTATCGTCGTCGCGGCGCAACAGCAGTGAAATTTCGTCGCTTTCGGAATAGCCATACGCCACATTGAAACCGCATTTCATCAAATGACGGACGGTGTGTGCCATCAGGTCGTGGAAGCGGATGTCAAACGGGGCTTCAAACTGCCAAATTTCCTTAGTCAACCGCGTAAAGCCGCGCCCGTCCAAGCGCACTACAATGAAGTTTTCCTGCGGCACGCAGAAATCGTAAGCGGTTTCGTATTGCCGCAGGCGTTTGTCCAAATCATCGAATCGCATTACATCTCCTTAAATATCTTATTTTCTATAAATCTATCTAAAAATATATTTTTCAGCATTCTACTCTTTTTGCCGCAAAAGACCACATAAAAATATATTTTCTTTTTATTCAATAAATTAAAAATTAATTTTGAAATTTTTTTATCGTTGGCACGCTGTTGGCTATGTTGTAAATGTAACGATGCAGCAGATGCTGCGGAAAATACAGCTCTACAGGAAAGAATTTTCCGTAAATTTTTAGCTGCCGTGTCGTTACAGGGCGAATGCCGACAAGACTACAAGGTTTCTGCAGGTTCGACTCCTGCCTCGCCTAATAGGCGTTGACGTCTTGTTTTTCTAGTCGCCCACCTTTTCTGATTCAGCAGGCAAATGCCAGCCTTGTTTCCCTGAATGGCTGATGGCTTGCTGTATCGCTTGATCACTCAAGGTCGTCTGAAACTTTTCAGACGACCTACGATGAAAACCGTTTTAGGTGCATTCGGCAAATGCCGGAGGAATTACAGCCTGCCAACGCTCGAGGTCGCGGGTTCGAATCCCGCCTCTGCCGCCAACTATGGCAGAGTAGCTCAGAGGATAGAGCGCGTAAAAATTTCTCTACTTCTTGTTGCCAGATGTACCACCCCTTACGGGCGGATGCCGGCAGGATTACATTAGATCGGTTATTGCGGGTTCGATTCCCGCCGCCGGAAACGGCGTAAATCCTGCCAATCTAGCCGCCCACCCTTTTTTGCAGCATGGCGGACAAATGCCTTGGGAACTACATTCGTCGCAGGTTCGAGTCCTGCCCCGCTTTCGGCGGGTAGCTCAGTCGGTTAGAGCAATTAGGCGTTTCCAAAAAACTCGTTGTTTGCCGTGCTGCCCCTTATCAACACTTTCAGACGACCTGAAGGAGGCATAGCCATGACCGAACCA
This sequence comes from Neisseria sicca VK64, assembly GCF_000260655.1. GTDB lineage: Bacteria > Pseudomonadota > Gammaproteobacteria > Burkholderiales > Neisseriaceae > Neisseria > Neisseria sicca_B. The sequence continues at coordinate 19,538 of NZ_AJMT01000041.1, forward strand.
TTTCATATCGCCTATCAACTGCACGATGCAGGCTGGGCAAGCGTTACCGTGAAATATGGCGAAGAGAACTATCAACAGGCTGTTTCCTATCTGCATGATTCGCTGAAAGATTTATGTGATTTAGCAATTGCTCTGCAAAGCAGCGGCAGCATTACTGAGTCGAAAGTCCTGTTTTTAGACGAACCCGGCGAACTGGCCTTACTGGTATCTGCAGCCGAACAAAGCAACGAAGCCGAAGTGAGGCTGATTTATTCAGACGACTGGTTTTTCAGTTTCAACTTCAATCGCAGTCCACAACAAACCTTATGGCACGGCAAAGTGGACAGGTATGAATTGGCGGAAAACATCCGTCTGATTTTAGAAGATATTTATCTGAATATCGGCGAAAAAGAATATTTGGAAAGATGGGTAGAACATCCTTTTCCGAAAAAAAGCTATCTGAAACTGAGCCGACTTTAAGGAATAGATATGAACACTTGGCTAATCATAGGCGTCATCGTTTTTTCGACTCTGGTTTGCTGGTCGTTCCAAACCTGCCGCAGCCGCAAACGCGAGCAGGCTTGGCGGAAACAGACTTTTCCCGAAGCGGAATGCAGTTTGATAAAGGAAGGCTGCCGTTACGACATCGCGCTTTCAGACGGCCGCACCTTCCACCAAGCCGAAATACTCGGCACGGCGCAAGGCAAAGAAGCAGATTTTCTGTTCGGCTATGGAAGCATGCTTGTGCTGCGTCTTTCAGACGACCGCAAAGCCTATGTGCGGCAGGCATGTATCCGCTGCATGATTGAAAGCAAGATTTTAGAGGATTAAATATAGTGGATTAAATTTAAATCAGGACAAGGTGACGAAGCCGCAGACAGTACAGATAGTACGGCAAGGCGAGGCAACGCCGTACTGGTTTAAAGTTAATCCACTATAAAAAGT
>NZ_AJMT01000042.1:0-6008 GCF_000260655.1 Neisseria sicca VK64
ATATAGTGGATTAACTTTAAACCAGTACGACGTTGCCTCGCCTTGCCGTACTATCTGTACTGTCTGCGGCTTCGTCGCCTTGTCCTGATTTAAATTTAATCCACTATACTTGAAACTGGTTTTTCAGACGACCTTCGATACTTGATAGGTCGTCTGAAAAACCAATCTTTCGATTGGTTGTGGAAGAAAGCCACTGTTGTCCTTGCATCAGCCGGAACAGCAGTGGCTTTTTTCTGTCTCTACGCCGAGATGACTGGATTAGTAGCCGCCTTTACCTGCAGATGCTGCGGAAGCAGGCGCTGCTGCGGAAGATGCAGGGGCAGCCGGAGCTGAAGCGGCAGGGGCTGAAGCTGCACCGCTACCTGCATAGGCTTTGTCTTCCAGTTTTTTGGTCATGATTTCAGGGTTCTCTGCGCCCTCTACTTTCAATTGACCCAACGCGCCTTTGTTGAACGCACGGAAGATAGAGTGGTCAACCAAAGTATAGCTGCCCGGAATATCGGCTTTAAATTCGATAATCGCTGCGCCACCGGCAGGGATCAGAGTACTTTGTACGTTTTCGTTGATCAGTTTGCCGCCTTCTACGTAAACTTTGTCGAAGATCTCACCGATAACGTGGAAGGAAGAAACGAGGTTCGGACCACCGTTACCAACGTACATACGGACGGTTTCGCCTGCTTTGGCTTTCAGGGCGTTGTCGCCGGCGATAGCGCCTACGTGACCGTTAAATACAACGTATTCAGGTTGTTCGGCGATGGCTTTGTCCATATCGAACGGTTGCAGGCCTTGCGCACCTTTTTTACCTTTGGTGTAGAAGTCGCCTTGTACGATGTAGAACTCTTTGTCCACTTTAGGCAGACCTTCTTTAGGTTCAACCAAGATCAGACCGTACATACCGTTGGCGATGTGCATACCGACAGGGGCAACGGCACAGTGGTAGATGTACAGACCGGGTTGCAGGGCTTTGAAGCTGAATGTAGAAGTACGGCCCGGAGCAGTGAAGCTGGCTTCTGCACCGCCGCCTTGACCGGTAGCAGCGTGGAAGTCAACGTTGTGCGGTACGGTAGAAGACGGGTTGTTAGAGAATTCGACTTCTACGGTATCGCCTTCGCGTACGCGGATCATGCGGCCCGGAACGTCGCCGTTAAATGTCCAGTAGTGGTATTCCACGCCATCATCCATTTTCATGGTTTTTTCGACGGTTTCCATTTTCACGCGGACACGTGCAGGATGGTCGCGGTCGATGGCAGGCGGAACTTCAGGAGCGTGGGTAGTTACCGCGTCGATAACAGGCAGCTCGGCAGCGGGGGTTTCGGCAGCAGCTTGAGCGCCGGAAGCAGGAGCCTCGGAAGCTGCAGGAGCGGAAGCGGAAGCGGTTTGCTCGGCAGGTTTTTGGGCAGCTTGCTCACCACAGGCGGCTAAAGCAAAAACTGAAGCAATGATTGCAGCTAAAGCTTGGCGTTTCATAGTTGTCATTTCCTTTAATAACTATTTTAAGAAGGTCAGGGTATATTTTTTCAACCTTTGTCGTCCGCGGCATACCGCTTTCGGCTCTTTCAAACTGCCTTATTCTGGGTCGTCTGAAAGGCATCTCTTGTGAACTTTTGTAGGATTATGTAGGTGGTTTTACCGCTATATCTTGACCTAAATCAATTAATTCATCAAAGATGAACTTTTACTACCTGTTTTACTACTTAATAACTAGATAAAACTACATCAAATCATCTATTATTGCTCACATGTTTTATCCAATTCTTTACAAAAATGCCATCGTATTTTTGATAATAAGAATTATTATTGACTATATATCTGTTTTTTAAAGATTGTTGTTAAGAGAATATTTCTTTTGCCTGAAAAGAGTGCTACAATCTTTAACATTCATATAGTATGAATTTATAAGCAACCACTTTTTACCAAAATAAGGAGTTCTGAAATGGGACAGTACAAGAAGCTATGGTACTTGCTGTTTGCCGTCCTGGCAGTCTGCTTTACCATTCTTGGCTACATGGGCAGCGAGGTTTATAAAAAAGCCCCGCCTTACCCTGAAAGAGTCGTTTCGGCATCAGGCACTCAGCTGATGACCAAAGACGATATTTTGGCAGGTCAGTCCGCCTGGCAAACCACCGGCGGTATGGAAGTCGGTTCCGTATTGGGACACGGTGCATACCAAGCTCCGGACTGGACAGCCGACTGGCTGCACCGCGAGCTTGTCGCATGGTTGGATTTGACCGCGCAAGAGACTTACGGCAAAAAATTCAACGAAGTTTCTCCTGAAGAACAAGCCGTACTGAAAACCCGCCTTGCCGACGAATACCGCAACCAAAGCCGTATTAAAGAAGACGGCAGCGTCGTTATCAGCGATACCCGTGTCAAAGCCATTGAAAGCATCCTGCCTTACTACCACGGCGTATACAGCGATGATCCCGCCCTTCAGACGACCCGCGAACACTTCGCAATGAAAAACAACACATTGCCAAGCAAAGAAGCGCGTGAAAAACTGTTCAACTTCTTCTTCTGGACTTCATGGTCTGCTGCGACCAACCGTCCTGACGAGAACTTCACCTACACCAACAACTGGCCGCACGAGCCTCTGATCAACAACGTACCGACTACTGAAAACTACATGTGGTCGTTCACCAGCGTTGTACTGCTCTTGATGGGTATCGGCCTGCTGATGTGGGGTTACTCCTTCCTGACCAAACACGAAGAAGTAGAAGTTCCGACTGAAGACCCGATTTCCAAAGTACAGCTGACTCCTTCCCAAAAAGCATTGGGCAAATACGTCTTCCTGACAGTCGCCCTGTTTGTGGTACAAGTATTGCTGGGCGGCCTGACCGCGCACTACACCGTCGAAGGTCAAGGTTTCTACGGCATCGACGAAGCACTCGGCTTCGAAATGTCCGACTGGTTCCCTTACGCATTGACCCGTACTTGGCACATCCAATCCGCCATCTTCTGGATTGCAACCGGCTTCCTGACAGCAGGTCTGTTCCTGGCTCCGATTGTTAACGGCGGCAAAGATCCCAAGTTCCAACGTGCCGGCGTGAACTTCCTGTACATCGCCCTGTTCATCGTAGTCGGCGGTTCTTACGCAGGTAACTTCTTCGCCCTGACCCACGTCATTCCGCCTAAATTCAACTTCTGGTTTGGACACCAAGGTTACGAATACCTCGACTTGGGCCGTTTCTGGCAACTCCTGCTGATGGTCGGCCTGCTGTTGTGGCTGTTCCTGATGCTGCGCTGTACCGTTTCCGCCTTTAAAGAAAAAGGCGTGGACAAAAACCTGCTGGCAATCTTCGTTGCCTCCATGGTCGGTGTCGGCGTGTTCTACGCGCCCGGTCTGTTCTACGGCGAAAAATCCCCAATTGCCGTAATGGAATACTGGCGCTGGTGGGTGGTTCACCTGTGGGTAGAAGGCTTCTTTGAAGTATTCGCTACCGCAGCTTTTGCCTTCATCTTCTACAACATGGGCTTCGTCCGCCGCAGTACCGCTACCGCATCCACTCTGGCCGCCGCCGCCATCTTCATGTTGGGCGGTATCCCGGGTACGCTGCACCACCTGTACTTCTCCGGTTCTACCTCCGCCTCTATGGCAATCGGTGCCTGCTTCTCCGCATTGGAAGTCGTACCGCTGGTATTGCTGGGTCGTGAAGCTTACGAACACTGGTCTTACCAACACCTGTCCGAATGGGCGAAACGCCTGCGTTGGCCGCTGATGTGCTTCGTAGCAGTTGCCTTCTGGAACATGATCGGTGCCGGCGTATTCGGCTTCCTGATTAACCCGCCGATTTCCCTGTTCTACATCCAAGGTCTGAACACTACCGCAGTTCACGCACACGCAGCCTTGTTCGGTGTGTACGGCTTCTTGGCACTGGGCTTCGTCTTGCTGGTTGCCCGCTACCTGAAACCAAACGCAAAATTCGACGACAAACTCATGACTTGGGGCTTCTGGCTGCTCAACGGCGGCTTGGTCGGCATGATCGCCATCAGCCTGCTGCCTGTCGGCGCGATTCAAGCATACGCCTCCATCACTCATGGTTTGTGGTATGCCCGTAGCGAAGAATTCCTGCAAATGGAAATCCTCGATACCCTGCGCTGGGTACGCACAGCAGCCGACTTGATCTTCATCGGCGGTGCAATCTGCGTAGCCATCCAAGCAACCAAAATCGTATTCAGCCGCGATAAATAAATCCTAGCTTGAATGCAATCAAAAGGTCGTCTGAAATTTTCAGACGACCTTTTTTGATGCCTGCCTACTTTCATTTCAGCAACAGCCCATCCCCGTTTAACCTCCATACGCACAGAATACCCCTCTTTACCCATCCACCCCTACCCTACCCCCGCCCCTCCTCCAACGAGTTGAACCCGCTCCGTCCCGCGACAGCCGCCCGCCCTGTTTTCCCTATTTTTCAGACGCCCCCCAATGCCGTTTAGAAAACAAGGTCGTCTGAAACCGAAAACAAACAAAACACAGACAACAAAAAACCGCACATCAAAGCGCGGTCGGTTCTAAAACGGTTTTTGTCAGAACGGAAAGCGAAGGGCTTTTCAGACGACCTCTGAACATTTAGGGGTCGTCTGAAAATTTATTTAACGACGGTAGTCGGGATGGTAAGAGCAACCTGAATAACGGACAGTACATTTAAAAGATTGGTTTTTCTCACAGCCATTAATAGCTTTCTGCTCAGCTTCTTTTATGGAAGCTCCACCATGTGCGGACACCCTACCGCTGCCTTTCACTCCACCCAATGCAATAGCACCACAGGCATTACGATATTCGGTCATCAAATGACAACCCTCTCCGCTGCGGGCTATAGGATTTTTGCCACCACCAGAGTCAATACAGTTTGCCAATGCCTCACGCCTTGCAGCCTCTTCGCCTTCAGTATTATTTTCAGAATAACCAATAGCCCAGTTAGCCGCATTAAAATAAATCGCTCCCCAACGGTTCGGTACTTTATATATCCGACGTGCCTGTCCTCCTGACTGATTATTACCGCTACACCCCGCCAAGTCCGGTCTTTGAATACAAGGATTCATCACAGGATCGTTAATCGCATTCAATCCGTCGGCTAAAACAAAGGAGCTAACCTGCATTGCCAACAACATCAAAAATATCTTCTTCATCTTTATGCCTCTTAATCTTTTCCGCTATTCGTTTCTCTCAAAACCCTGCCGTATAAACCGACATCGCTTTCGACTCTATCGCTGCAAAATAAGTTTTCAGACGACCTCTGAGCATTTGGGGTCGTCTGAAAAAACAAATCAATAGCGGTAATCAGGATGGCGCGAACAGCCTGAATATTTAATAGCACATTTATCAGAATATCGTCCGCATTCATCCAATGCTTTTTGCTCTGCCTTTTCAACATAATCGTCATTTATCACAGCAAACCCACTACGACTTTCCTTATTTCTATCAGGACCAACAGCAAAAGCAGCACATACATTGCGATATTGGCTCATCCGACGACAGCCTTTGCCATCGCTTCTCGTTACAGGATTTTCACCTCCGCCTGCCTTAATACAGTTTGCTAAAGCTTCTTTATTAGCTGATTCTTCACTTTTTGTATTATTTTCAGAATACCCTACCGCTTTATTAACAGGATTGAAATAAATAGCGCCCCATCTATCAGGAATGTTAATAACCCGTTTTGTTTGCCCCATCGGTCGGTTATTGCCCGCGCATCCCGGCAAATCGGGATGATAGACACAAGGATTGCTCATTTCGTTTGCGTTCGCGAAACTGCTTAAAATCATGGCAGCCATTAATAATATATGCTTCATCGGTTTATTCCTTATTTTTGAACATCAATCATATTCTTACTTTACCCTGTTCCCCAAACAACCCAGTCAAAATCAGATGGGCTGTTTTCTCTTTATCGTCTATCGCCACACAATAAAGTTTCAGACGACGGCGGATTCGCATTTGAAGTGCAACTTTCCATAACAGAAAAAGGCCAGTATGCGGTAGCATACGGCCTTTCCTGCAAGAAAGATTGCCATGA
>NZ_AJMT01000043.1:0-1401 GCF_000260655.1 Neisseria sicca VK64
AATTTGGGTTAAGTCAGGCAGTTTCGCTCCCATGCTTTCGTAAACCTTACCAAATTCAGGCAATACCCAGCGCATCATCACAAAAATCAATGCTATTGCAACAACAATAATAGAAATTGGGTACGTCAGCGCAGTCTTCACTTTTTTCTTAATGGCTTGCGTTTTCTCTTTATATACAGCAAGTTTATCCAACAGGCTTTCCAAAACACCGCCAGCTTCGCCAGCCGCAATCAGATTGCAATAAAAACGGTCGAAATATTTTGGGTATTTGGCAAATGATTTACCTAATGCACTACCTTGTTCCACATCTGCACGGACTTGCATCAACATTTCAGTCATGGATGGGTTGGAGTGTCCGCGTGCGACAATTTCAAAAGCCTGCATTAAAGGCAGACCTGCTTTCATCATGGTAGCAAGTTGACGGGTAAAGACAGTGATGTCTTCCTGAGTAATACGACGCTTTTTAGTTGCCTTTACTTTACTGATACGTAAAGGGCGTATCCCGCGACGTTGGAGCTTTTTACGCGCTTCTTCTTCGTCTTTGGCGACTACTTCGCCTCGGACTAATTGATCCGTATTGGTATTTTTACCTTCAAACGTAAAACGTTTGCCTTTATTTTTTTGAGCGAATAAGCCTCTTTTTTGCTCTGCTTGAGCCATTTTGTTACCCCTTGGTTTAATGTTTAAGAATGAAGAAAACAAAAGTCCCCGTGTTTCTTCGATTCAATGGTTTAATCGTTAGTGTGAGCAATCACTTCTTCTAATGAGGTCAACCCTTGCATAACTTTTAATAAGCCTGCACGGCGTAAATCGACCATGCCTTCTTTATAGGCCATGTTCATAATATCAACTTCCGTACCATTATTCATAATGACACGTTGCATTTCCTCGGTAATCGGCATTACTTCGTAGACACCGACACGGCCTTTAAAGCCTTTACCACGACAACTATCGCAACCGACAGGACGGTAGAGTTTCCAATCCTTTGCTAAATCCTCATCTGTAAATCCTGCTTTTTTTAATGCGGGAACTGGAGGACGTTCAACCTCACGCTTACAGCTCGAACACAGACGACGCAATAGTCGTTGCGCCATAATTAAGCTGACGGAACTGGCAATGTTGAATGGGGCAACCCCCATGTTCAACATACGGGATAGGGTCGCAGGCGCGTTATTGGTATGCAACGTTGAAAACACCATATGTCCGGTTTGTGCCGCTTTGATGGCAATATCCGCGGTTTCCAAGTCCCGAATCTCACCTACCATGATAATGTCAGGGTCTTGTCGCAAGAAAGATTTCAAGGCCGCAGCAAAAGTCAAACCTTGTTTGTCATTGACGTTGACTTGGTTGATGCCGGGCAAATTAATCTCGGCCGGGTCTTCTGCGGTGGAAATATTGACA
>NZ_AJMT01000044.1:0-51903 GCF_000260655.1 Neisseria sicca VK64
TAAGGTTCTGAAGCACCAAGTGAATCGGTTCCGTACTATCTGTACTGTCTGCGGCTTCGTCTCCTTGTCCTGATTTAAATTTAATCCACTATAATAAAGCGGTTTGCATGGGGAAAGATTGTGTTACGGATGATGGGGAAAGAGGTCGTCTGAAAAGCTGGATTTTGGGTTTCAGACGACGTTTTTATTTGTTTTTTTAAGACAGGTTGGGCAGTGTTTTTCGTGGGCAAAGCCCACGCTACGGGAGGGGTGTGGATGGAACGTGTGGTTTGTTTGAACGCATGAAGAAAGGTCGTCTGAAAACGGGAAATCTGTTTTCAGACGACCTTGGTTACCATCTGTTTAACAAAAACTTATTCTGCCAATTCGGTTTGCTGGTGCGACATGAGTTCTTGTCCGACATCGGTCAGGAGGTTGAGGTAACGCTCGTACTGCTTGAGGATGTCGGCGATGAGTTCGCGGCGGTTCATGTATTGCACGTCGTAGCCGCTGCGGCCGTCGAAGAAGTAGGTGTAGGGCTCGTAGGTGACGTTGTGGCGGATGTGCGGGAGGTGGCCGTCTTTGATAAGCTGTTCGGACACTTCGCGCTTGATGGTTTTAATGCCGTACATGAAGTCGCGCAGGGACTCTTTGTGGATGGTGAATTCGACGGCAGGTTCTTCGCGGTCGAAGTGGGTTTGGATGTCGACGCTCAGGCCGTATTTGTCGGACAATTCCTCGCCCAGTTCGCGCATGGCGGGCAGGGCGGTGGTTTTGAGGAATTTGAGGATGTCTTGTTCCTGCGTTTGGTTCAGCATACGCTCAAGCCTGTCCTGCCAGTTGTCGCCGCTCCAATAGACGCTGGAGGGAGTGACGGCGGTCGTGAAGTATTTGTGGTCGGCGTTTAATCCGCGCCATAGGCTGAAACACATGATCAGCATGAGCAGGGCGAAAGGCAGGGCGACGATGAGGGTCATGGTTTGCAGGGTGGGCAGTCCGCCGAAGCGCAAAAGGACAATGGCGGCGGCGGACATCAACAGCCCCCACATCACTGCCTGCCAGCGCGGGGCGGCCACGCTTTTGTCGCGGGAGGCGATGTTGTTGAGAACGTAAATGCCGGAGTCTGCGGAGGTGATGAAGAAGAGGGCGATCACCATGAGGCTGACAAGCCCTGTGAGGGTCGGCAGGGGGAGGTATTCGAGGAAGCGGAAGAGGAGTTTTTCGGGCGTGCCGGTCAATTCGCCCAATGCGCCTGCTGCGGTGTGGTCGTTAATCCAGATGGCGGTATCGCCGAAGATGGTAAACCAGATGACGCAGAACAGGGAGGGAACCGCCAAAACGCCGAAAATAAATTCGCGTATGGTGCGTCCGCGCGAGATGCGGGCGATGAAGAGTCCGACGAAAGGCGCCCAAGAACACCACCATGCCCAGTATAAGATGGTCCAGCCGCCGAACCATTCGGTATGGTTTTGTTCGTAGCTGTACGTTTTGAAACTGAGTTGTACGAGGTTGCTCAGGTAAGTGCCGAGGTTGTCGTTGAAGGCGGAGAGCAGGTGGAGGGTCGGGCCGGTAGCGAGGACGAAAACCATCAGTACGAAGGCAAGGGTCAAGTTCATCTCGCTCAACATTTTGACGCCTTTGCCTATGCCGGAGGCGGCAGAGGCGACCGCCAAACCCATGACGGCGAAAATCACGATGGTTTGTACGGAAAAGGTGTTTTCGCTTATCCAGCCGATTTGTGCCAAGCCCGCACCCAACTGCGCCGCGCCGAAGCCGAGCGTGGTAATGATGCCGAACAGGGTGGCGACCAGCGCAAGTATGTCGATGATGTCGCCTGCCTTACCGTCGATTTTCTCTTTCAACAGCGGATAAAAGCAGGAGCGCAGGGAAAGCGGGAGTTTGTAGCGGAAGGCGAAATAGGCGAGCGCCAACGCCATGGCGGCGTAAACCGACCAGGCATGTACGCCCCAGTGGAAGAGGGTGTGGAGCAACGCATCCTGCTGCCTTGCGCCGCTGCCGCCTTCGGTGATGGGGGACAGATAGTGGGTAAGCGGTTCGGCGACACCGAAAAACATCAACCCGACGCCCATACCCGCCGCGAACAGCATGGCGAGCCAAGACCAAAAGCTAAATTCAGGCTCTTCTTCGTTGCTGCCCAGCTTGATGTTGCCGAAGCTGCTGACCGAAAGTGCGAGCAGGAAGAAGAAGAAGGCTGAAAACGCCAAGATGTAAAACCAACTGAAGTTTTTGAAAATGCCCGTTTTGGCGGCATTGAGGACGGTTTCTGCCTGCTGCGGAATCAAAAGCGCGATGCCGATGACCAGCAGCACGAAGGACAGCGTAACGGAAACGACGAAGGGATTGAACGAAGAGCGGTTGCGTAAGAAATGAAATAAAGACAAACCTTGACCTCCTTTGGGATGGTGAGGCAGGCGGATACGGGCGCAAGGCTGTATATGGTTGATTAACAAAAACTAGGAATAAAACATGGTCTGTCGGACAGGGTCCGAGACTTTCCCGATTTTTGGTAATCCACTATAAAACGCAGACAAAAAACGAATGGCGTTTAAACCGTCCTGCCGGATGAAAAACAAGGGAAAAAGAGAGTAAAAACGCACAGATGAATGAGCCGTAATGAGGGCCGGGTGAGACAAAATGGATGATGATTATTTCTTTTTTTGAAGGAATAATAACAAAATCAGGGGATTGTTTCAAATTGGGAAAGATTTGTGTGTATAGTGGATTAACTTTAAACCAGTACGGCGTTGCCTCGCCTTAGCTCAAAGAGAACGATTCTCTAAGGTGCTGAAGCACCAAGTGAATCGGTTCCGTACTATCTGTACTGTCTGCGGCTTCGTCGCCTTGTCCTGATTTAAATTTAATCCACTATATTTGGACAAGAAAGATGGCGGCGATAAAATGGGCAAAGGGGTCGTCTGAAAGGTATTTCAGACAACCCCTCATCAGTTTTATTAGCTATTGCCGCTATCTACTTTCTTAAACGACAACCAAATGCAGACGCCGACCGATATCAGCCAAGCCGCCAGCAGCCAATACGGGTTGAGCAAATGGGCGTAGGGATTCAAATTGGGATTCTTGATGGGCGGCAGATAAACCATAACGCCGAAGTAGGCAGACGATAGGGCAAGGCCGCTCAAAATGCCTTTTTGGTCTTTACGCAGACGCATCAGCATTGCCGTCAAACCGCTTGCCACCATGGCGGCAAAGCCAAAGAAAGTCATCGGGATAAAGTGTGCGCTCCAAGCTTGTGTGTCGGGGAAGGCGGAGTCCGGCTGCATCAGGAAGGCGCAAGTCAGAAAAATCGGCGTACCTGCCAAAGCAAAAGCAAGCGGAATCCACCAGCGGTAAGAAAAAACGCCTTTTTTTTCAGTTGCATGTTCAAAAATGACTTGCCCCGCATGAATGCCCGCCTTCACGGTTTTCACGGCAATTTCCCGCTCCCGTTTATACCCGCTTTCACTAGGTAAAAACACCAGCCCAAAGGGAATAACGGCAAACGCATTCAATAGGCTGAATATCGTTAATCCTTCGAAATAAAAATTAAACAGCATCTCTATATCTTTTGACAAAAACAGCGCAAACAATATCGTGCTTATGTAGGAACAGACAAAGCCGATGAGCATGGCGGTCAAGATATGCTTCAAGTTCCTACGCAAACGAAGCTGCGTCATCGCCATACCGGTCAGTATGCCCCAAACCAGCATATAGCCAAGCATATAGAGTAAACCGTTAATTATTGCAGCCACACTAGTCAGACTGCCGAACACCAGTCCGAAAATACCGAAATGGAGCATAGAGGCAAAAAAAGCTGCCACCCCGCCGGAAGCTACGGTAAGCTGAACGGTGAGAAACACGAGTAAAACGCCGTAACACAAGGCATAAACGGTAAAAAGCAGTGTAAGGTACGGCTTGCGCGGTTTCTTGTCCTTCAGGGCGGTGTTGTCCGACATTATGCTGGTTTCCTTTGGATGATTTATCGGAATTGAAGTAGTTTCAGACGACCTTTGAGCGCGGATACATCGAACCCAAAATCGTCGTATCGGATTGAGGTTAGGGCGTTATGGAAATTTGAATGATTATAATGGAATAGTTTGTGTCGATGATAGCCGTATAACGATATTGCATTTTCGTGAAACCGATAATAAGCAACAAGATTGTCCTTACAACAAAAGGTCGTCTGAAAACTGTTTTTCAGACGACCTTTTACCGTTTTATCACTCAAGAAAGCGACGGATTACTCCCGTACCTGCCCGTCGCCCAACACAATCCATTTCTGCGAAGTCAGTCCGTGCAGGCCGACGGGGCCGCGGACGTGGATTTTGTCGGTGGAAATGCCGATTTCCGCGCCGAGGCCGTACTCGAAGCCGTCGGCGAAGCGGGTGGAGGCATTGACCATGACGCTGGCGCTGTCGACTGTGCGCAGGAAGGTGCGGGCATCAGTGTAGGATTCGGTTACGATGCTGTCGGTGTGGTGGCTGCCGTGGGTGTTGATGTGGGCGACGGCTTCTTCGAGGCTGTCGACGATTTTGACGGAGAGGATGGGGGCGAGATATTCGGTGTCCCAGTCTTCTTCGGAGGCCGTCTGAATGTGGGGCAGGATGGAAAGAGTACGCGGGCAGCCGCGCAGCTCGACGTTGCGGGCGGCGTATTTTTCCGCCAATACGGGCAGAATTTCGGCGGCGCGGCTTTGGTGGACGAGCAGGGTTTCCATGGTGTTGCAGGTGCCGTAGCGCGAGGTTTTGGCGTTGAAGGCGATGTTGACGGCTTTTTCGGCATCGGCGGCGCGGTCGATATAGACGTGGCAGATGCCGTCGAGGTGTTTGATGACGGGCACGCGGGCTTCGGCGGCGATGCGGGAAACCAGCGATTTGCCGCCGCGCGGGATGACGACGTCGATAAACTCGGGGCCTTGCAGCATGGCGCCGACGCTTTCGCGGTCGGTGTTTTCAATCAGGCTGACGGCTGCTGCGGGCAGACCGTTTTCAACTAACGCCTGCGTAATCAGTTTGGAGAGCGCCATATTGCTGTTGAAGGCTTCGCTGCCGCCGCGCAGGACGCAGGCGTTGCCGGACTTGAGGCAGAGGGCAGCGGCATCGACGGTTACGTTGGGGCGGGATTCGTAAATGATACCGACAACGCCCAAAGGTACGCGCATTTTGCCGATTTGCAGGCCGTTTTCGCGGGTGCGGAATTCGTCCATTTCGCCGACGGGGTCGGGCAGGGCGGCAATCTGGCGCAAACCTTCGCACATGGCATCTATGGTTTTTTCGCTCAGTCGCAGGCGGTCGAGCAGGGCGTCGTTCAAACCTTTCTGCGCGGCCTGTTCCATGTCTTGGGCGTTCGCTGCGAGGATGGCGGTTTGATGGTGTTTGATGAGTTCGGCGGTGCGCAGGAGCGCGGCGTTTTTCTGCGCGGTCTCGGCGGCAGCGACAATATAGGAAGCCTGCTTGGCGGCGGACGCGGTGCGGCGGACGTAGTCTTGGATGTTTTGCATGATGTGCCTGCGGGGAAAGTGGGAATGGGTTGATGATAAGGTCGTCTGAACGGGAATTCAATAGGATGCAGGGAGACGGTTCAAATGATACTGGGGAAGGATAACTGAGAAAATCGCAGATAAAAAAAACCATCTATACTAAGGGGAAAAGTATAGATGGCCAAACACATTACGGGGAAAACGTCTTACTCACTTACTCACTTCTCTCGAAGCAAGTGTTACTCAGACACGCGAATTATATAATAGTTCACGAATGATGGCGTTAAGTTTGGTTAATGACATCTTAACACTTATATCATTATGTTTTTAAACAGATAAAAAAATCATAATGGTTAAATTTTTTTTGAAAAAAACTTCAAAATTTTCAAACTGTGATGAATTTCCACTCCCCTGAAGCTAAATTTTCTACCGTTCGTCCGTTGAATTCGTCCCGATGGAGATGTTCGACGCGATTGCCGGCGGCGGCGACCATGCGTTTGACTTGATGATATTTGCCTTCGGTAATGGTCATCAGCAGGGTGGTCGGGTTTTCCAAAACGGCTTCGGCGGCGCGGACGGTTTCGTTGTCGTCGTGCAGCAGGACGCCGTTTTTCAGCGTTGCACACAGGCTTTCGTCGGAAGGATGTTTCAGAGTAACGCGGTAGATTTTCGGGACTTTGTGTTTCGGCGAGGTAACGCAGTGGTTGAACTGCCCGTCGTTGGTAATCAGCAAAACGCCCGTCGTATCGGCATCCAGTCTGCCGACCGCCTGCATATCGATGTTGCGCATATGATCGGGAAAAAGGCTGAAAACGCTAGGGTATTGCTGCGGTTTGTGCGAGGTTTCGTAATCGGCAGGCTTGTTGAGCAGGATATAAAAATAGGGCATGGGGACGACGACGATGTCTTCGCCGTCTATGCGCAGCGTTTGGACTTCAGCGGGATCGATGTCGGCTTTGGCGTCGTTGTAGACCGTATCGTTGATTTCGACACAGTCGTTTTGAATCAACCACTGGCATTGTTTGCGGCTGCCTATGCCTTGGGATTGGAGGTATTTGATCAGTTGCATGGGAATGGCGGGAACGGGTTTCAGACGACCTGATTGTATATCAGGACTTTGTTTTCAAACGATAGAGGTATGTGGTTTCTTGATTGCGGGCGAAGGCGAGCGGGTCGGATTCGTCGGCGGCTTTGCGGTGGCGCGGTTTGGTTTTCAGAATATCGACCACTTCTAAAGAGGTCGTCTGAAAACATTGTTCTAGAAAATCTCGGTCGCGCAGGTGCAGATGTTCTGCCAAATCGGAAATGATTAACCACGCTTCGCCTTGCGGGTTTAAATGTTGCCGCACGCCGTTTAAGAAGGCGGTCAGCATGGCGTTGTCGGGATCGTAGAGGGCGGTTTCGACGGCGGAAGTCGGTTTGGCGGGCAGCCACGGCGGGTTGCAGACGATCAGGTCGGCGCACCCTTCAGGAAACAAATCAATGGCTTGGACGGCGACTTGTTTGTCCAGCCCCAAGCGGGCGAGGTTGGCGGTTGCGCAGGCGATGGCTTTGGGGTTGGTGTCGGTGGCGGTGATTTCAGGAATGCCGCGTTTGGCAAGGATGGCGGCGATAACGCCGGAACCTGTGCCGATGTCGAAGGCCGTCTGAATATGGGGATTCAACGGCGCTTGGGCGATTAAGTCCAAATATTCGCCGCGCAGTGGCGAGAATACGCTGAAGGGGACATGGATTTTGCTGTCAAGCTGCGGAATGTCTATGCCTTTTTTGTGCCATTCGTGTGCGCCGATAAAGCCCAAAAGCTGGTTGAGCGGCAGCAAAAATGGCGCGTCGTTCGGTTCGTCGTAGACATCGGCAAGGGCGGCGCGGACGTCGGGCGCGCGCGGGTTGTTTAATTGAAAACCCGCGCCGATTTCGACAGCAAGCATATTTAACACGCGGCTTTGCTGTGCCTGTTTCATGCGGTGGGCGTGGAAGGTCGTCTGAATATCGGCAGACGCGTTTTTTGTTTTTTCAGACGACCTGCGGACGCGCTTTTTCATCGCTGCCAACACTTGCTTGGCGTTGTGGAAATCGCCCGTCCAAACGGTTGCCGTTTGGGCGTGAGCGTTTTTCAGAATATCGGCGGCATTGCTTTCATGCACATAAACCGCCTGCTTGGGCGGCTTTTGCGTGCTTTCGTTGCGCCATTCGGCAGCGGCGCGGTCGGTGGGGATAATGGGAAACATGGCGGGAAGGAGGAAGGGAAACCGGCGGCAAGTTTACTATAGTGGATTAAAATTGCAATGATACGGCGTTGCCAACGCCCTTATGTACTACCCGTACACGGCGGGCGTTGCCGCCTTGTCTCATTTTTATTTTAATCCACTATATATTTCGGCTTGCGATGTATTGCCGTTATGGTGTGCTAGACAGTCAAAATAAGCGAGCGTAGTTTGGACTGTAATGCCTATTCATTATTTGACGGCAGGTATGTGTCGCCTGCCTTTTTGTACTCGGATATTGAAATAAAATTGGACAAAATGTATAAAATAATTCTGAATTTAAAAAGTAAATCCGTATTTTTAGAAAAATAGATTGTCGTTTTGTCTAAAATGCGTATAATCCCCTTCCAAAGCAAACCATAATTTCGATAAAGTTTGGACAAGGAACATCATGCAATTAGACATTGACCGCTTAGTTGCTTATTTCGGCGGCGTGAATGCACTTGCCGAAGCGTTGAAGCAGCACGATCCCGAAAATGCCGCAACAACCGCAGCCATCTATAAATGGCGCACGCGCGGGTCGCTGCCTTTGGCGCAACTGCAAAAGCTGACCGCGCTGGCGGAAGCGCAAGGCAGGCCGCTGGATTTGAATGCTTTTTTACAAAAAAACGAATCTCTGGAGAGAACAGAAATGACACAGACCAACCGCGTAATTATTTTCGATACCACCATGCGCGACGGCGAGCAGTCGCCCGGTGCATCCATGACCAAAGAGGAGAAAATCCGCATTGCCCGACAGTTGGAGAGAATGGGCGTGGATGTGATTGAGGCGGGTTTTGCCGCCGCCAGCCCGGGCGATTTCGAGTCGGTCAATGCGATTGCCAAAATCATCACCAAATCCACAGTCTGCTCGTTGGCGCGTGCCGTTGAAAACGATGTGCGCAAAGCGGGCGAAGCCGTTTCCCCCGCGCCGAAAAAACGCATCCATACCTTCATCGCCACCAGCCCCATTCATATGGAGCACAAACTGAAAATGAAGCCGCAGCAGGTCATCGATGCGGCGGTCAAAGCAGTGAAAATCGCCAAAGAATACACCGACGATGTGGAATTTTCCGCCGAAGACGCCGTGCGTTCGGATTTAGACTTCCTTGCCAAAATCTTTACGGCGGTTATCGAAGCGGGCGCGACCACCATCAATATTCCCGATACCGTCGGCTACTCCATCCCTTCCGTGTGGTACGAGCGTATCAGCAACATCATCAAAAGCGTGCCCAACGGCGACAAAGTAGTCTGGTCGACCCACTGCCACAACGACTTGGGGATGGCGGTTGCCAACTCGCTGGCCGCTGTTCAGGCAGGCGTGCGCCAGGTGGAATGTACCATCAACGGTTTGGGCGAACGCGCCGGCAATGCCAGCCTTGAAGAAATCGTGATGGCGTTGAAAGTGCGCCATGATTTGTTCGGCTTGGAAACCGGCATCGACACCACGCAAATCGTGCCGGTATCCAAACTGGTGTCCACCATTACCGGCTATCCGATTCAGCCCAACAAGGCGGTGGTCGGCGCAAACGCCTTTGCACACGAATCAGGCATCCATCAGGACGGCGTGTTGAAACACCCCGAAACCTATGAAATCATGACTGCCGAATCGGTCGGCTGGTCAACCAACCGCCTGACCTTGGGCAAATTGTCCGGCCGCAGCGCGTTCCGCAGCAAACTGGCGGATTTGGGCATCGAATTGGAAAGCGAAGAGGCGTTAAACGCCGCGTTTGCCCGCTTCAAAGAACTCGCCGACAAAAAACGCGAAATCTTCGACGAAGACCTGCACGCGCTGGTGTCCGACGAAATGGGTAGCATGGGCGCCGAAAGCTACAAATTCATTTCCCAAAAAATCAGCACCGAAACCGGCGAAGAACCGCGCGCCGACATCGTGTTCAGCATCAAAGGCGAAGAAAAACGCGCTTCCGCCAGCGGCTCCGGCCCTGTCGACGCGATTTTCAAAGCGATTGAGAGCGTGGCGCAAAGCGGCGCGACTTTGCAGATTTATTCCGTCAACGCCGTAACGCAAGGCACGGAAAGCCAAGGCGAAACCAGCGTCCGTTTGGCACGCGGCAACCGCGTCGTCAACGGACAAGGCGCAGATACCGACGTTTTGGTCGCCACCGCCAAAGCCTACCTCTCCGCCTTGAGTAAACTGGAATTCGGTGCCGCCAAACCGAAAGCGCAAGGCAGCGGTACGATTTGAGCTTAAATGGTTTGATTTGATTTTTAAAAGCAAAAAGGTCGTCTGAAAACCGAAGTTTGGGTTTTCAGACGACCTTTTTTATTTTTTCACAGAACTGAACAGGGGGAAAAGGTTAATCAAACACAGTAAAAAATACAAAACGAGTATTAAAATCAGCCATAAATTTTTAAGTTTTATACTTGAGTAAATGATATGAAACAATAAATCTAGGTCGCCTATTAAATGGACAAAAAAATACGCTGTAAGGATGAAACAGAAAATGCCAATAAACTTTCTTCCTAATAGAAAGAAAAGAATAGAAATATTGTTTATTATTAAAAATAATTTAATAATCATGGGGTTGTCGTTTATTTCGCCTTGTAAGTCAGATAAATTATAGACATCCCCATCAATTATATAGTCTATGATGTAAAATTCATCGGTATTAAGGAGAAATGAAAATGAAATAAGTAGCGATAAAATGAGGTAATTAATTGGTTTTATAAATTTTATACTGAAAATACGGTTTGCCATCATGCTCCCATTCGTTTTATTTTTTCTGTGTATTTTTTATAACGTATTCCTGCCTGAAAAGAAGGCAATAGGTAATATACATTGTAAACTAAAAAATCAGTCTATCATAAAAGCTTCAAACATAATCGGCTTCCAAAAGGTGTGCTGATTTAAGTGCTGACTCTTATTGAAGTTTCATCAGTCGGTCTTGTTCGACTGACAACACGCCGTTTACCTTTTGGAAATAAGCAATGGCATCTTGAATATTGGTTTTGGCTGATGGACGAATGGCAATTCCGTGCAGGTTTTTGTATTCGTAAACCAAGCTCGCGCCGGAATCGTTCACTGCCTTCATCAATGGACCTGAGCCGATGTCTTTATCGTAGAAAATAATCAGGTTGCCCGTTGTGTCTTGTGCTTGTCGGGTGAATATTGCTTCAGTCGCTTGGGTTGGTTTGCTCGGGCTTTGACAGGCGCAGAGTAGGGCGGAGAGTAGGATAAATGCAAAAGTTTTGTTCATTGTTGTTCAGAGGGTTGAGTGATTAAAAAAAGGTCGTCTGAAAATGGGGTAAACGAAATCAAATATTTTGTTTGCACCATTTTCAGACGACCTTTCAGATGAATTCGATGGTTATGCCTCGGGCAGCTCCATGTCTAAAACGGTTTGCTCCTGCTTGGCGCGGAAGTCGGCAAGCTTTTGTGCCAGCTCGGGGTTTTCGTTGGCAAGCAGTGAGATGGCGAACAGGGCGGCGTTGGCGGCACCTGCCTCGCCGATGGCGAAAGTGGCGACGGGAACGCCTTTGGGCATTTGCACGATGGAGAGCAGGGAGTCTTCGCCGCGCAGGTATTTGCTGGGTACGGGTACGCCCAATACGGGGACGGTGGTCTTGGCGGCAACCATGCCGGGCAGGTGTGCCGCGCCGCCTGCGCCCGCGATGATGGCTTTGATGCCACGTTCGCGGGCGGTTTCGGCGTATTCGAACATTAAATCGGGGGTGCGGTGTGCGGACACGACGCGGGCTTCGTATTCGACGCCGAACTCTTTGAGAAACTGCGCTGCCTGCTGCATGACGGGCCAGTCGCTGTTGCTGCCCATGATGATGCCGATTTTGGTCATATTTGCTCCTAGTGTATAAAACGTTATTCAATGAATGATTTCAGACGACCTTTGAATATGGGAGGTCGTCTGAAAAGTTATCGTTGCTTGATGCTGACGGCGGCGCGTTTGGCGGCGGCGCTGCCGGGGTAGCTCTGTATCAGTTTGCGCCATGTGTTGCGGGCGATGTCTTTCTGTTGCAGCTTGTATTGGCATTGCCCGATGCTGAAGAGCGCGTCGGGGGCTTGCGGGCTGTTGCGGAAGCGGTTGGCAAAGCGTCCGCCGATTTCGATGACGGATTCGCAATTGCCCATGCGCTGTTGGCTTTGCAGCAGTAGATACATATTGCGTCGGGCGCTTTCGCTGCCGTTGCCGCCGTCTGCTCCTTTTAAGACTGCGGCCGCTGCGGCGTAATTGTTGCGCTGATAGTATTTGAGGGCTTGGTTGTAGAGGCGAGTTTCGTTTTGGTCGGCAGAGTCGGCCTCAGAAGGCGCGGTGCCGCCGTTTGCCAGATAGGTGCTTTTGAGCTTTTGGTCGTCCAAACGCTGGGCGGATACTTTTCTATGGGCGTGGCGCGGGGTTTTGTTTTGTTTTTCGAGTTGTTGCAGGCGCTGGTTGGTGTTTTCCATCTCGCGCTCCAAACGTTCGACCTGCATACCCAAGCGTTCGATTTGAGTCATCGTGTTCAAATCGGGATAGGGAATGGCGGAGGATTCGGCTGCGGCGGTGGGAATATCGGGCAGCATGAAGGTGTCGCCGGATTTGGGTTTGGGGACGGTAGAGGCGCAGGCGTTGAGCAGGAGGATGCCGGCAAACAGGATGGGAAGGGTTTTGTTCATTTTATTTTTTAAGCAGCAAAGTCAGACCGTCGCCGACGGGCAGGGTAATGGGTACGATGCGGGAATCGTCGGGCAGGTTGCGGTTGAAGGACTGGAGTATGTTTAGGCTGGGCGGGGCATCGCGTTCTGCTTCACCCATAACGCGCCCGTTCAGCAGGACATTGTCGATGGCGATAACGCCGCCGCTGCGAACCAGTTGCAGGCAGCGTTCGAAATATTGCGGGGTGGGCGGTTTGTCGGCATCGATCAGCGCCAAGTCGTAGCTGCCTGATTCGCCTTGACTTATCAAGTCGTCCAGGGTCAGCAGGGCGGGCTGGAGGTGGAGGGTGATTTTATGGGCGACTTGCGCTGCCTGCCAGGTTTCGCGGGCGATATCGGTAAAGGTGACGTTGATGTCGCAGGCGGTAATTTTGCCGTGTTCGGGCAGGGCTAAGGCGACTGCAGTACTGCTGTAACCGGTAAACACGCCGATTTCCAGATATTTTTCGGCTTTGAGCAGGCGCGCGAGCCACGTCAGCAAGGCTGCCTGTTCGCGGGCAATCGCCATTTTCCCTAAACGGTGGGATTGCGTGCGCGAACGCAGGGCGGTCAGTACGGGATGCTCTTTTTCGCCGATGCTGTTGAGGTAGTCTTGCAGCGCCGGGTCGATATTGTGTGTCTGGGTGGTCATGCCGTTTGGCCGTCAGTCTTGGTAGTAGGTATAAGGTTTTTTGGCGACTTTGGCGGCTTCGAATTCTTTCTGTTCTTGAGGGTCCAGCTCGACATCCCACAACAGATGGCGGTTTTCAAGGCGTTGTGTTTCCAGCTGCGGATTGTCTTCGATGAGTTTGTCGAGGAATTGGGTGGCTTCGGATTTGTAGTGATACATGATACGGTTCCGTACAGGTTTGTGTCAGTCTTTTATTATAACTGATAACGCCGTTACGGTTTTTAGATATTCGACTATATAGTGGATTAACTAAATCAGGACAAGGCGACGAAGCCGCAGACAGTACAGATAGTACGGAACCGATTCACTTGGTGCTTCAGCACCTTAGAGAATCGTTCTCTTTGAGCTAAGGCGAGGCAACGCCGTACTGGTTTAAAGTTAATCCACTATATTTTCAGGGTTTATGGTGTTTCGGGTATAATGCCGCCTTGTTTTTTAATGCGATACGGCAGGTCGTCTGAAGCCTTTGCATAATATTTTGCCGTATTCCAGGCAGAATATTGTGCAAAGGCTTCGCCGCCGGTTTCAGACGACCTCTTTTTATTTTGGAAAGAGTTTTATGTTGAAAAAATGGTTGCATAAAGTTTTACCCGGAAAGCAGCCGAAGCAAGTGCCTGTGGCGAAGGAAATCCTTCCTTTCGACAGGCACCATATCAGCGCGGATATGTTGAGTTTTGCGGCGGAAAAAGTTGTCCGCCGTTTGCATGACGAAGGTTTTCAGGCTTATGTTGTCGGCGGGGCGGTTCGCGACCTGTTGCTGGGCGTCGAGCCTAAAGACTTCGATATCGCCACCGATGCGACGCCGGAGCAGGTTCATAAGATTTTCCGCAGAAGCCGCATTATCGGCAGACGCTTTCAAATCGTACACGTCATGGTCGGGCCGGAAACCATAGAGGTCACGACCTTTAGGGGTGGCGGTAAAGTGCAGCAGAACGCGCACGGCAGGATTATGAAGGACAACACTTACGGCAGTATGGAAGAAGATGCCATGCGCCGTGATTTCACCTGCAACGCGCTTTATTACGACCCGATTAAAGAAGAAATCATCGATTTTCACCACGGTGTCGGCGATATTGCCGACCGCAAGCTGGTGATGATCGGCAATGCGGCGGAGCGTTATCAGGAAGACCCTGTCCGCATCCTGAGGGCAGTGCGGTTGTCGGGCAAACTTGGGTTTGACGTGGAAGAAAACACCGCTGCACCGATTCCGGAACAGGCAGGTCGTCTGAAACACGAACCCGTAGCGCGCCTGTTTGATGAAATCATGAAGCTGCTGTTTTCCGGTTATGCCAGAGAATGTCTGAAACGATTGAATTCCCTAGGTGTTTCAGACGACGTCCATCCGCTTCTGACTGCGCTCAAATCGGCTGCAAAACCTGAAAACCGCATTATTTCTCTCGCCTTGAAAAATACGGACGAACGTTTGCGCGCAGACAAATCCGTGTCGGTGGGCTTTGTTCTTGCTGCTGTATTGTGGCCGGTTTTGAACCGTCATTGGCAGGACAACATCAAACGCGGTCAAAAGCCTGCGCACGCTTTATCCGAAGCGATGAACACCATGCGCGAAACGGTCGAAAAAGGCTGGGGCGTACCGCAGCGTTTTGCCGCGACCATGCGGGAAATTTGGCAGCTTCAGCCGCAATTCGACTACACACGCGGCGCGCGTCCGCACAAAATGCTGGCGCAAGCGCGTTTCCGTGCGGCTTACGATTTCCTTGTGTTGCGCGGAGAGGTCGGCGAAGTGGAGCGGGATTTGGTCGAATGGTGGACGAAGTTCCAGCATGCGGATGCGGAGGCCCGCGCGGAGATGACGCTTGCCACACAACAGCGTCGGCAACACGGGCAAGGCGATGGCGCGGATGGCAAGCCGAATCGCAAACGCCGCCGCTCGCGTAAGAAAAAACCGGCTGCGGATAAGCCGGAATCATGAATCGACGGATTGCAAACGGTTTTGTCTTATTTTTATAGTGGATTAACTTTAAATCAGGACAAGGCGACGAAGCCGCAGACAGTACAGATAGTACGGAACCGATTCACTTGGTGCTTCAGCACCTTAGAGAATCGTTCTCTTTGAGCTAAGGCGAGGCAACGCCGTACTGGTTTAAAGTTAATCCACTATATTAGTTTGTTGCAGGACTGAAGTGTTGGTTTGAATGCCAAATTGTTTCTGCCGTATCTATCTTAGTAATGAGGTCGTCTGAAAATTTTCAGACAACCTTTTTGAATGGTTTAAAGAATCAAGAGGGAAACATTCACCCTTTACAAACCCGCAAGCAAACGACGGATTTTGCCGATGGCAAGCTCGGTTTCCAAGCCGCATTCCGTCCCTTCCGCTCCGCTGCTGAGGCAGCGGATGTCGGTGATGCCACAGAAGTGGGCGTATTGGATGCCCAGTTCGCGGGCGAGGAAGGCTTCGGGCATTCCGGTCATGCCCAATACGTCCACGCCGTCGCGGCGGTAACGTTGGATTTCGGCGCGAGTCGGCCAGCGCGGGCCTTGCAGGCAGCCGTAAACGGCTTGGGTGTATAAGGGCATTTGGTGCTGTTGCGCGTGTTCGGCAATTTTTTCGCGCAGTCCGGCGGTGTAGGGTTCGAGAAAATCGGTGTGTACGACCGGTTCTTCCTGTCCTTCAAAAAAGGTGTCCTTGCGGCCGTAGGTGTAGTCGATCAAGTCGTCGGGCAGGACGAGCGCACCGTTTTCAAAGCGGTTGTTGATGCTGATGACGGAGGAAACGGCGACGATGTATTCCGCACCTATGGAATGCAACGCCCAGATGTTGGCGCGGTAGTTGATTTCATGTGGCGCGACGGTATGGCCGAAGCCGTGCCGCGCGAGGAAGAAAATGTCCTGACTGCCCAGTTTGCCGCTTAAGACGGGGCTGCTGGTCAGTCCGTAGGGGGTGCGGACGATTTTGCGGTCGGTGATGCTCAGTTCTGGCAGCTTGGTCAGGCTGCTGCCGCCGATGATGGCTAACATATGGTCCTTTGTGTAAGTGATTTCAGGGAGTGAGTGTCGGAAAGAAAAAGGTTTGCAAAACAGCCATGATGATGGAAAACAGGATTAACACCTTCATTGTTCAACATGGCTGTCGAAAAAGGGCTGGGAGGTCGTCTGAAAACCCATATCTGTTTTCAGACGACCTTTTTGTCCTTTTACTTGTGTTTGTAAAAACGGCTGTGGAAATAAGCATTCACGCCTTCGCGCAACAGGACTAAGGTTACGGCAGCAAGCGGCAGGCCGGCGAGCATGCCGACGAAGCCCATCAGTTGTCCGAACGCCATCAACGAGAAAATTACCCAGAACGGCGACAGGCCGATGCGGTCGCCGACGATTTTCGGGGTAACGATAAAGCTCTCGAGGAATTGTCCGATACCGAACACGACCCACACCATAACCAGACCATGCCATGTGCTAAATTGCAGCAAAGCGGCGACGGTCGCCAGCAAAAGTCCGGTAAATGCGCCTAAATACGGGATAAACACCAAAATACCGGCAATCATACCGATGGCGAAGCCCGAATCCAGTCCGACCAGCATCAGCCCGACCCCGTACACCAGCCCCATAATCAGCATCACCATCAACTGCCCGCGCAGGAACTCGCCCAAAACTTCATCCATATTGCTTGTGATGCGCGTATAAGTGTCGATAAAGCGACGCGGAACTAATGCGCTGATGCCGTAAGACCAGCGTTTCCAGTCCAAAAGGAAATAATACAGCAGTAGCGGCAGCAGTATCAGGTTGCTCATGCCGCTGATGACGTTGCCGCTCTGGCGCATCAGCGTCGGGACCCAAGCCTTGAGCGTGTTGCTCAATTCGCCCGTATGCGACTGCAACCATTTGACTACCGAATCCTGATCGATATGCACATAATTGCCCGCCACATGGTTCAGCCAAGGCAGCAGCCTGTTTTGCGTAAAATCGACGATTTGGGGAATGCGGCTGACCATATTGTTAAACTGGTTGATCAGCATAGGCACGATAATCAGCATCAGCGACAGCAGCAACAGCAAAGCGAATACCATCACCATCATGGACGCGGGGCCGCGTTTAATCTTTTTCTTCTGCAACCATTCCACCAGCGGATTCAACACATAAGCCAATACCGCCGCCACAATAAACGGCGTCAGGATGTCGCCCAGCGCGTACAGCAGCCAGACAAAAGCTGCAATCACGCAGCCCATAATGATCCACGGCTTCATGCCGCGCGTTTTTTTCTGATACATAAAGCCTTTCCATGTGTGTTTCAGCGGGAGCCGCCGCAATCGTTTTCAGACGACCCCTGACCGTCCAGTATAACAGAATAAACGGGGTCGTCTGAAACCTCAGATTGTTTACAAAATCACCGAAAAATCCAAGCCCGCGCCTGCAAAATAAGGTAAAATACGCCCCATCGTTTTTCCGTCCCAATCACGATAAGGAACCCATTCATGAGCACTTCACTGAGCTACCGCGACGCAGGCGTCGACATTGACGCAGGCGACCAACTGGTCGAAAACATCAAACCTTTTGCCAAACGCACCATGCGTCCCGAAGTGTTGGGTGATTTGGGCGGCTTCGGCGCATTGGTCGAAATCAGCAAAAAATACAAAAATCCCGTCCTCGTCAGCGGCACCGACGGCGTGGGCACCAAGCTCAAACTCGCCTTCGATTGGGACAAACACGACACCGTCGGTATCGACCTTGTCGCCATGAGCGTCAACGATATTTTGGTTCAAGGTGCTGAGCCTTTGTTTTTCCTCGACTATTTCGCCTGCGGCAAACTTGACGTCGCCCGCGCTACCGACGTGATTAAAGGCATCGCCCAAGGCTGCGAAGAATCCGGCTGCGCCCTCATCGGCGGCGAAACCGCCGAAATGCCCGGCATGTACCCCGAAGGCGAATACGACTTGGCAGGCTTTGCCGTCGGCGTGGTCGAAAAAGAGCGCGTCATCAACGGCCGCAGCATCAAAGCGGGCGACATCGTGTTGGGTCTGGCTTCCAACGGCGCCCATTCAAACGGCTACTCCCTCGTCCGCAAAATCATCGCCCGCGACAATCCCGATTTGGATGCCGAGTTCGACAACGGCAAAACCCTGCGCGAAACCATCATCGCCCCGACCCGCCTGTATGTGAAACCTATCCTCGCCGCTTTGGAAAAATTCACCGTCAAAGGCATGGCGCACATCACCGGCGGCGGCATTACCGAAAACGTGCCGCGCATCCTGCCTGAAAACACCGTCGCCCAAATCGACGCCAAAGCATGGGAATTGCCCAAGCTGTTCCAATGGCTGCAACAGGCAGGCAATGTGGAAACGCAAGAAATGTACCGCACCTTCAACTGCGGCATCGGCATGGTGGTCGTCATCGCCGAAGAAGATGCCGACGCGGTGCAGGCATTCTTAACTGAACAAGGCGAAACCGTTTACCGTTTGGGCAAAATCCGCGAACGCAACGGCGATGAGCATCAGACCCAAGTGGCTTAAATCACAAGCCTGAATCTAAATAAAAGGTCGTCTGAAAACTGAACTGCACCTTGGTGGTTGGATACCCCCCAACCACCAAGGTGCAGTTTTTTATAGTGGATTAACTTTAAACCAGTACAGCGTTACCTCGCCTTAGCTCAAAGAGAACGATTCTCTAAGGTGCTGAAGCACCAAGTGAATCGGTTCCGTACTATCTGTACTGTCTGCGGCTTCGTCGCCTTGTCTTGATTTAAATTTAATCCACTATAAGACCTAATCCACGATTACTGTTTTAAGGAATCGAAATAACATCTGCAATGCATCTTGGACCATCAAAAATTTTAAATTTCGTATCTAATGGTATTTTTTCGTTTTTTCTTATCAGGAACCAAGCGTTTGCATAACTGATGTTTTTATTTGGTATATACTCGTAAATGTCTAAAACTATACTTCTAGGAAAATTTTCTTGAAAAACACCATCTTCAAATTTACTTACGGGATAAAAGAGACCAATGGGAGGAATCGTCTGACAACCTCCGTCTTCTCGTAACTTCCAAAAAATTTGAATATTAGCAGTATTTTCAGCGTTTATCATTGAATCCTCCCAGTGTTCTAGTTTCAAAAGGTTTAGGTTATTTTATTAGGATTTTTAATTCATCCGGTAGCTTAGCACCATTTTCATATGCTTTTTTAGCCCAAAATGTGGCTTTTTCTTTATTTCCTTGTGCTAAAGATAAATCAGCTAAATTGGATTGGGCAATAGGATGTCCATTTTTTGCCGCTATCTCTAGCCATTTAAATTCTAAATTTTGATTTAGAGATACAAACATATGGTATTGATATAATTTGAATGATGAATTTTTATCTCCATGAGAGGCTTTTTCTTCCAGAGTATGAATTTCTTCATCCGAAATCCAATAAGTACTACCTGTTGATATGGAGTCAGCTATTTTTTCATTTATTTTCTTTGGGTGCTTTAAAAATTTTCTTAAGTTTGTAGATAAAATTATATAAAAGAAATATATTTATAAAAAAGCTAATTAACCCGTAAGTAAAGTGTATTATTCTTCGATAAAAGATATTATCAGCAGTAGGATTCAGGTTTAGTCCAAAATAAGTAATAATATCTTCTTCAATAATGGACCATGGAAGCGTTATGGTAATATTAATTAATTCTAAAATCCAAGGGTTTATTATAAATAAGATTATATATATAAATAAATATAATAAAAAATATTTACAGATTTTCATAAAATTACATATGGTTTGTAGATGTTTTTTAATGGTTTTATTGGTAGATAGTAGATTTTGGCAAGTTCAGGTCCCAACGCTTTATAGAAAAATCAGGATGAAGAATTAGGATCATGTTGGATATTTTTAGATGTATTCATAAGAGTGTCGTCGCACCTTACCATACAGTTATATTTTTCTAATTCTGAATATGAGAATTGTTCCCTACATTTAACATAGCAAATATCATGTTGTCTACAATCTATATCCAATACTCCCATTGGTTCGACATAATATCCATTATTTTCTCGAAGCTTACTGTATTGTTCTTCCCCCTTTGTCCAGTCTGGTCCACATCAATTCCCATAATGTCTAAACCAATCTAATATATCTATTTCGTAGTATCCGGTGCAAAAGCATAAAATTAATATCCCAAAATAACCCAATCAGATACTGCCCCAAAACCGGTCTGCATCAGGTTCGTAATACTTGAAGAAGTTGTAATATAGTCCTGATTCACGGTCGGCATACTGGTTTTGCAGGCGGAAGGGTTGATAAGTGATATCCGTTACCTTTGCTGCCTTGCTCAGGGGGGGATAATTCAACCTAAAGAATCAAGTTCGTAGTGGCTGACGAGTTTAGCTTGAATACGATAGATTTAGCGATGCAGTTTATCTCGTTCGGTGTCGGTGATAACGGGTGATTTGACTGTTTTCGTTGTAGTTGAAGTAGGAGGAGACATGGGGAAAGGTCGTCAGGCAATTTATTTCAGACGACCTTGGTGTTTATTGGGTCTCGACCCAATCTACGGCCACTATTAGGTTATAAAGAAGATTCTAAATATAAATAAACACGCTATTATATCTAAAAACAAGCAAATTATAACTAATAATAATAATTGAATAGTTTGACTTTTTGCTATCAATGATGCTAAGTATTTTGATAAAAAAATAATACTTAAACTTAAAAAGGAATAGAATAAAATCTCTACTATTCCTAAAATATAATTGCTTATATTTCCATTACAAATGTTTAGAATGAAGCTAATAAGTCCTTTCAGTTCTCTGGTTAAGTACAAAATAAATAATAGGTTTAAAAATGATGAGATAAATAATTTCAACATATTATTTTATAAGGAAACACAACGTTGTTCACACAACAGGTTGAGAAAAATAAGCCTGTAAGACCTCAAAAGGTGCAAACTCTTCTGTGGCTTTACCGTATTATAAAAATTCATAAAGCGGCACAACTCCTTTTTCCAATGTTCCGAATCTATAAAGGGAAATTTATCATACCAAATTTCCATCAAGATGAGAGCACTCGATCTAATCTACAGCTTAAATCAATATTTGCAACTTTCGAGATTAACTTAAGCGACAATATCTACGCTTACTTGGCAGTTAACCATCCCAACGAATATTACCGTAATTGCTTAATAAGACATTTATAAACTCCTCTCCAAACTCTCTTATTAATACCTTCTCCATAGCCTTAAATCTTTCAATGTCTACAAACCAATCTCGATCCATCATATGGAATAATCTTATAGATTCTTTTTTTGAACTTTGAAATGCAAAAACACCCCAATTAATAGGTATATCCTGAACCGCAACCCAATTTAAATCAGTATCTGCCATAATAACTCCACCGTCACCATAATCATTCGTACAGCTTATTATTCTTTGTATATTTTTTAGTGAATTATCATGTTCAAGAATCCAGTTTTCCAACATAATATTAAAATCACAATCTAAAACATTAACTTGCTTATTAAAGCCACCTAGATCTAACAAGTCAGAAAATTCTCCAAGAAACTTTAAATCCATTCCAAGCACAAAATCAAAGAACAAAAAAGTATCATAATTTGGTATTAAAAAATGGTTAGGTAAAGAAAAATTCTGCCCAATAAAAATATCATTTATGTTTTTCATAAATATTTCCTCTTGTGGGATAGGGTCGTCTGAAAGATGAATTTGGATTTTTTCAGACGGCCTTTCTGGGTTGTTGGGTATTGACCAAACCTAAGCGTTTCAATACATATGTTACAAAATTCGCTGTCTTACCCCATTGCGGAAAACCATTGCTGATGGCTGATCGACTTTCCCATCGACACCTATTCCGATATTTTTTGGATGAAAATTATAAGGAGAGGTCATCTAAAAATTAATTTCAGACGACCTTGATGTGTTTTGTCGGGGCTTGACATAATCTGCGCAGGCTAATCATCTTCTATATATAGACTTGCTATAATAGTAACAATCCTGCTATTTTTCTCCCAAACTTGCAACCCTATTGTTTCAAATTCATAAACAAATTGTGGTATGCCATCATCTTCAAAATCCAATTCATCTATTTTACCTATAAAATTACTCTCAGTAATTATTTTAAATTGCTCAATAGTTAATCCAATTAAATTAGTGTCTTTATAAAATAGTTCTTTATAGCAAAATATAGAATCAATTTTATTTTCTCTCACAGTAATAAAAAAACTACTATCTTGAGATTCATACTCACATACTCCAAATTCATCCGGTGAGCTGTATTTAAAAAATTGTAGGATAGAAATATATTTATCAACATTTTCTCCAAACTTAAATGGACCTACAGATTTAAACGGAGATAGATTTAATTTCATCGTTTTGATCCTTTGCTATGTTCTACACCTTTTGCTTTTTGTTCCGCAGTTTTCTTAATATTACTTATTTTTTTCTCTCAACTAAGCTTATCTCTTCTAGGCATTCTAGGTTTAATCTGCTCTTGTAATTCCTTAATCCGTTTTTCAGCTGCTTTAAATGATCTACACCATCTCCATGTTTCTCATTTTTAGAACTATCAGAATTTCTAGAACCTTTTTTCTGTTTCCTATTATCTTGCTACGCTTTATATTTTTTACACTTTATAAATAATTTGGAGTAAGAAACCGCGTATGAGCCTTGGGACACGCAGCCTACATATGGGCTACGGTTTACTAGAGGTTTAATTCACTTAAGGTTTGTTATTCATACCAAATACCATTTCCATCACTTCCATAGTCAGGATTGAGAAGCAAGAAATTAACAATATCCGATATTAGTAATGGAGAGGATAAGTCATCATATTTTTTTATTATATGTGTTGCTTTTCCATTGGAATAATCACAAATAACTCCTCCCTTTTTTACGATGTTAGTCATTACATCCTTTAATATTTCAATAATCTCGCAATTTGATAATTCAGGAAAATCATCTTGTATTCCGGCCTTGGTTCTCCATAGCCAAACTTCATCATCTAATATTTCGTTACTCCTTTTATCAATATAATCGTTTAAATCGCGGTATCCTTTAGCTTTTAACTTTTTATCAATATATATATGTTCTCTAGTATTATGCATAATAAAAATCTCCTAATGTTATATCATTTTTGATGGATTTTAAAATCTCGTGGAAGCCCTTTGACATTGAAATCCAGTGTTTCACCATGTCTTGACGAGTGCCTAATACCAAATTTATCTCCATTTGGTAATCCTGCCCAGTTTGTTGTACTCGAACTTGGTCGTGCCCGTCCGCTGGTCGGTGCTGTGGGTCAGGTTGCCGGTGCGGTCGTAGCCGTAGCTGCGTTTGACGGCGGTTTGGCCATAACCCGCCGCTACTTTGGTTTTGCCTTTGCCGCCTTCCGTCAGGTCATTGAGGGTGGCGATTTGCCTTTCAGACGACCTAAAGGGTCGAGTTCGTAGCGGCTGGCGAGTTTACCCTGTGTGCGGAAGATTTCGCGGTGCAGCTTGTCGCGTTCGATGTCGGTGATGACTTCGTCGTCGAGGCTGATTTGGTGCAGGTGGCCGCTGCCGTAGTACAGGTAGTTGATCTGTCTGCCGTCGGGCAGGACGGTGGCGGTGCGGTTGCCGTTGAAGTCGTAGTGGTAGCGGACGGTTTCGGTAACGGGCAGGTACAGCATGTCGTACTGCGCATCGCGCCAGTCGGTGTCGGGCAAGCCGTTTCGGGCGTTCTCTTCTTTGCTCGGCACCTTCCATTGGTGTTGGGCGATGAGTTGGCCGTTTCCGTTGTAGTCGAAGCAGGTGATGCTGTGGCAGTTGGCGGCGCGGACGAGGTTGCCGTTCAAGTCGTATTGGTAAGCGGTTTCCTGAACCTTGTCGTTATCGCGGGCAAGGGTGTGGATCAGCCGTCCCAATATATCGCGTTTGAACTCGGTAATCCGCAGCGGGGTTTGGCTGTCGAGGTCGTCTGAAAGCGGGGATACGTCTTTTTTGGGGACGGGCTGTCCGCCCAGTTGCGCCATCAGTTTGGCGGCGAGGGAGGCGTCGTCACCGAATTCGCGCTGCTCGACCAGCTCGTTGCCGGCGTTGTAGCGGTAGCCGGTCAGTTTATGGTCGAAGCCGCTTTCGGCAATCAGACGGTCGAGGACGTCGTAGGCAAAGCGGTAGCGCGCACCGTTTTCATTGGTGAGGCCGACCAAGCGGCGGGCTTTGTCGTAATGGTAGCCGAAGGTGTGTCCCAAGGCATTGGTGCGTCGGGTCGGCAGACCGTCTTGGCCGTATTCGTAGGAAGTGG
This sequence comes from Neisseria sicca VK64, assembly GCF_000260655.1. GTDB lineage: Bacteria > Pseudomonadota > Gammaproteobacteria > Burkholderiales > Neisseriaceae > Neisseria > Neisseria sicca_B. The sequence continues at coordinate 24,274 of NZ_AJMT01000044.1, forward strand.
TATGGCCTTCGCCGTCGGTATGGGTTTTCAGACGACCCGCGGCATCGTAGCCGAAGGTCTCTTTGCTGCCGTCGGGATAGAGGGCGAGGGTAAGGTTTTGGTCGGCGTCGTAATGGTATTCGGTGTGCTGTCCCAGCGCATCGGTAATGCGCGCCAGTTGCCCTTCGGGGGTGTAGGCCAGTTTGGTTTCGTAACCGGAACAGTCGGTAATGAGGTCGGGCTGGCGGTTTTCATTATAGTGATAAGCGGTACTGCTGCCGTTCGGATCGGTCACCGACAGCAACAGGCCGTTGTCGGCGTATTCGAAACGGGTGGTATGTTTCAGCGGGTCGGTATGGGTCAGCAGGTTGCCCGCTTCGTCGTAGGTATAGCCGTCATAACGGCCTTCCGCATCACTTTTACGGATCAGGCGGTAGCAGTCGTCATAGTCGAAATGCAGGATGGCGCCGTCGGGGCGGACGATGGCCTCTACCTGCCCTTCGTTGCTGTACTGATAACGGGTAACGCGCCCCATCGCATCGGTGTGGCTGAGCAGACGGCCCAAACCGTCGCGTTCCATCAACACAGCGCTGCCGTCGGCAAACACCCGCTTGGTCAACTCGTTGTTGTAATCGTAATGATATTGCTCGGTACGGCCCAACACGTCGGTCACCTCGGTATAACCGTCGTGATAGGTAAAACGCCATTCCTCGCCCAAAGACGTCCAGTTGCGCAACACCTTGCCGGTCGGGGTGTAATGGTCGTATTCGTATTCCGATACCAATCCTGCCGCATCCGTGTGCGACACCATCAGATTGTTTTTATAGCCGAAGCTGCGTTTGACGTTGCCGTCGCGGCCGATGACGCGGACCAAGTCGCCGCTGCCGTTGTATTCGTAGCGGACCAGCGGACTGCCAACCCGGACCGTTTCGCCGAAGACCGGCAAACCCTCCAACAGCGACACCGACATCAGCCGCATTTTGGGCGACTGTTCGTCCGCCACATTGCCGAAGTTCAGCGAGAACACTCGGCCGTTGCCGTCGATGACGTATTGCGGCAGACCGGTCAGCGGATGATAGACGAAACGCTGATGGTTGCCGTTGGCGTCTTCCACCGCCACCAGCGGGAAGAGGGTGGAATCTTCGTCCGAACCGTCTTCCGCGACGACCAAAGGCGCAAAACGCAGCGCTATCGAACCGTCCAGCGACGCGATGACATAATGCCCGTCCGGATTTTTGCTGAACCAGATCTGTTCGCTCTCAAACAAGACCGGTTCCTCATCGTCTTCATCGACTTCCGGCAGCGGGAACAGACGGCCCTGATCGTCGATATAGGCCAATCCCGCCGCATCGCGGATGATGCGTTGGCAGCCCGGCACGCTCCAGCCCTCGCCGAGCCAGCCGATACCGTCTTGATCGGAATAATAGCTGCGGCTCCAGACCAGCGGCAGGATGCCTTCAAAGGCAAAGTCGGTTTCATCCTCTAAAAACTTCAGCCCGTGTATCGGATTGACCGGGCGGCCGGCAGCAGCGGCGGCTTTACAGGAAATACAGGGTTTTTTTCCTAGTTTTCCTTTGAACTTGTTGTTCATGTGGAACATATCGCCGGCGCGTATGATATAGCGTTTGCGGATTTTAACCGAAGAGGAGTGCATCATCGGCCAGGCCGGTTTGGTGGCGGTGCGGGACAACACACCCTTGCGGCCCGGAAGGGCGGGTTCGTCACCGGTAGTGCGGTTGGTTTTACTGGCCTTGAAGACGAAGGCGGGCTTGCGGTTGAGGCGGACGTCTTTGGCAACGGTTTTGGCGTTGCCCAGGTCGGCGAAGAGCGGGAAGGGGATGGGCGGTGTGATAGGAGGAGCGGGAGGGGGTGCCCAGCAGAAATCGGGGAGGGTACAGATTACATAGAAGTCGCTGTCTTTACGGGCGATTTTATTGAATGCCATGGCGGCTTGCTCCTGTTGGGGATGGGGTCGTCTGAAATATGGATGATTACAGGTTTGGGATTTCAGACGACCTATGTGTGGTTTATGCGTGTGCTGCCAAAGATGGCGGGATTGGGATAAATTCATCCTGTGAATCCCGACAAGCTTGGGCGGCTGCGATTTGGTCTGCCCGTTCGTGTCGGGCGATGAATCTGAGCTGGCATGCCGCGATTTCCAGTTCCTCCGGAAAAGATGTGCGGTAGCTGCAATCAATGCGGCGTTGTTCTACATCGACGAGAATGGTGTCCAATATCATGTCTTTGCACAATGACGAGTTGGTTGCCGTATGGGCGTGGACGAACACGGTTTCTACCGCCAAATCAACGGTAAAGCGTTGGTTGGGTGCTTGGAAGGAATGCACCATGCCGGTAAAAGTCAGTTCGTAAATATGGTTGGGTTTCAGATGGGGAAGCTGCAGCGAGGGATGGGCGCCGTTCCAATAAGCCATAGAAAAATCTTCAGGCAGTAGCGGGGCACGGTTGGCTATCCATTGCGCATCGGCAGTGCCGGTATGTTTGGCTCGCAGTGCAAAATAACGGGGCATAAAGCCGAAGCCTTCGGGCGCGGCCTTATCGGACGGATCTCGCACGGGGTGTGCGGGGTCGTAGATTTGATGCGCTTTCAGCGTCCGCTTAAACCCGTTTTTTTTGAGTTCGGCCTTTGGATAGTAGCCGATACCGATGGCGTTCTGCTGATAGCCTGTGTGGTCATCTTCGACTGCGCTGCCGCCAAAGGCAAACTCATAGCGGATAGGCAGGGAAAGGATAGGGTCGGGTTCGCTCAAAGACCATCCTGCCGCCTCCCGCACCCAGTAACGTTCCCCGGTAAGCGCCAGGCTTTTTTGGTAATCGCCGATACTTACAGATACGGTAAATTGCCGAGAGGGAACGTCGTCGGGCGCATAGGCGGTGGCATTGATGACCAAGTCGGTTTTGGGCTTGTAGAGGCTGAAGTCGCTTTCAAACTGAGTTGAGGTTTGCGAGGGATCGCCGTAATAGGTATCGGCAAACGTGAGCGGCGTTTGCTTACGGGCAAACGCAAGCTCCGTTTTTCCTGTTTCCGGGTCAATTTCAAACTCGTAGCTGACTTTGGCGACGACTACATCATAAGCCCGATCTGTTTGGTCGATGTTTTTAAACTGCTGCGTATGAAAGCAGGTAAAGTTCTGCAACTCAAACATGGCGTATCTTCTCTAGTTGATATCGACTTTTTTGCCGTCGATGTCCACTACTTTGGTGCCGACGATCTTGATCGTTTTGCTGACGATGCTGATTTTGTTTTTATCAATCAAAATCATGGAACTACCGACTTGTATGGTAATTTTCTTGCCTGCGGACAGGGTGATGTTTCGACCTGCGTTGAGGCCGATGTTCATACCGGCGTTGAGCCCCATCACCAAGCCGACGCTATGCATTTCTGCACCGACGACATTGGTCATCCAGCCTGCCCCGACGTTCAGCATATAGCCGGCACCGATGTTGGTCATCTGTCCGATGCCGACATTGTTCATACCGTTCAGGCTGACGGTTTCCTGTTTGTTGCCGCCGATACTGCTGACTTCGTTGGCAACAACGGTCTTGTTGCGGTTTGCACCGACGGTCAGCGCTTGGTTTTTGCCGACAGCAACGTTCTGATCTTGTCCGACAGTCAACGCTTGGCTCTGACCTATGCCTACTTTTTCGTTCAAGCCAACAGAACGGCTGCGATTTTTACCCACATTGACGCTTTGGTCTTTACCTACGCTGGTACTTTGGTTGTCACCCACACTAATGCTTTGGTTTTGGGTAATGCTGGAGGTCTCGTTTTGACCCACCGATTTTGTGCGGTTTTGGGTAATCGAAGCCGTTTCGTTTTTTTGGACGGTTTTCGCCCGATCGCCTACTACCGTAACCGTTTCGTTGTTACCGATCGTGGTGGTGCGGTCGTTGTTGACGTTGCGGGTTTCGTTGTTTTTAACCAGGGAGGTCAGGTCTTTTTGCGCTTGGAAATTGACCATCTCGGAACCGGCAGTATCGTTGAACATCAATTCGTTGAAGTTGGACAATGGCGAATTGAAACTCTTGCTTTTGATACCGGATTGCTTGGCCGCGGCAGGAAAGCCCCATGGCGGCGACATTGCGCTGTTGTACAGACGACCCAATACAATCGGTCGGTCGGCATCGCCGTTGATGAAGTCAACCAGCACTTCTTCACCGATACGCGGTGTGTTGATAGAGCCGTATCCCGCTCCGGCAGAACCTTGCGTTACCCGAACCCAGTTGGAGCTATTTTCATCCATTTTGCCGTAGCGGTCCCAATGGAATTGGACTTTAATATCGCCATACTCGTTGGTATAAACCTCTTCTCCGGCAGGACCTGTTACCGTAGCCGCCTGTGTACCCAATACTTTGGGTTTCGGCGTTTTAAGGGGAGGGCGGTATGGGTAGGATTTGGGCAATACGCGAAACGAAATTCTGAATTTGCCGATACGGTCGCCGGTAGTATAGCCGGCTTCTTCAAAATCATAGTCTGCTTTCAGAATGGTGTATTCGGTATTGGATGAGGAATGCGGGTGTTTGCTCAGGGTAAACCTATAACCCGGAGCTACCGTCAAGGCAGTACCCGAACCGGTAATGATCTTGGTTTGGCTTTTCAGATCTTCACTGCGCACCTGACTGTAATTTTGTGCTTCGGATACATCGCTAAAGCCGGTATAAAAATCATAATGTTCCATAGGAACAGAACTGAAATCGTGAACCGAATCAGAAGATTTCATTGGGACTTTGGCGTTTTTATAGTTGTATTCTTGAGTCACGAACTGACTGGATTTCAAGGCATCCCGTTCTTCCCATACATCGATATAGGCGATGTTGGGTGCGCCGGGCGCAGTATTTTTGGAATGGTAAGGAATGTTGGGAGAAGGGATGGCTTCTAGAGTACCGACATCATCAGCGATAACCAGCTCATGCGAACCGTTGCTGTGGGTAAAATAATAGTAGATGCCTTCCTGTTCAAACAGGCGGTTTAGGAAATTAAAACTGTTTTCCTGATATTGGACACAAAATCCTCTGGTACGATAGCCTTTTTGGCATTTTACCTGGAAGGGGAAGCCGAACGGCGACAAGACTTCATTGGCAATATCCAGAACGGACTTGTCGACAAATACCCTGCTGTCCGTATTTTGGGTGAGATACCACATAAACGGACGGGCTGTACAGGTGTAGGCGTGATAGTCTTCTTCGTCTTCATCTTCGCCAATGTAACCGAAGTCGGTAACCAAACCGTTCAGATAGCGCGGGCTGCCTGCTTCTGTGTCAATTTCCAATGTTATAGGCTGACCGATAATATCCTTGCCTTGTAAATTGGAATCTTTGGAAACCAAAGTAATATTAAATTCAAAAAGGTTGGAAACAAATTCTGTTCCAAGCATTTTTTTGAATAAAAGTTGTGATCCCAAAGGTGTATAAGCAACGACTGTTCTATTCATTTCGGGAAATTCCTTGTTGACATTAAAAACCAATTTCGCTTGAGTGTCGGTTTTTCTATTTTCAATCATGCATAGGGTTGCGGCAGCAGCATGTTGGAATGAGCGGTTTCAGACGACCTGCTTACATTCTCATTATGACCATCAAACGCACTGAAAATTCCTTAATTTGTTTAAATTAAAGGGATTGAAGGCTGTGGAAGTAGTAAATTCAAGTACAACGTTTTTGCCTTGGATGTTGTATTCGACAACGGTAGTGTTTCCTGTCTGGCGAATGATTTTCCCTTTTTCAATCAGGCGGAATATTGACCACGGTCCGGTTGAACTGATACCCGCACTATTGATTTGAGGGGAGGAAATATCTATTTTTGCCAAGGCGTTTTCTTCTTTTGAAGGCCAAGTAAAGGTTGCAGGATTGACTGGACCGTGACTGTATACATAGCTTTTCCCTGCATAAGAAACATTCACGCTTTCCAAGCTGGAGTCAAGAATCAAGACTTTGACTGTAAAGTCAAAAGTGGGTGTTTCCGAGCCTTTGTCAAAATATCCTTGCCGGATTGCCGCTATGTCGTTCAGCCTGGAGAAACGGTCTTTAAATGCGCTGTTTTTAGCAGTCAAGGTTTCCAGTTTTTCTGAACGTGCCAATACGGCGGCTTCACCTGATAAATTGGTAAACTTGCTGTACATACCGTTTGGACCAAATATGTTGGTGAAGCTTTCTAAGGCAACATTGTTTTCAGAACCTCTGTCAAAAGGGTAACCCTGTTCGTGTATTTCTTGGCAACTGTTTGTTACGGTTGCCAACTGTTTTTCCAAGGTGGACATGAGCTTTTCATCAACAATTTTGTCGGTGTTTTTCAAAATAATCTCAGAAAAGCTGTCCAACATCGGACGGAAGGGCATAGGAAGACGGTTTACTTCAGCTTTGTATTTCACAAACGGATCATCAGGAGGCAAATCTACCCCTTTTTCGACTGCGACATTAACGGCAACCAGATAAACGTACAAATCATTAATGGCTTCAGTAACACTGTTAATTGCCGGAGGTTGATCATTTGTGGTTTCAGTTAAACTATGGAAATCCGCAAAAGCATCATCAACGGGAGTGGCCAGTTTTAAAGCAGACAATTCATTTTTTACATTTGCCTCTCCTTCAGCATCTAGGAGCTTTGACAGTCCTGCTCTATTTAACCAGTCGGCAATTTTACTGTCTGCTTTATCCGTTATCTTTTTATCAATGGTAAGCGTCGTATTGTCGCTGATACCTTTGATAATATTGACTAAAGGAGAATTTTTCTCTGATAAAAGCTTGGCAATCTGAATACTTTCTCGAGATGACTTGGGCGTAACCAATGACAAATCAGACAAATAGTTATTCCATGCCTTGATGTAATTGCCGAAATAAAGCTTTTGAGCATCTGAAAGAACAGAAGCTTTGCTTTGGCTTTGTGATGCATAACTACCCAATACCCAGTTGTCTTCATTAAAAAACTGTTCTGCCGACTTGACCATAGTAGGCAAGACTTTGGTAATGTAAGCCTCTTTGGTATAAATGAAGTTAATCGGTTCTTTTAAAGCTCCGCCGGTTTTGCGACGAAACAATAAGTGGCTTTGTACGCCGCCCATGCTTGAAAAAGAAACAGGTGTGATTCCTTCTTTGCCTGAGAGAGCAACTGTGTTGATGGTATCTTCCAGTACCATAGTGGCAATATCTCTTTGTGCAATTTCTTGCCTGCGGCGTTCTACCAATTCTTCATCATAGGGTACGCTGGGAGTAATGCTTTGTTTGGAAAGTATTTGGTTTAAAGCTTTCTCAAGAGATTTTTTCTGTTGCTCACTCATGCCTGAAGATTCTGCTTTAGACAAATTAGTCATCAGCCAGTTTTGCATAAAAGCGGCATCAAAATGCTCTTTGTCGTACATCATTAGATAAGCTTTTAAAGCATTGTAACCATTGATGCCGTCTGAGCCGCTGGTTGTACGCAGAAGTTCATCTAATTTGAAACTGATTAACGGCATCACATTGTCTTGAAGGATTCTTCGGTAGGCAGATTCACCAACGTCTTCCATTTGCCCGCCTTGATAAAGGCCCATACGATAGCTGAGGGGAGGGGAAGACAGATCGGGAATCTCTCTACTGCTGGTTGTATCTTTGACATGTTCTGCAAATGTTACTGCTTTAAGCAGGTCGGGAGCTTCAGTGTATTTCTTCGCCTCTTGACCCAGTTTGGTTGCTTTATCGCCAACCTGCTCAAGATATGAGCGATTATTCGAATAACTGTTCAGCATCATGGCTAAGCAGGCAGCGACTATGGTGACAATAGCTCCAATGCCTAACCAATAGAGCATTTGTTTTTTGACAAACCAAGATTTATTTTCTCCCGCCAGGTTTGCTTCACTAAGGATGACGTCAGAGAACAGTCTGTGCAGGAAAAAGCTTCGCTCGTTATTTTGAGTTTTGGTTCGATCCGAATCCAAGTATTTTTTCGATAATTGGAAATCGTTTTGCAAGCCATCCAAGATGGGATTGAAATGTTGTCCCGTTTGGGTACCGCTTGAGAAATAAACACCTCTCCACGAGATAGGTTGCTCAAATTTTGAAGATTTAGATAATTCTTTAAATAGAGAAAGTACCGCCTGATTAAGACGTTCAAATTCTTCAGGGAAAGCAAAAGCCGCTGCTTTATCTTCAGAAGATTCCAATTGATGGATGGTGCCCAACATAGAAGAGCGCAGTTTATCAACAACTTCCGATAAAGCATTGGAAGCAGTGGCAATTGGAGTTTCCATTCCTTCGGTATCAGAAAGAGAAATACCCAAATATTGGTTTCTTTGTTCTTCCGTCAGATGATCGAAGAATTTGTCAAAACCATGCAGCAAATCCAGTTTGGTTATCATAAGATAAACAGGGAAATGTATACCTAATTTGGTATGCATTTCGTGGATTCTTTTGCGAAGTTCTGCAGAAATTTCGGTAATATTGGTTTTACCGCCTAAAAGGTCGTCCACTCCTACGGTAACTACTACACCGTTGATAGGTTGTTTAGGACGGTAGCGCTTCAGCAGGGATACAAATTCCTCCCAGTCGCTGGAGTCTTTATTGCTGTGGTTGTCATGTAAAGACAATCTGCCTGCAGTATCGAGAAGTACGATTTCATCGGATAAAAACCAATCACAATCGCGTGTCCCTGCCAAGCCGCTTACAGATGTTCCTAAAGTGCTTTCTAGAGGGAAGTTGAGACCAGAGCGTTTTAATGCTGTTGTTTTACCAGAACCGGCAGCACCTAAAACGACGTACCACGGCATTTGATAAAGATATTGCCCCTCTTCCAATCTTGCCAATAAACTATTTTTAGATCTGGAAAATTTTGCGTTTTTCAGTACTTTATCCATTTCGGCAAACTGACGGCTCATTGAGCTGACATCGCTTGCATTTTTTAAAATGGGTTCTTGTGCTGCACGAATTTCCTTCAGTAAGGCAGCGTTTCGACGTGATTCACGATATTGGCGAAATATGGCTTTGGCCAACCAAATGCCGATAATGGCTGCACACACGGCAAGGCGAATGGTCTTGTTTGCTAAAGGACGGATTTCACCTATGGAAATCAGTGGACCGATAAACCATACCAATATAATCAGACCGGTGATACCCAGCATTACCCATAGGGAACGGGAGCCTAGAAAATAAAGAATTTTTTTCATATTTGTTTTTCCGTATCAATCCAATTTCAGATTATTGATGTGTACTTACATCACTGCTTGGCTGAGTAGTGGAAGTATTGGTTTTTACTTCTACTGCACTACCCAGTTTGGGGCCGGTTCCAGTTGTGAATAGGGTAATTTCAACCCTTCGGTTTTTGGCTCTATTTTCCAAAGTATCATTTGGAGCAACAGGATCGGTCGAACCACGTCCCTCTGAACGAATACGAGCTCCGCCATTTTTGATGTAATTCAATAAAATTTCTTTTACTGCATCTGCACGAGCTTGAGAGAGATGCCAGTTAGATGGGAAGTTCAAGCTCTGAATGGGCTGATTGTCAGTATATCCGGTCACTACGATTTGCCCTTCTACACTATCCAAAGCTTGGCTGACTCTTGCCAAAACAGGGTAATATTGGTCTTGAATTTGTGCAGAACCAGACTCAAAGAGACCGTCACCCAAAATAGTGACTGTACTTCTATCTTGAAAGTCTTCTACAGAGACTAGCTTTCTAGCAATTTCATTTTCCAATAAAGGACGTAGTCGGACAGTACTTTGTGTTTCTTGCTGTTTAGCCGTAACAGAAGGGAGTTTGAGATTGTTAACTTTTGTACTGGCAACATCAAAGTCATCACCTAAAGACCATTGCATTGCAAAATAGCCCACCCCCAAGACGACTGCCCCTAAAACACCTACAACCCATAAAGGAATAGAAAGCCTTTGTTTTCGTTGGATAGTATTTGTGATTATTGGATTGTGTTTGAAAAGATCGGCAGTTTGATCCGGTCGTTTACTATGAATTAAGGCGAGCAAATCTCTTTTGATTTTGTCGATTTCGAGTTCGCCGCTATTTAACACTTGATATTTGCCTTTGTAGCCAAACTGCAAACACAAGTACATAAACTCTAATAAATCAATATTCTTATCCGGATCCTGTTTCAAATTTTGAATAATCTCAAAAAAACGTTCCCCGCCCCATGTTTCGTCATAAAAAGATACCAACAGACTGTTTTTTGACCAGGTTTCATCTGCCCAGCCTGCACGAACAGCCAATTCATCTACGAATGTACATAGACAGTATTTTGCAGCTTGGATAGCGTCGTATCTTGCTCCATTTTTTTCAGCATTTTCTTCAAAATTATTGATTAAGAGAGAAAATTTGTTGATCAAACTGTCCGTAGACAATTGACTGGTAGTCTGCTGCATCGCATTGACTAAGATAAAAACCGGTTTGGCCGCCTCAATCAATGGGTTATAAATATTTGTGGTGCTGTGAGCAGCATTATTCTGGTTATCCATAATGAAATTCCAAATTGAACCAAATTAACTTAAAGACTTGATTGCCCAAAATTCAACATCTAAATTCGGAAAATTACCGGCTAAATGGAAGGCCATGCCTGATGAAGTATCAAACATGTCCCACAGCTCGTGCTTTTTGTCCAATTCAAAATAGACATAACCGCTGTGGTATGGCAATTCTCGGGGTGCTACAGACAAAGCATGAACCCTGATTCCAGGTAGGTGGTAAGCAACCAATTCTTTTACTTTCTCCACAGTACCTATTTTTACTACGCTCGGAATTTTTTGGCGCAATGCTTCGTTCGGCATATCGGCTTTGATAGCAAGGACAAATGAGGCTTTATCCAATAGGCTTTGATCTGGTGTTTGAGCAACGCGAGTGGCTTCATCACGCATATCCAGCGGAATCCTAATCGCGCGTTGTTCAAGAACGATGGATAATGATTTACGCAGATTGAAAAATAATTTGCCAAAGCATGAGGCTAGGTCATTATGTTCATAGACAGGGATATCGCCTACTTTGCGAGAAGGCAGGAAGGTCATTAAATCAGCACATAGTTTGGATAAATTAATGAATAATTGTTCAGGGTGCGTTTGTCGTGCCCCTTCATTTTCATGATGCAAATATGCCAAATAACGATTAATGGTTTGAAGCATCATGAAATCCATAACTTCAACAGAGCCGCCGGTATTAGGATCGTTCACTGCATTGGCCAGACTATTGCTTTTTTGCATCAATAAACCATAAATTTCTGAAATATAAGCTTTCAGGTGTGGTTGTTTTTGGCTTCCGAGGCAAGGCGGGATATATGATTCATCTAAAATAATTTCAAAGTCTGCAGAGCTGGATCGGATAAGCGCAATGGGCAGGGCAGTTTGTCCACTGGTTAAGTCATTTTCTAAAACCAACATCGGATTAAGATCTGCCAGTATTACTTGGCGACCATCTAATTCAGTATTTGTAGTGTCTGCTAGAGTTTTATTAAAGGCTTTGTAGCGACATGAGTCTGAAGAATCCTGATCTGGGAAATAAATTTCATTATTTACAGAAGAAGGCAGGGTAACGGCAAGGCAGATTTTGGTGTCTTTAATATTTGCAGGGACTTTTAAACTCAAATTTTCAAGCTGTTTTTGAGAGAATAAAAATACAGAACCATCAGGAAAAACACCTTCTGCTTCATTAATACCGATTACCCCCCGTTTGAGGCCGTCTGAATTTAATACCAGCGAAGAGAATCCCCAAAAATGACCCTCTTGAGAAACGGCTAATTGGCGTAGACCGGATTCAAGGTAACGTTCAAATTGTTGGAAATGTTGAGGGGTAATAAAGATACCCTCCGACCAAACTACTTTTGCTTCTATTGCCATGCCTTTTATCCTTAATCTTTTAGTTATTATTTTTCTTCACGGAAAACGCCTTTACTAAGGTCATTGCCGTATTTACGAGTTTTTCCATTTTCTTTAATTTTTTTATCGTCAGGGTGTCGTTCTTTATATTCTTTCAACAAGTCCTTCATTTCTGACTTTGATAACTGGGTTAATTTATTTTTGCCGACATTTACATAGAAATAATGTTTGCCAAACTGATACCATTTTTTCTTCTGCTTCAATAATACCAATTGCCATTGACTGTTATCCAAATCTCGATAACTTGCGACTACACCCAGATATTTCAGGTGGGAATCCAATTTAATCGGCAATATGGTAACTGTATCAGGATGCAGCATGAATTGGTTTTGCTGGATTAACTTCTCACCTAAATTTTCTTTGGCGTTGTTGGTAAGTTCAAAATAGTTTGATTTTTTGAACTCCCCGTCAGAAGACAACTGATATAAATCCAATCTGATGGGAGAAGGTTGGCCAACTATATTAGGATTCGCATCAGGGGAAACTATGATTTGTACATCAATTTTTTCTCCGCTCTCATCAGATTCTTTAGGCGGTTTATGGTCGGAAGCACATGAGCTTACCATTAAAGATATCATTAAGAATGATATATATTTTATTAGTTGTGTATGCATCTTAATTGCCTTCAAGTTCATCAGTATTGATTACGTCTGACAACAAATACTTCAATCAGTCATGCAATATATGACTACTGGAGAAATAAATAGGTTCGTTATAATTAATTAGAAAGACTAAATTTTTTTAATATTTTCTAAAATTATAAAGTATTTTTCTTGCGAGGTTTATATTTATATTGATAAGTAAAGTCATGGTTACTTGCATCAATATTTACACTTAAAACTTGTTTGCCTTGAGTTGCACAAGTAAGCAGTTCACGACTGATTTGCGGTAAAACTGTATTGGTCAGAATCGCATCAATCATGCGGCCACCTGACTCAACTTCTGTGCAGCGCGAAGTAATCAGCTTGAGCACTTCTGGCGTGTAGTGAAGGTCGATACCGTGGTTATCTTTAATTCGGTCTACGATACGACCTAATTGCAATTCCACAATTTTTGAGAGCATATCGTCAGATAACGGATAGTAGGGAATCACCTGCATGCGGCCTAGTAGTGCGGCAGGGAAAGTTTTCAGCATGGGAGCACGTAAGGCTTTAGTTAATCCTTCCGGGGTAGGCAGCATTTCAGGGTCATCACACATATCCATAATCAAATCCGTACCTACATTAGTAGTTAGGATAATGATGGTATTTTTGAAATCGATATAACGGCCTTCACCATCTTCCATCCAGCCTTTGTCGAATACTTGGAAAAAGATTTCATGCACGTCTGGATGTGCTTTCTCCACTTCATCAAGCAAGATGACGCTATAAGGTTTGCGTCGAACGGCTTCGGTCAGTACACCGCCTTCACCATAACCGACATAGCCCGGAGGCGCGCCTTTTAGGGTGGATACGGTATGAGCTTCCTGATATTCGCTCATATTGATGGTAATTACGTTTTGTTCACCGCCGTACAATGTATCGGCTAGAGCCAATGCTGTTTCGGTTTTACCCACGCCTGAAGGGCCTGCCAACATGAAAACACCGATAGGTTTGTTGGGGTTATCCAGATTCGCGCGTGATGTTTGGATACGACGGGCGATTGCATCCAAGCCGTGACGTTGGCCAATGATGCGTTTGTTTAAAGTATCGGCAAGTTGCAAGACCGCTTCAACTTCGTCTTTCATCATTTTACCGACGGGAATACCTGTCCAGTCAGCTACAACGTCAGCAACGGTACGGCTATCCACTAAAGGCATAACCAGCGGTTGGATACCTTGCAGTTTTTTCAGTTTGTTAACCAACTCTTTTTGGCGGGTATGCAGCTGCTTGGTTTCTTTCTCAGCCGTTCCTTCTTCCGCTTGCATGATTTGTTCACGTACTTCTAACAGCTCAGTAACCAAGTCTGCTTCAGATTTCCATCTGTCTTCTAATTTTTTCAGACGACCTTCGACTTCAGTTAATTCTTTGCCAATATTGGTTATCCGTGTTTCAGAATCGAAACTGAGTTTTTTCTCACGTTCCAAATTTGCTTGTTCAAGTTTTAATGCCTCGGATTTCTTCCGCAAAAATTCAATACTGCTGGGAACAGCATGCTGGCTGACAGCAACACGTGCGCAAGCGGTATCAATCAAACCGACAGCTTTATCAGGAAGTTGGCGTGCAGGTATGTAGCGGTGGGAAAGTTTTACGGCTGCCTGAATTGCTTCATCAAGAATAATCACGTTATGGTGTTTTTCCAAAGAAGCGTTTAATGCTCTAAGCATGTTGATGGCTTTGTTTTCATCGGGCTCATCCACTTGCACCACTTGGAAACGGCGGGTCAGGGCAGGGTCTTTCTCAAAGTATTTTTTGTACTCTGCCCATGTTGTCGCGCCAATGGTACGGAGTTTGCCTCGGGCGAGCGCAGGTTTGAGCAGGTTGGCTGCATCGCCCGTACCGGCTGCCCCACCTGCACCAATCAAGGTATGGATTTCGTCGATAAAGAGCACAATGGGGGTCGGGCTGGATTCCACTTCGTCCATAACCGCTCTGAGTCGTGATTCAAATTCTCCACTGACGCTAGCACCGGCTTTAAGCAAACCGATATCCAGCAAAATTAATTGAACGTCTTTCAATCCGGGCGGAACATCTCCGGCTGCCAAACGCAATGCCAATGCTTCGACGACGGCTGTCTTACCGACACCGGCCTCACCTGTGAGAATCGGATTGTTTTGACGGCGGCGCATCAGGATGTCAATCATTTGTCTGATTTCGGCATCGCGACCGGTAAGAGGATCTATTTCGCCATTTTTGGCTTTTTCAGTGAGATTGCTGCCGTATTTGGCCAAGGCACTTTCTTTGTGGGTAGCGTTAGGCTCAGAAGATAAGGCATTTTGGGTAACTTCAAGATTTTCTTCAGAGTTTGCAGTAATAGCGATGATATTGTTCGCCAATGTTTCAGGTTTGATTTTTAGGAACTCGGATGAAATATTGGCCAAAATGCTCTGCAACGTCTTATTTTCAAGCATGGTGTAGAAAATATGAGCAGTACGGATTTTGTCGGTACCGAATTTGAGCGAGCTGTATGTCCAAGTTTGTTCGACAAGGGTTTGGATATGTTCGGAAAAATCGATAACGGCAGTAGAACCGGCAGGAAGTTTTTCAACCGCTGTCAATACATCTTTACGGACTCTGGATTCGTCTAAATTAAAACTGTTGATCAGGCAGAAGATATCGGTTTTTTCGGTTTGCAGCAGAGAATGAAGCCAGTGAACCAACTCAACGTAGCTGTTTTCACGAAGACGGCAGAAGGTGTAGGCATTTTCCAGAGTTTTATACAAGGTGGTATTCAACTTGCCAAATAATACGCTGCGGCTGATGTTTGACATGATGTGTCCTTAATTAAGTTATTCCAAGTATGTCTAAAAATAGTTTGAAAGAAGCTTTTCTCAACAAAGGGGTCGTCTGAAAAAGCTGTTTAATGGTTGCTGACGATCAAGTCTTCGGCATCACGGGAAACATTCCCCAGCCAAGTTGTTAAGCCGAGTTGTGTTTGTCCGCCTAAGTCCATGAGCGGTACTTCTTTTTGCATTAAAACAGGCTGTATATCCCATTCATATTCATCTGCGGCAAACAACCTTACCCACTCCCGTAGGCGGGCGGTATTGATACCGTCTTTGAAGAATGATCGGTAAGCGGGTAGGGTAAGCGGACCGATAATAATGCGGAATTTGCTTTGAACATCGTAAAGCTTGTCGCCCAGCAGCAGGCCATCTCCCAGCGTATAGTTACCCATGATGCCGATTTGTGTTTTTTCTTCCGCAACCTCAACCCAATACCCAACATTGGTTTGAATGGTAACGGGGACTTTGAAATAACGGTTGAGTAATTGCTGAAGATTGGCTGCCGAACGGCTTTGCTTCATCAGCAGGCCGGCAAAATAACGCTTGGCAAATTCGTGGATTAAGCCTTTGTTATGTATGGCCGGTGTATCCAGCCCATTAAAGCTGGCGATATATTTCCCGAAACGGTCTTCAGCATTTTTATCTAAAGAAATAATGCTCTGAGCGTTGGCCCATGCCCGATAGAACAAGACAGCCAGACGGTGTTGCAACATATTGGCAAAACCGGTCCATGTCCGGTCGCCGTGTTGGTGTTGACGCTCATAGGCATATTCGGTCAAATGCAGGGGCAGGGGGCCGGATGGGCCAAACAAACCGAACCCATTAATGGAAATTTCCACATAACGCGGCGATAAGGCAACCGATTGGATGTTGCGGGGAGCAAAAATAAGCGATGGCTCTTGGCGAATCCTTATTTTTTCCATTTTCGGGCTGACGGCTTTGCCCAATAATTTCCCGCCGGTAACAAATTTGACGGACTCAAGCTGGCGCAAGAGTGAAAAATAATCGTATTTATAGGACTGGGAGGCAACTTTGTTTAAAAAGCCCGTCAGTTTTTCATCCCATGTATCGTCCAATGCGTCGCCAAAATCTGTTTGAGCGTTAACCGGACTCATACGATTACCCTCTCTCCAACAGCAGTCGGCCAAGTAGCCATATGTCCTTGTTGGAGCGTGTCAATTTGAAGCTGTATGAATGAGTTAATCGACACCAAACGTTGGAAGTAATGGTTCAGAACCGAGCCGAACAGGAAGGGATGGATACCGCCCAATTGCGCTTCATCCAGTGTAACCGTGATTTTGATGCCTCGAACAGGCGCTGCAACTCCGTAATGACGGACCACCTTGTTCACGGTGGAGGTCTCAACACGTGTAATCGACTCAATCTGTTTTTTCAGCAAATCATTTTCGGAAGAAACAAACACCATTAAAAGCTCTTTTAAGGTGACGGGTGCATCTTCCTGATCGATGTTTAATAATGACAGATAGTTTAAGCTTAATTGGTTTAAAAACGACCAAAGCGTTCGATCCTCACTCACAGCCGCTTGAGGACGTGTTAACTTAGAAATCAGCTTAATAGAGTTAACCGGCAGGAAACCTTCAATCAGGAAATCGGACTCTCCGTCACGCGGCATCATCAGCGGTAAATCCCTACTGGTACACCAGGCATCTACGGAAAGATGCTGTATGCCGGAATTGAAAGCGTAATCCCGATTGTCGGCCAGAGACAAAAATACTTCACTGCCCAAGTAGGAAGAACGGAAGCCGTTTTTGACAGAATTTTCCGATGGGACTCTGTCTGCACGCCGTGCTGAAAAATAAGCATGCTGAGTTTGGGCTTCGGGGAAGAGCCCCATATCCGGCGCTTTGTACATCGGTGAAAATGCAACGGTTTGACGGTTGTTGGTGTCAAAACCTTTTACTTGTTCGATGGCGTAGATTTCATAATTTAAAGGTTGTGTACGGTCGATGATAACGTGGTGTTCCTGGTCTTGGATGTTTACAGGGAAGCGGGAGCTTTTTTTTCTGAAAAGGTTTACCACAGGCACCGCATTGACGGAAAAATCCTCTACACCAATCAATTCTGTCAATTCAGGTATTTTGTTGCTGAATAAAAATGAAAGACTGAAATAACGTTTGCGATAGGTAATGATTTTTTTATTGACACCCTTATCGTTTACGATTTCTTCCAAATGTTCGGGTACTTTGGGCAAATGTCCGTCATTCTCAGCCTGACGGACAGCTTGTTTGATATCTTTTTGAGCGACAAACAGGAATTTTTCCGGTAGTCGCGCGTATTCTTGCATAATTCGGAATGCGCTGACGGATTTGTCCAAATTAAACGATAAGGCTTCATCTTCCCGAAATCCCCGATGTTCCGGTTTGGAGGACAACGGGTAATACCATTGTTTGGGGTTCTCATAACTGTGGCAAACGATGCCCACGCATTCGGAGGCCAGTAAAAACAGCAGTGCAGATGACTTAGAAAGTTCCGTACCTAAAAACACAGACAATTCATCCGGCAACATTTCCGAACATGAGCCAGGTACGCTGAGTGAGAAGTCCAAACGCAAGGCAGATTGCACTTTTTTCCCGGCAGATGCCTTGAGCGCGGGAAGCGTACTTGGTAAATAGCCGAGCGAATCGGTATATTTGGCTTTTTCTATGCGTAAAGGTAGGATTTCAGTGGTTTTGGTTACGGAAAACGGGCAACTTACTTTGAATTCGTCGATGGGTAATGAGCGCAATACTCTGCCACGTTCCAGTAGATTGATCACGTCGGCGTTGTATTGACCGGTAGGTTCCAAATTGACAATCGCTGCTGCCGGTTTCTGATTGATGAAGTCGGGGTAAACGACTTCCAAGATTCTTTGTACGAAACGGGGATATTCCGCATCCAGCTTGAGTTGGGTGCGGGCAGTGAGAAAGCTTACACCTTCCAATAACCTTTCGACATAAGGGTCGGGGATGTCGGTTGTATCCAGTGCTAATCGGGAGGCGATTTTGGGATATTGCTGTGCAAATTCCCTGCCCATTTCCTTCAGGAAGGTCAGTTCTTTATTGTAGTAAGACAATAACTTGTTGTTCAAGACCTATTTCCCCCATCTAACAAGTCAAACAACCCGGTCTCGACATCCATACTGGTTCGTAGCAGGAACTCTTTGGGATAAGGATTGAGTTTCAGGTAACCTTTGACTTCAATAATAAGTTTGTTGTGTAAAGCATCGTCATCATCGTCTACGGTATTCACGATAACTTGCAGGGTTTTGCTTTCAAGGCGTGGTTCGAAATCGATGATGGCTTGTTTGATGTTTTGTTCTACATCCTGCCATTCTATATCGGAGAAATTCACTCCCGACAGGGGCGGAATGCCGTAATTGAGTGTGGACGAGCGCACGTTAACAGGCAGATCTTTCTCCATGGTCTCCGCTTGCATGTTGCAGGTATTCAGCAGGTAAAGAATATCGCGCAGCACTGCCTGCCGATATTGGTCAAGATTGATGACCTGATCGGGGCGTGCCTCTTTTTTTTTGCGCGGCTCTTCATCTGTCAGTCTGTCAAACAAAGAAGGCAGCAGTTGGTTTCTGAATTGCGACATGATTGATTGCGATAGTCGGAGGATGGATAAGGTTTAACGCTGTTGTCCGAATTTAATATTGCGAATATCCAAGAGACCAAAATCATGGCTGTCGGTATACAGGGTTTTTTGACCCATGCCTGTAAAGAGCTGTTCGGCTACTTCTATCCAGTCTGTTTGTGAGCAGTTCATCAACATATCCGACCATTTGGTTTCTGCATCCGGTAAAACAGCATAGCGGGCAGGACTGGTACATTGGATACATTCGCCGTCGGTAAATTTGATTTCAGACGACCTCCAGATGATGTCGAGCAATGAGCTGGGTGCTTTGAAAGCTATACTTTCAATAGAGTCCCAAGTTTGCCAATAGTAGTGGCCTTGATAGAAGAATTCATAAACAAAAGCAGTACGTACGTCGCCATCCATAATCCAGTTGCTGTCGGTTTCGGCAACCGATTTATCTGCCAGAAGATAAGTGATGTGTGCCGGTGTACCGTCGATACAGTCGGATAAGGCTTCGTAGTCGGCAGTGAGGGCAGAGCTTTTTTTCTCTGCAACATGAGCAACTAAAGAGAGTTGTTTTTGAAGAATATCGAGTTTGCTTGCGTGCTGTTCCAGAGTTTTGGGTTTTTGCTGTGTTTCCAAGACTGCTTGACGACGCATTTCGGCAGAAATGTTTTCAATAAGGTAGAGCATCAGAGGCTTTTGAGTATCGGGAAACAGTTTTTGGTATTGCCCGATTTGCTTTAAAGCCTGTTCCCATTTGGCACTCAGACAGAGGTATTGAATCAATGCCAAACGGTGTTCCTGATTGTCAGGATTTGAACGTACAAGCCCAATCATGTCCGTTAATTTAGTCTTCAAATCCATCCCAGCAACTCCTTATTTATTTGTATAAAGTGTGTAATAGTCGAAACCCGATTAACTTTTCAGGAAGACAGAGGTCGTCTGAAAAGTAAATTTATTGTAATAAAGCCTGACTTAAAACGCCTTTTAAGCCAGGCTTCTGCAGTTAAATGCGCATAGTGGTTATGCGGATTTGTTTTCTTTGATGTTGAAGGCCATTTGAACTTCAGCGCCTTTAGAACCTTTATCGGTTTGTTCCCAATATTGGTTTTTCACTTTGGCAGCTTGGAATGAATAACGCATTTTCAGCGCATCGTTGTCTTG
This sequence comes from Neisseria sicca VK64, assembly GCF_000260655.1. Classification (GTDB taxonomy): domain Bacteria; phylum Pseudomonadota; class Gammaproteobacteria; order Burkholderiales; family Neisseriaceae; genus Neisseria; species Neisseria sicca_B. The sequence continues at coordinate 44,276 of NZ_AJMT01000044.1, forward strand.
TACACCGATGAATTTCACCCCGGTTACCAAGACATCTTCCAAAGTAGTGCGCGAATATTCGATCTGTTCGCCACCGGCTTTGCATACAGAAATTTCTACTTTGCTCAAGTGTTGGCCGGTAGCACAGTTTTTCAGAATGGTCGGAGCGGCTTTGTCAATAGCGGCAACTACGGTCAAGTCATTGAAATTGACTTTACCGGCACCACCGCCACCACCGCTGGTCATCGAACCGGGTTGCTCGGCACCCCAGTCAAAACTTTCGATGTTGGTCCAGTCTTTGTGGTTAGAATCTTTTGATTCGCCGTTAACACCTTCAACTTTCATGAACATATCAATAGCCATGTTTTTACTCTCCTTGTTAAAAGGTTAAAAAAATTAAGGGATTTAACAACAGGGCATGAGCATGCCCACCTAAATAAACCAAACCCGACTATTCCTGTTTAGCCGAAGGCAGTTTGGAAACCAAGCGCAATGAAACGGTAAGGCCTTCGAGTTGGTAGTGCGGACGCAGGAAGAATTTGGAAGTGTAATATCCGGGATTGTCTTCAACTTCTTCCACAACCACTTCAGCAGCGGCCAACGGTTTACGGGCTTTTGTTTCTTGAGTGGAGTTAATCGGGTCTCCATCTACATAATTCATAATCCATTCGTTTAACCAGCGTTCCATGTCTTCACGCTCGCGGAACGAACCGACTTTGTCGCGTACGATACATTTCAGATAGTGCGCGAAACGACAGCACGCAAACAGGTAAGGCAGACGCGCAGACAAACGGGCGTTAGCGGTAGCATCAGGATCATAATATTCAGACGGTTTATGTAGCGATTGAGCACCAATAAACGCGGCCAAGTCGGTATTTTTACGGTGAATCAACGGCATGAATCCCAATGCTGCCAATTCGGCCTCGCGGCGGTCGCTGATGGCGATTTCGGTTGGGCATTTCATATCCACGCCTCCGTCATCCGTCGGGAATGTGTGGCAGGGAAGGTTTTCAACGATACCGCCGGATTCCACGCCGCGGATTGAGGTACACCAACCATAATATTTGAATGAACGGTTAATATTTACCGCCATTGCATAAGCCGCATTGGCCCATGTGTATTTGTTGTGATCCGCGCCTTCAGTTTCTTCTTCGAAGTCAAACTCATCGACAGGGTTCGTTGTGGCACCGTAAGGCAGACGGGATAAGAAACGTGGCAGGGCCAAACCGATATAACGCGAATCTTCGGAATCACGCAGACTGCGCCATGGGGCATATTCGGCATTTTGGAAAATTTTGCTCAAATCACGAGGATTGGCCAACTCTTGCCAAGATTCCATCTGCATCAGTTTGGGGGATGCGCCGGCGATGAACGGACAGTGTGCGGCGGCGGCAATTTTTTCAAGACTATTGAGCATTTCCACATCGGGTGCAGAGTGATCAAAATAGTAGTCGCCAATCAAACAGCCGAAAGGCTCGCCACCAAACTGGCCGTATTCTTCTTCATAAATGCGTTTGAATAGGGGGCTTTGGTCCCAAGCGGTGCCTTTGAAGCGTTTTAAATTGCGGGCAACTTCTTTTTTGGAGATGGGCAATACTTTGATTTTCAACAAAGTATCGGTTTCGGTATTGGTAACCAAATGATGCAGGCCGCGCCATTCGCCTTCCAGCTTTTGGAAATCTTCATGATGCAGAATCAAATTGATCTGTTCGGAAAGTTTTCTGTCGATCTCTGCAATAATCGCTTCGATGGTTTGATAAGTGTCGTCTGAAATAGTAATGGCGTTTTGCAAAGCTTGCTGTGCCAGTGTCGCTACGGCATTATTGACAGCACTTTTGGCTTCTTCAGTTTTGGGTTTGAATTCTTTTTGCAGCAGCTGTTCAAATTCATTTGCGGCAAACACACTTTTCGCGCCGCTGTCCCCTTGGATGTCTAATTGCTTTTCAGTCATGATTCACGCTCACTTTATTGATTTCATCTGAAATTACTGCTCGTCTTTGGTTGTTGCTTTAGGTGCGGCTGCAAGGCTTTTCAGCAGCTCGCTGTCTCCCAAGACTTTTCCGATTAATTCTTCAGCACCGCTCTTACCATCCATATATGAAAGCAGGTTGGCAAGCTCTGTACGCGCTTGTAGGAGTTCGTTTAAAGGACCTACTTTTTTGGCTATTGCTGCCGGAGAGAAATCATCCATGCTTTCCAATTCAAGCTCTACATTCAAGTTGCCTTCCCCGGTAAGCGTATTTTTGACATTAAATGCGACACGCGGTTTGAGGGCTTTCATGCGTTCATCGAAATTATCTACATCAATTTCCAAAAATTTACGTTCGGCCAATTCAGGTAGCGGCTCTACGGGTTTCCCGACCAAATCTGCCATCACCCCCATAACGAATGGAAGCTCAATTTTTTTCTCAGAACCGTAAAGTTCTACATCGTACTCAATCTGTACGCGAGGCGCCCGGTTGCGGGCAATAAATTTTTGTCCGGATGATTTGTTTCGTGACATATTCAATGACCTTTAAATGATAAAAGTTGTTTATTTAAACGAACTTTAAATATTGCGGATAGACTAGCTTATTCGTTGGAAGTTCCCGTTTCTTCGTCCTGCTTCCCGATCAAAACTTCCAGATTGGCAATGCTTTCAGGACTGATATCTTTCATGATGTCGTAGAAGTTCATATTCATTTGCCGCTGTACCCTGCGGATAAATAACGGGGCAGGGTGGCTGGGTTCCAGCGTTTCAAAGTAGATGCAGATTTTTTCCAAAGCCAAATCGACATCAGCCCGATTTTTGATATTCAGACGACGCCATGCATCCGCTTCTTGAAGGGTCGATTGCTCTTGAGCAATGGTCGAAACGGGCGTTTCAGCGGGTTGTTCTGTTTGTTCAGCCTGTTGCAGCTGCGGGGTACTTCCATCGTTGTAATTGATGGCTTTGTGGATCAGGGTGAGCGGTTTTTGAATCACTTCAAAATTGAGTGAGTGTTCGTCTTGCAGCTGGGTCGAGAAAGTGTTTTGAATATCTTTCAGATGGTCTAATGCCTGGATTAAGGCAATCAATTCCGGTTTGCCGGTATCGGCACTTACCCTGATATCGAGCATCAAACGTTCTTTGCCGCCCGGATAGCTTTGCGGGTCATTGCCTTGCAAGACGGAAACTGCTTCTTTAACGGTAATAGGCTGTTGGGTCAGTCCGTTTACTAATAATTTGGCTGAAAATACTTCTTTGGCGATGCCGTCATGCGTAGTGAATGCACTTAGCGCATTGATTCGATAAAACGGGTCGGGTTCGCCGTCTTCATCTTCGAGCTTGGGATATAGGGATCTCCAATACAAATCTACATTGGTTTTGATGGCTTCACAACCGGCGCAAAAGCCAACCAGGCCATGTTTTGCAGTGAGCGCCTGTGTGTAATAGGACAAAACATGAAGGTCTTTCGATTCAGCCAGCAATTGATTGCACAGCTTCTCTACTGTTGCCCAATCAGGCTCTTCAGCAGGGATGATGGTGTCGCCATATTGCCTTTCCGGTTTCCCTTCGGCAGCGCTTTGAAGCTCTAAAAAGCGGCTGTCGTATTCAATATTTACCCCTTCGGGGGTGTCAGCGGAAATAGGTTCTGCCCATAAGGGAAATGTATTCATCTATTTATAATCCAAATATTTTATTGAACAGAGAGCAGGTGGGCTCTCCGTCTCTTTCTATATGGTAACCGCTTTCGCAGTCCAGCCAAAAGCTGCCAATGTTATCTGATTTAGATAAGAAATTAAGGAAAGGCTCGGGTAACGGATGGTCAGACTTATAAAGTGTACCTAAACAATTTGTTATAATACATTTACCATTTATTAATGTTTGGTTAAAAAAATCTATGTTTTGAGAGAAAAAATTAATAGACTTTAACTGTTCTAGAAGAGAATAAGGTTTTTGGAACAGTACAAAAGGATATTGTCGACCTGTTTGGTCTGAGCTGAGTGCCGTTAGCCCAATATAGGTAATGCTATCAGGCAGTTTAATGCAAAACAGCCAAATCCGCGATACAGAAAGCGCTTTTCGGGTAAACGGAATGAGTTTGTCTTGGTTGTTGCAACGATCAAACCATCCGTCCCAAAAGTTTTTATCATTAGTTTGGAGATTTTCAGAAACAATAAAATCACGAGACTGATTTAGTTTTCCGAAAAAGTAGATTTCGCTTTGCTGCATAAATAACAATCACATAATGTAAAATTAACAAATGATAAAGTTACTTAAGGTATCGATTATGCTTTGGCTATGAGTTATGTCTGCCATAGCCACTGTATATATACTTTACCATAATTTTGGTTTATGTATTAATATATTTTTTTCCTTATTAAAAGAATAACTAAAGTAATATTTGTATGATAAAGAAGTATTTGTGGAACATTTTTTATTATTTTAGTGTCTTACTTTACAATTTATTTGCAGTTTGTTGTTTGTTATAATCTTCGCGTTGTGTCATGCTATTTTCAAAATATAGTGGATTAACTTTAAACCAGTACAGCGTTGCCTCGCCGTAGCTCAAAGAGAACGATTCTCTAAGGTGCTGAAGCACCAAGTGAATCGGTTTCGTACTATCTGTACTGTCTGCGGCTTCGTCGCCTTGTCCTGATTTAAATTTAATCCACTATATATTCAAAAGCAATTTTGATTCAAACTTGTAAATCTGTAAGCAACTTAGGTTTTCCATTTCAATATCAATAAAATCTCGACGGAGGGAGTAAACCCATGGCCTCTTTCGGTAATACTTTCGGTATTCTCATCCCCAAACCTGAAGCACCAGCCATGGTGTCTCAAGGCTCTGCCAATCCACCTGAGCCGCTGACCAATGCAGCCGGACCAGTGGATGTGATAGAGATGGTTGCCGATGTTGCTTCCACTGCCCTTTCCATAGTTGCGCCTGATTCTGCTGCAGCCGATGCAGTTGATGCCATATCCGAACTGGTTTCCCTTGCGTCCATGATACCCGGTCAGCCGGGCCCCAAGCCGCCTTCCCGTAAAATGGTCAGTGGTTTTAGCGGCGGCATGGGCATGGGCTTCGATGGCGGGGTAGTTACCTCGGGTCATGGCCACTGTATTCCTTGTAAGGTAGCTGCTGCTATCGGTAACCCCGTAAACGCAGTGCTCGGTATCAAAGTCCTATTTGACGATACCGAGACCGACTTTGCCTTCGATTCCCCGCTTCCCCTTGTTTGGCAGCGCAGCTACTATTCCGACCAAATAGGCAACGGCTGGCTGGGACAAGGTTGGTCGCTGCCGTTCTCCATGCGTCTTGTCCGGACTGCCGACGGTTTCCTTTATATTGATGAGCAGGGCAGGGAAATTTCGTTGCCGGATATCAGCGACGAAGCGGAAGAGCCTTATTCCGCAGCCGACGAAGATGAAGACGATCTATATGAGGAAGAGGCCGCACCAAGACCTGCTTCCGCTGAGGAAGACCCCTACGGTCTGGATGACGCCTATTTTGATCCTTACGAACAAATCTTCTTTTCACAGATTTCAGACGACCTCTACCAAATAGCCTCCCCCGACGGCGGTGCACGGCTGCTGTTTGCCGAAGTCGATTCCGGCTGCGGCATTTTCCAACTGGTCGCCCAACTCGACCGCAACGGCCGCCATATCCGCCTCTGCTACGACGACAACGGGCTGCCGCACAGCATTTACGACGGCAGCGGCCGACACTTCCAACCCGTATTCTCCTCTATCCGTCTGAATGACAACGATCCCGACTTCGACCCTGCCGGAGAACGGGACGTCTTCGTTTCCGAAGACGAGCGTTTCTACGTCAACCGCCTCACCTCCGTCACCTTCAACGGCAAGGAACTGGTGCGTTACGACTATGACGGCTATGGCGATTTGACCGCCGTTTACGGACGCGACGGCAAAAAACTGCGCGGTTTCGCCTACCGCAACCACATCATGGTCGAACACAGCCAGCCCGACGGACTGGTGTCCCGCTACGAATACGACCGTTACGACACCGACGGCAAAGTGCTCAAAAGCAGCAACAACCTCGGCGAAGAATGGACGTTCGACTACCGCAAAGACCATACCGTCGTTACCGACGCATTGGGACGGACGGAAGTGTACGGTTTCGACGAAAACCGCGAACTCGTCTACCGCATTGATGCCGACGGACAACGCAGCGACAGCGAACGTGACAGCTACGGCCGCATTACCGTAGAACGCGACCCCCTCGGACGCGAAACCCGCTATCTCTACGATACCGAAGGCAACGTCATCGCCATTACCGCGCCGGACGGCAGCAGCACCCAAATCGACTACCACGAAACCCTCAACCTGCCGGTTGCCGTCAACGATCCCGCAGGCAGGATTACCGCCTATACCTATGACGGACGCGGCAACCTCGTCAGCATTACCGACCCCGCCGGTTACACCACCAGCTACGGTTACAACGCCCGATGGCTGCCCGAAACCATTACCGACGCCTTAGGCAAAACCCGACACCTACACTACGACACCCTCGACCAACTCGTCAGCTTCACCGACTGTACCGGCGAAACCACCCGCTTCGGTTACACCGAATACGGCGATCTCGAAACCGTTACCGATGCGTTGGGCCATACCACCCGACACCACTACGACGCAGCAGGTAACCCCGTCCGTACCGACTATCCCGACGGCAGTCACGAAACCTTCGAATACGACCGCCTCAACCGGCTGACCGCCCACATCGACGGACTCGGCGCCAAAACCGCCTACGAACTCGCAGTGGACGGACTGCCGCTCAAACGCACCAACGCCCTGGGCCATACCTTCGCCTACGCCTACGATAAAGCCCGCCGTCTGACCGTCCTCACCAACGAAAACGGCGAAACCTACCGTCTCGATTACGATCCGACCGACAACCTGATCCAAGAAACCGGCTGGGACGGCAAAATCACCGCCTACGGCTACGATGCCGCCGGACAACTGATTCAACAGACCGAATACGGTCAAAGCACCGATCAAGGTCGTCTGAAAGACCGTCCCGAGACTTGGCACATCCACCGGTTCAAACGCAACATCCTCGGCCAACTGATCGAAAAACAAAGCCGCAAAGTCTCCGGCCGCAACGGACAAAGCAAAGACGAAGGCATCAACCGCACCCGTTTCGAATACGACCCCGTTACCGGCAACCTGACCAAAGCCCGCAACCAACACAGCAGCGTCGAACTCGCCTACGACGAACTCGACCGACTCATCGGCGAAACCACCGTCCACAACGGCCAAAGCGCCACCGTAGGCTACCAGTACGACCCGCTGGGCAACCGCATCCGCACCATCCTGCCCGACGGCCGCCATATCGATTACCTTTACTACGGCAGCGGACACCTGCACCAAATCAGCCTCGACGGCGAAGTCATCACCGACATCGAACGCGACAAACTGCACCGCGAAATCCAAAGGACCCAGGGCAGCATCAGCAGCCTGTACGACTACGACCCCATGGGTCGTCTGAAAAGCCAGCGTACCGTCTGGAGTGGCACACCAACACCCCGCGGCAAACAAAACCCGCTGGCCGGCGGCGCCGTCAACCGCCGCTACGCCTACGACAAAGCCGGCAACCTGATCCAAAGCGCCGACCAAAGAAGCGGTGTCCTTAATTACGTTTACGACAAAATCGGACGCATTCAAG